>JAUNCA010000079.1 GCA_030526775.1 Coriobacteriia bacterium | reverse complement strand
CGAGCTCGACTTCCACCGTATCGCCCGGGACGGTGCCGTCCACGAACACGGCCTTGCCCGACGTGAGCCTTCCCACGCCGGACGATCCATATGCCAGCGAATCGATGCGTACGGTTTCTGCCACGGCAACCACCTTCCCAAAACAACCTTCCAGCATGATATCCCATAGCGTCGCATCCGCGCATGCGATAGAGGCGTGGTGCGCGTGGAAATGCAACGAGGCCGCCAGCGTGCTGGCGGCCTCGTGCGCTTGCTGCCTGTTCCGACCTGCTTACCTGTTGGTAATACCTTCCTTATCGATGCCGTTGGCGTCGAGCACCTCTTCAAGCGAGGCGTTCATAGCGGCCTCTTCTTCGGCGTTGCTGGAGAAGACGGTCATCCAGCCCGTGGCGTCGTTGCCGCTGGTCTTAACATCGTACACGCCCGGCTCGGCATCGATGGTGAAATACACCCTGCCGGAGGCGTCGTCATCGTAGGCCACGGTCTTGCCATCTTGCGAGGTTATCGTGAGGTGGAAGCTTCCCTTCTCCATGCAGGGGCTGATGACGATGACGTCACCTTCCTTTACCGTGATGGCGCCTTCGGTGAGGGCGGTTTGGTCCGACCCCGCGTTTTCAGCGATTACTTTAATGCCGTCGGCTTCCTCGAGGAGCTCCTGGGAGTAGCTCGAAGGGCCGCTGCATGCGGCGAGTGCGAAGGCCAGTGCAGCGGCTAACGCGACGAGTGCAAACTTCGTAATTCTCATGGCGCATTCCTTTCCATCGTTTGCATGAATAGCAGAATCCCGTACATGCAGTTTATACGAGAATCGGCGGATATCATCTTGCAACACGTCGCATCTGTTGAATAAGACGAGTTTATGCCGGGGAGCATCCTGGGCGCCAGGCGTTTATGTGCCTTGAACGACAATTGTGTGGGCTGGGCCAACATGCCGTATAATAGCTTGGATTAGATTGATCGAATGAAAGGATTGCGCTGATGAGAGAAGCGCTTTACACGCCGCAGTACAAGCCCACGGGCAAGGAGGCCGCCATCATCGAGACCTCCAAGGGCACCGTGAAGGTGAAGCTCGCCGGCAAGGATGCCCCCATCCACGTGGGCAACTTCGTCGAGCTCGCCCAGAAGGGCTTCTACGATGGCCTGAAGTTCCACCGCTATGTGCCAGGCTTCGTCATCCAGGGCGGCGACCCGAACACCCGCACCGCAAGCAGCGCCGATGTGGCGCGCGCCGATGGCAGCCCCTTCAGCCGCTTTGGCACGGGCGGCCCGGGCTATTGCATCCGCGAGGAGTTCACCACGAACCCGAATAACAAGCACCTGGACGGCACGCTCGCCATGGCTCGCAGCCAGAACCCGAACTCGGCGGGCAGCCAGTTCTACCTGTGCCTGGGCGCGCAGCCCTTCCTGGATTCCGGCTACACCGTGTTTGGCCAGACCATCAACGGCATCGAGGTCGTGCGCTCGCTGCGTGCGGGCGACGAGATCGTGTCCGTCACCATCGAGAACGCCTAACACCAGACGCCAGCCAATACGCAAAGCGCTTCAGAGCGAACACGAGAGGTAAGGCTTATGAACAACGAGACTTTCAACAACGCACACAATTCATATCGCCTGAAAGACTATCCGGCGGCGTTGCAGGGATTCACGCAATGCCTGGAGGATCAAGAGCAGAAGCCCGAACCGGGCGAGATCGGCCTGCTGTATCATCGCATCGGCAACTGCCTGGTGAAAATCGGCGACTACAACGAGGCCATCCATGCGTTCGCACAGGCCACGGCCGACCCCGCGTACGACAACATGGGCTCCGTGAACTACAACATGGGCATGGCGTACGCGATGCTCCGCGACTATGAGGATGCCGTCCGCTACTTCGAGGTGGCGGTTTCGGATAACCACTACGCCACTCCGTACAAGGCCTACATGGGCATGGGCAACGCGCTCCTGCGCCTTGGCAAGTCCGCCGAGGCCGGCGCCGCGTTCCGTTCCGCCGCGCTCGACGAGAGCAATCCGAGCCCGACGAAGGCGCTGCTGAACCTGGGCGTTTGCTTCATGGCCCTCGGCCGTCCCGCCGATGCCGTCACCTCCTACGAAAGCGCGCTGCAGTTCGACATGACCGACAAGGTGCGCAACCAGCTGTATGCCAACCTTGGCCAGGCCTACGTTGCCAACCGCGAGTACCAGAAGGCCGTGAACGCCTTCGAGCACGCGCTGGCCGACAAGACCTACTTCCTGAACGATGCCGCGAGCGTAGACTACCAGCAGGCCATCGCACAGGTGTCGACGGGCGCCTCGCTGGCTTCCGAAGCTTCCGAGTCGGGCAAGGTGGACATGTCGGGTCTTGACGTGCCCGCTGCCGATACGCCCGAGTACAACGAAGACCTGAAAGACGTCGAGGGAGCCGCGGTTGTCGCCGAAGAGTCGGCACAGCAGCCGACCGAGGCAATCCCCGCTGTCCAGGCCAACGCGCCCATGGGCAACGAGGAGCGCTTCTTCACCGCCACCGACGAAGAACTCGAGCGTTGGAGCCGTGCGGCTTCGAAGGAAGAGCGCAAGAAGCGCCATACGGGCCGCAACATCTTCCTCGTCATCCTGTTGCTGTTGATTATCGCCGTGGGTGCCGGCGCCTTCGCATATACGCAGGGCTATGGCTGGCCGACGCAGGAGGACATGACGAAGCAACTGTTCGCGTCGCCTGACGATGCGGCTGGGCTGTTTGCTCCCGAGGTGGCTGAATCCGATGTCCAGCAGATGACGAAGTTCGTCGTCCAGGCTGATGACGTGAAGATCGACGGCGTCGACCGCTCGATGGACAGCACGCAGGTCTATGCGACTGCGGCCACGACCGATGGCGGCGATGTGCAGTATAAGATCACGTACAAGCGCGATCTTATCGGCTGGAAGATAACCGACATCTCGTTGAACTTCTCGAGCAACGGCTAACCGCCCGAGTCAACAGCGGGTTGGCTACGTGCCGCTTCCTATAGTGGCATGGGCTTTATGTGCGCAGGAAAAGCCCTGGCAGAAAGCCAAGGGATGAACTGAAAGGAATTAATACGATGGCAATTCAGAAGACTTACACGATGATCAAGCCCGACGGTGTGCGCAACGGTCACATCGGCGAAATCATCAACCGCTTCGAGCGTGCCGGCCTGAAGATCGAGGCCATGAAGCTTGATGTCGTGACCGACGAGCAGGCCAAGGCCAACTATGCCGAGCATGAGGGCAAGCCGTTCTACGCTGGCCTCATCGAGTACATCACCTCCGGTCCTGTCGTGAAGATGGTCGTCTCCGGCGAGGGCGCCGTGGCCAAGGTCCGCACCCTCATGGGCCCGACGAACCCCGCCGACGCCGCTCCCGGCACGATTCGCGGCGACTTCGGCCTGATTATGGATGAGAACGTCATCCACGGCTCCGATTCCACCGAGTCGGCCGCCCGTGAAATCGCCATTTTCTTCCCCGAGGCGTAATTCCTGGTCAAAGGCCTGAATAACATCTTTTCGATGGAAACCGGAGGTTTTGCCCTGTTGGCTAAACCTCCGGTTTCGTTTAGGATTAGAAAAGGGACATTTTAAGACTGTTGTGGATATTGGGCGTTGCTTGAGCGGTTTCTCGCGATGGGGGAATACCGGCCAGGCGTCATTCGGCAGCGCTGCTGAATCGCTTGGCCAGTGTTTCCTCGGGAGCTCCTAGTATGGCTGGCTAGGGGCTAAGGAGAAAAGGAGGCAGCATGCTCTACCGTGTCATTGCCGCTTCGGAGGTCGATGCCCTCGTGCGGGGCTTCATGGAGGCCTACGAAGTGGTTGCGCCTGTCGAACGTGACGGGGCCTACGTGTTCGACGTCGTGCACGATCCTGCTGAAATCGTGCTCGATTACGATACGACGGTCTCTTCGCCGAAGAAGTATCTTTTGCCATCTCGCGAAACCCTTTTCACATTCGACGTGGCGGAAAACGATGTGACTCCGTTCGAGGCGGACATCAAGCCGCGCGTCATCTTCGGCGCACATTCCTGCGACATCAACGCTTTCAACCGCATGGACCTCGTATTCCGCGACGGTCCGTATCCGGACCCATATTATGTCGCGCGTCGCGAGAAGACGCTGGTCGTGGGCATGTCCTGCATGCCGACCGAGAACTGCTTCTGCAACCTGATGGAGGCGAACGAGGCGCGTTATGGCTACGACCTGTTCCTCATCGACATCGGCGACGTCTTCATCGTGAGCATCGGCGGGCGCGAGGCGGCAGAGGTGATGGAGCGCTGCTGCGACGTGCGCTTCGCCACCGACGAGGAGCGCGTGAAGTTCCGCGAGATCACGCGTGCGCGTGCGCGTGCCTTCAACCCGAACAACCCCGAGGTGCAGTCGGTCGCCATGTTGATGGACGCCTTCCTGTACGACGATTTCTGGGACGAGTTCGGCGGCAAGTGCCTGTCGTGCACCGCGTGTTCGGCTGTGTGCCCGAGCTGCTTCTGCTTCGACATCTATGACGAGCTCGCCCCCGATGGCAAGACGGGCGAGCGCTTGCGCGTGTGGGATGCTTGCACGTCGCCCGATTTCGCGACGGTTGCCGGCGGCCATAACTTCCGCAAGAAGCCGCGGACGCGCGTGAGGCATCGCATGTATCACAAGCTCAACGGCTTCCAAGCGAATTACGACCGCATGCTCTGCGTCGGGTGTGGGCGCTGCGTCACCGCATGCAAGGCGAACATCAACCCGCTCGAGGTGCTGAGGTTCTTCAAGGAGAAGGAGGCGCATCATGCCGACGAGTAGGCTGACCAACGTCGAGCGCGAGGCGCTGGCGCACGTTTCCGTGGCACCGCTGGGGAAGAATGACCACGCGATGACCGGTGCCGAGCTGATGGCCGGCAATCCGTATCGCCCGTGGCCTGCGCGTATCACCTCCATCCTCCAGCTAACGCCCAACGAGAAGCTCTTCGAGTTCCGCTTCATCGACGATCGCATCCGCGAGGCGTTCCGGCATAAGCCGGGGCAGTTCGTCGAGGTGTCCATCTTCGGCATCGGTGAGGCGCCGATTTCCATCACGAGCTCGCCGACGAAGGAAGGGTTCATCGAGCTGTGCGTTCGCAAGGCGGGGCGTTTCACCTCGAAGCTGCACGAGATGCAATGCGGCGACATCGTGGGCATCCGCGGGCCGTTCGGCCACGGGTTCCCCATCGACGACATGCGCGGGCACGACGTGCTGTTCGTGGCCGGTGGCCTGGGCATTGCGCCGTTGCGCTCGCTCATCAACAACGTGCACGACGAGCGTAGCGATTTCGGGAAGGTCACCATCATCTATGGTTCGAAATCGCCCTCCGAGATGATGTTCCTCAACCAATTCAAGATGTGGAAGCACCGCGACGACTTCGAGCTGCACCTTACCGTGGATAAGCCGGACGAGGATTGGGATGGCGAGGTCGGTGTCGTGACCAAGCCGTTCGAGCACCTGGAAATCGACCCGGCGAACACCTTCGGCACCGTGTGCGGGCCGCCGATTATGTACCGGTTCGTGGTGGACGCGATGCGCGCGAAGGGCATCGACTACGACCACATCTACATGAGCTTCGAGCGCCACATGAAATGCGGCATGGGAAAGTGCGGGCATTGCCAGATTGGGCATCAGTATTGCTGCATCGACGGGCCCGTGTTCAATTATTGGGAAGCCCTGAACATCCAGGGTTCGATGAAATAGGGGGTGCGCAGATGGAAGAGAAGAAGAACCCCCGCGTCGTGGTGTTCGGCTTGGCCAGCTGCTTTGGCTGCCAGCTTCAGATTACCAACCAAGAAGACCACCTGATGGAGGTCGTCGGCCAGCTCGATATCGTGCATTGGCAGATGACGAGCTCCGTGCCATGCCCCGAGGAATATGACGTCGCCGTCATCGAGGGCGCCGTCGTGAACGAGGAGGCCGCCGAGCTCGTGCGCGATATCCGCTCGAAGGCTGCGGTGGTCATCGCCATCGGCGCTTGCGCCACGACTGCTGGCATCCCCGGCATGGCGGCTGCCGACCATGTGGGCAAGCAGGCTATTCAGTATCCGGACGGCGTGCCGGAGGCCAGCGGCGTGCCCATCCCGCCGCGAGCGGTTTCGGATGTCGTGGATGTCGATTACGAGGTGCGTTGTTGCCCCATCGATTTCTGGGAATTCGTGGACGTGCTCGAGGCGGCGCTGCTGGGCAGCAACCGTCGGCCATTCACCCGCACGATGTGCGGCGACTGCAAGCGCAACGAGACTTCGTGCTTTTACAACAAGGGCCAGATTTGCCTGGGCTTGGTTACCACAGCCGGATGCCACGCCCGCTGCGTGAACCTCGGACGACCTTGCAATGGCTGCCGCGGGCTCTCGCCCGATGCGAGCCTCGAAGGTGCGCGCCTGGCAGTGGAGCGCTACGGGCTGTCCGTGGCCGATTTCGATAAGGCGCTCGAGATGTTCAACCAGACCAACCCCATGTACCAGGAGTACATTGCGGCGCACAGGGAGGGCTGACGCATGGCTATCACGAAAATCAACGTCGACCATATTGCCCGCATCGAAGGCCATGGCAACGTGCACCTGGTCATCAAGGACGGCAAGCTTGAATCCGTCGAGATGAACGTCGTCGAGGCCGTGCGCTTCTTCGAAGCCATGGTGGCAGGGCGCAGCTTCCGCGAGTCGAGCTATGTTTGCTCGCGCGTGTGCGGCATCTGCTCGCCGACGCATGTGGTTACCGACCTGCAGGCCATCGAGCGCATTTTCGACGTGGAGGTCTCCGAGCGCACGAAACTGCTGCGTCAGCTGCTCATCTACGGGTCCTACCTGCAGAACCACGCATCGCACCTGTTCGTGTTCGCGGTGCCGGATTTCATCGGGCAGCCGAGCGTGTTCCCGCTGGCCGACATCGACCCGGCGCTGTTCGAGCAGGCGCTCGGCCTGAAGCGTTTGGGCAACGATCTGTGCACGGTCGTGGGCGGGCGTTCGATTCACCCGATTACCGCTGTGGTGGGCGGCTTTACGAGCGAGCCGGCGCGCGACGAATACCTGCGCTTGGCAGATGCCATGGAAGCGCAGATCCCCTTCGCCGAGGCCGTGGTCGACCTGTTCAACTCCTTTGCGGTTACCGAATTCGAGACCCGCGGCGATTTGCTCGCGACGGTGGAGCCGGGCGGATACCCGGTGCAGTCGTCGAACACGTTGCGCTTCCTGCAGGCGGGCGAGGAGTTCGACTCGAACGACCGTGACGAGCATATCCAGGAATACAAGGTCGAGCATTCCGGCGCGTACTTCAGCAAGGTGAAGAGCTCCGGGCGCAACTACATGACGTCAGCGCTCACGCGCATCAACGCGAGCTGGGATAACCTGAGCAAGCGCGCGAAGATCGCAGCGGCTAAGGCCGGATTGCGTCCGCCCGAGCTGAATCCGATGCGCAACAACGTGGCGCAGGCGGTCGAGCTCGTGGACGCGCTCGAGCGCTGCATCGGTTACTGCCGCGAGCTGGCTGCAACCTACGAGCCGGGCGCGTCGCTGCCGGTGCCGTACGAGGTGAAGGCCGGCCGAGCCATCGGCGTGACCGAGGCCCCGCGCGGCGTTGCGTTCCATGGGATGGAGCTCGACGACGAAGGGCGAATCGTGCGCGCGAGCATCATGACGCCGACGTGCCAGAACCTGGCGAATATCGAGGACGACATCCGCGTGTTGGCGAGCAAGCTGCTGGCTGAGGGCGTGTCCGAGGACTTCATCCGCCTCGAGGTCGAGAAGCTTATCCGCGCTTACGACCCGTGCCTTTCCTGCTCGGTGCATTAAGCGCTTGGCATTACAATAACAGGGCGCGGTCGGCATCGTGCCGGCCGCGCCATTTTTTACCTGCAAGGCTGGCCGTGTGGCGAATGGGCGGATGACGGTTTGAGCATACGTGACGAAAGAATCGACGAGGGTAGGCCCTTTGACTGGGGAAGGGTTTCTGCCGAATATGCCGCATACCGGGACATTTACCCGCAGGAGTTCTACCAAAGAATCGCTGACAGGGGGTTGTGCGTAAGCGGCCAGACTATTCTCGATGTCGGAACGGGAACTGGCGTACTGCCGAGGAATATGCACGTATATGGCGGGAGATGGATTGGTACGGACATCTCCGAAGAGCAGATATCCCAGGCTCGACGACTTTCCGAGGGCACGGATATCGAGTACGTTGTGGCTTCCGCGGAGGAGTTGGACTTTGCGGCGGAATCGTTTGATGTCATCACCGCGTGCCAGTGCTTCTGGTATTTCAGGCACGAGCGCGTAGCTCCCGCGTTTCACGCTATGCTGAGACCTGGTGGGAAGCTGCTGGTCCTCTATATGGCATGGCTACCCTACGAGGATGAGATTGCGGGTGCGAGTGAGAGCCTCGTGCTGAAATACAGTCCGCAATGGAGCGGGGCGGGCGAAACCCTTCACCCTATTGACATCCCGAGCTGTTATCGCGAAGGCTTCGACCTCACCCACCACGAGGAGTATCGCCTGAGCATTCCGTTCACGAGGGGATCGTGGCATGGCCGCATGAGGGCCTGCCGTGGTATTGGCGCATCGCTATCAGCGGAAGAGCTGCAATCTTGGGATCGCGAGCATCGCAAGCTCCTTCTCGAAACCGCCCCCGAGCGATTCGATGTCAGGCACTATGCCGCGATGGCCGAGCTCACCAAAAGAGGATAGCGTTTTTAACAGGGACTCTGTGCCAAACCTTCGATTTTGGTTCCCATCTTCTATGCTGGCAAGCGCAAACCCCTGGCAAGATCTGGGCAAAATGATAATTCACCCCCGCGGTAAATCATCATTGGCGAAATGATAATTCACCCCCGCGGTAAATCATCATTTTGCGCTCCACGTGATTAGTGGTTTGCCGGGAAAAACGGGCAACGCTTTCCGATGCACTGGTTGTTTTGCGCTGTGTGGGTGCAGATGATTTCCGGCTTGTCCATGAGCACGTCGAGGTGCTCCCGCGCGAAATCGATGGCCGAAAGAATCGCGAGATACGAATCGCGCTTACAGCAACGAGGGCCGCCGATTTCGCCGATAGCCTGCAGCGATTGCGCCGTCATCAGATGCGAGAGGGCGAACGGCTCGTTCGCCAGTGGCGTGGACTTCGATACAATCGACACGAACATGCCCGAGCTGATTCCCGCACCGCAGGCTCCCCAAAATCCGCATGCGCCGCCGGGAACGACCTTTCCGCGATTCATCATCTCTGCCAGCGCGACGTCTAAGTCGATGTTCCCGCCTGCGTTCTTATAAGCGGTTAGCAGCGCTGCTCCTACCATCACGTGATGTTCGGGCCCATGCATGTGGCAAAAGGGGAGCGCCATCATCTTCTGGATGATCTCAATCGGGTTTTTCGACGTTTCGTCGAGGCATAGGCCGACAATGGTGTCCATTCCTGCGGTATGGCATGCGTTGCAGACATAGTGGCCATGAATGCAGCGGGTCTTGCTGTTCTCCTCGCTTTGGCAAATCGCGCATTTCATGGGCGTATCCGATTCCAGATACTCCAATGGGGCTTTGCAGATAAGGCATTCGTCGGCCATGTGCTCGTCCTTTCTATTCCTAATGGCATTCCGTTGAGGCCATCGGGCCCCTTTCGACAACCAATTAGGTGCTGCGATTATCGCAGTTTACTCCAAAGCGACGATACCGTTGAGAGCCGTGTGGACCCAATGGCAGTGCGGTGTTCGGTTGGGGTACAATGCGGGGGGATTCCAACGGGATGAAAGGCTGAACATGGCTAAGACAATACTGGTGACGGGGGGCACGGGGTTCATCGGGAGCCATACGTGCGTGGAGCTTATCGAGCGCGGTTACGACGTGGCCGTGGTGGATAATCTGTCC
>JAUNCA010000078.1 GCA_030526775.1 Coriobacteriia bacterium | reverse complement strand
CGAGGTTCGGGTCAAGTTTTTGCAGGAAATGGCGCATGTCGCGACCGGTTTTCGTCACGTACACCGAATTGCCTAGGAACAGAATGTCCACCGGCTCGGTTATCGGGTGCGAGATGTCGAGCGCCTCGACCCCGAGAGCTTCCGATATGGCATCAACCAGCATCTTGGTGTGACCCGTGCGGGTGAAATAACGAATTGCGACTTTCATGCGTGCCTACTTCCTGCTATCCCTTCCTCTCTTTTACATCGCGCACGCTTTGGTTGTGTACTATCAGTATTGCCAGTTTTTCATAGACCCTGGTCATTCGGCCAGCCAGCGGGATGCTTCCTTCGCATGGTAGGTGATGATCATGTCGGCACCGGCGCGCTTGATGCTCGTGAGCAGCTCAAGCACGACGCGCTTCTCGTCAATCCAGTCGTTTGCGGCGGCAGCCTTCACCATGGAATACTCGCCGGACACGTTATAAGCCACCGTGGGGAACTGCAGGCGCGATTTCACGCGCTGGATAACATCCAGGTACGAAAGCGCGGGCTTCACCATCACGAGGTCGGCACCCTCGGCGATATCGTACGCCGCCTCGCGCACGCCCTCTTCCGCGTTGGCCGGGTCCATTTGGTACGCGCGGCGATCGCCGAACGCAGGCGCGGAATCGGCCGCATCGCGGAAGGGACCATAGAAGCCGCTTGCGTACTTGGTGGAGTACGCCATAATCGGCACGTCCTGGAAGCCAGCCTCGTCGAGCGCGGCGCGGATGAAACCGATGCGGCCGTCCATCATGTCGGACGGGGCCACCATGTGCGCGCCCGCCTTCGCATGGCTCACGGCCTCGGCGGCCAGCAGCTTCAGCGCCTCGTCGTTCACCACATTACCGGCCTCGTCGAGCGGCCCGCAATGCCCGTGGTCGGTGTACTCGCACAGGCACACGTCGGTGATAATGTACATCTCGGGTGCCTGGGCGCGGATGATGCGGCAGGCTTCCTGGACCACACCGTGGTCGTCGTAAGCCTCGGTGCCGAGGGCATCCTTATGCGACGGCAGCCCGAACAGCAGCACGCTCTTCACGCCGCAGGCCAGCAGCTCCTCGATCTCGGGCATCAGCATGTCGAGCGACAGCTGGTACACGCCGGGCATCGAGGGAACCTCGTCGCGGCACCCCTCGCCCGGTTTCACGAACATCGGGTAGATGAAATCCTTGGCCGAAAGCTCGGTCTCGCGGATGAACTGCCGGGGCACTTCCCCGTTGCGCATCCGACGCGGCCGATATGCCGGAAACTTCCCGTATTCCATATCCACTCCTCCTAAAAAGCAGGTCGAAACGTCACGCAGCTTCGCGGTTGCGGGGAGAGGCCCGCGAAGGCCCGGCTTCGCTTTAATCGCCGCGATAACCGCGCTTAGGAATTTGGCAATGAAAACGGTCGACCGTCACCTCACCTGCGTATCGTTGGCGCTGGCCAAGACTAGCCAAATTCTTTTGAGCGCGGTTCCTGCGGCGCGCTCAGAAGGGCCTTCGCGGGCCTCTCCCCGCAACCGCGAAGCCCGGAGCGCCCCTTATTCCACCAGCGGCGCTTCCACCACCCGCGGCGGATCATCAGGCGTCCGCGCGATTTCCTCGTCGGTGAGGAAGCACGCCGGGTCGGGCGCCCAGAGGTCGCCCGTTGCCGCTTCGGCGCGCACGCGGAAGTTGCCTCCGCAGATGTCGAGCCAGCGGCACTCGGCGCAACGGCCCTTCACGAACGGGCGCTTGTCCTTCAGGCGGTACATCAGCTCGCTTTGCGGCGTCGTGCGCGACACGTCGGTCCAGATCTCCGAGAACGGGCGGTCCTTCACGTTGCCGAAGCTGAAGTGGCGCCAGAACTGATCGGCGTACACTTCGCCGTCCCAGCTGACGCACGAGATGCCGTTGCCCGAAGAATTGCCCTGGTTCCACTGCAGCAGCTGCATCACCTTGGCGGCGCGTTCCGGGTCTTCCTTCAGAAGCTCCATGTACACGAACGGCGCGTCTGCGTGGTTGTCCACGGTGAGAATCTCGGGCGTACCGCCCTCGTCGAACCAGGCCTTCGTGAGGTCCATGATGCGGCGCACGCACTGGCGCGTTTCCTCGTGCGTCAGGTCCTCTTCCATCATTTCGGAGCCGCGGCCGGTGTACACCAGGTGGTAGAAGCAGGCGCGGTTGATGTTGTTCTCGCGCATGAGGCCGAACACATCGTCGATTTCACGCCAGTTGCGCTTGTTGATGGTGAAGCGCAGGCCTACCTTGATGCCCGCATCCTGCGCGTTCTTCAGGCCCTGCAGCGCCAGATCGAAGCTGCCGGGAACGCCGCGGAACGCATCGTGGGTCTCGCGGTCGCCATCGAAGGACACACCTACGTAGGAAAGGCCCACGCTCGCGAACTCACGCGCAAGCTCGGGCGTGATGAGCGTGCCGTTCGTCGAGATGACGACGCGCATGCCGGCATCCTTCGCGTAATGCATGAGCTCGGTGAGGTCCTCGCGCAGGCAGGGCTCGCCGCCGCTGAACAGCAGCACGGGCGCGCCGAAGGCGGCCAGGTCGTCAATCATCGCCTTGGCTTCTTCGGTGGAAAGCTGCGGGTACTTATGCGCATCGGAAAGCGCATAGCAATGCGCGCACTTCAGGTTGCACGTGCGCGTGCAGTTCCACACCACCACGGGCTTCTTGTCCTTCGAGAATTGCAGCAACCCGCTCGGCAGCTCCTTCGAACGCCGGCGGTAACGCAGCACATCCGAAGGCTCCACCGCTCCGCAATACAGTTTCGAGATGCCGATCATCGGCTTCCCCCTTCTAATCTTTCCGCCACCAAGGCGTCTACGAGCCCTGGGATAGTATATTCAGTTGCCTCGACCACGTCAGTAAAACCTGCTTTCGCAAGCGTCGCCGTGGTAATGGGGCCGATGGAGAACAGGCGCGCGCAGTTCAGCGCATCGCGGTTCTCGCCGAGCAGCTCCAAGAGGTTGCGCGCTGTCGAAGACGAGGTGAAGGTGACGGCGTCGACCTCCCCCGCCTTCAGGCGCGTCACGAGGGTATCCACGCCTTCGGCCGGCGGTAGCACGGTTTTATACGCAGCCACCACATCCACCTGTGCACCCGCGCGCTCGAGCAATGCGGGCAGCGCCTCGCGGGCAACCTGCGCACGTGGAATGAGCACGCGCGCATCCTCCAAGTTCAGCCCAAACTCGGCCGAAGCCTCCGCAAGGGCGTCGAACACGGCTTCGCCGCGGTATTCGCCCGGTACGGCATCGGGGCGAATGCCATACGCCTCCAGGCGTTTCGCGGTAGCCGGGCCGATAGCTGCCACATACGCATCGGCAAGCGCCCGGGCATCGCAGCGCCCACCGTACAGCGCAAGCCGCGCGAAAAACGCATCGACGCCGTTCACGCTCGTGAACACCACCCAATCGTACGACTCGATGCGCTGCAACGCAGCATCGAGCGGAGCGAAATCGTCCGGCTCGGCAAACGCGATGGTCGGGAACTCGACCACGTCGGCGCCCAGGGCACGCAGCCGGTCGCTGAACACACTTGCCTGCGAACGCGAGCGCGTGACCACCACGGTTTGCCCGAACAGCGGGCGCTCCTCGAACCAGCTCATGCGTTCACGCAGGCCGGCAACCGGGCCCACCAGGATAATCGCCGGCGCTCCGAAGCCTGCTTCCTGTGCGCGCTGCGCCACATCCGCTAGCGTAGCCACGAGCGTCTGCTGCGCGTTCGTGGTGCCCCAACGTACCAACGCGGCCGGCGTTTCCGCGGAAACCCCGTTCTCCACCAGCCGCTGCGCGATAAGTTCCAAATTGCGCATGCCCATGTAGAAGCACAGTGTGCCGCCCACTTGCGCCAAACGGGCAAGCGCAGGCCAGTCGATTGCCGAGGCGTTTTTCGTCGGATCCTCGTGGCCCGTGATGAACGTCACGGACGACGCCACACCGCGGTGCGTGACGGGAATGCCCGCGTACGCCGGAGCCGCAATGCCGCTCGTGATGCCGGGCACCACCTCGAAGGGTATGCCCGCCTCGCGCAGGGCAAGGACTTCCTCGCCACCGCGACCGAACACGAACGGGTCGCCGCCCTTCAGGCGCACGAGCGAACCGCCGCCTGCAGCTTCGAGCGCGCGGGCCTCGTGCACCAGCAGCTCGTTGATCTCGTCTTGCGTCACATGCTGCGTGAAGCCCTTCTTGCCCACGTAAATCATCCGGGCATCCGGCTTCACATGGCTTGCCAGGGCGCTGTTGGCCAGGTAGTCGTACACGACGACATCAGCCTGCTCGAGCAGCCGCGCACCGCGCAGCGTCAGGAGTTCCGGGTCGCCGGGGCCAGCGCCCACCAGGTATACGCACACGCCGCTCACGCTTTCACCCCGTCCCCACGGATCTCGTCCAGGATTTCGGCAGCACCCTTCACGAGCAGCTCCGACACCACGTCGTCCGCCAGGTCCAACGGGTCGGCCCAACGCGACTCGCACCGCGTTGCGCGGGCCACGCGCTTGCCGTCGAGCGAGAGCACGACGGCATCGCAAAGCAGGTCGTCATCTTCGAACCGCAGGTACGCGCCCAAGGGAACCTGGCAACCGCCCTGCAGCCCGGCAAGGATACGGCGCTCGCCTTCGACGCAGGCAAAGGTCTCTTCGTCGTTCACCAGGGCGCACGCGCGAAGAGCTCGCTCGTCGTCGTTGCGCACTTCCACGCCAATGGCGCCCTGCCCCACCGCGGGAAGCATCTGCTCGACGGGCAGGAAGGCCGCGATGCGATCTTGCGCCCCCATGCGCAGCACACCCGCCGCCGCCAAGATGGCGCCCTCGTAATCGAGGCCTTCCGCCTTCGCAAGGCGCGTGTCCACATTTCCGCGGATGGGTGCCGGCTCGATATGCGGGAACAATGCCCGTAACTGGGCCGATCGCCGCAGCGAACCCGTCCCCAAACGCGCACCGGCAGGCACATCGGCAAGCTCGGTCGCATGCGCGATGCGCGGGCCGCACACCAGCACGTCGCGCACATCCGCGCGCGGCAGCATGGCGGCGATGCAACAGCCTTCCGGCAGCTCGGCGGGCACGTCCTTCATCGAATGCACGCACGCATCCACCTCGCCAGCCAGCAGCGCTGCCTCGAGTTCCTTCGTGAACAGCCCCTTGTCGCCAATCTGCTCGAGCGGCTTATCGAGGATTCGATCGCCTTTCGTCGAGATCACGCGAATCTCGGTTTGCAGATCGGGATCGGCTGCTTGCAGGGCATCTTGCAGGGCATGCGCCTGCCACAGGGCAAGCGCACTTCCCCTGGTTCCAATCGTGAACACGTTGCTCATGAACGCATCCTCCCCACCTGGCAGGCATCGCGCATGGCGCCCTCCAGCCCCATCGGGCAAGGCTCGCCCTGTTCGCACAAGCGGGTGCAGCTGCGTTTCGTGCCCGGCGGGAAGGTCTCCACGCCGAACAGGTAGCGCGCGGCTCCCGTGTAGTAGTACGAATCGGCCGTTTGCGCTTCTTTACGCAGTCGGACCGTTGGCCCGTGCAGGATCTTCTTCATGATGGCCTTGCCGTAGGCCTCTAAGATTTTCCGCTCGGCCTCGCTCAGCTCATTGCCGCGTTCTTTCGCCATCGCGTTAATCGCGCGGTCGAGCTCCTCGGACACGACAAGGGAACCCTTCTCGTATACGGCCTTGATGGTCGGCACTACGAGGCGCTCCTGCATCCAAGCAAGGAAGTCCTGCTCGGCTTCGTCCACCATGCGCTCGACGGTCGGCACCGCACCCATACGCGTTGCCAGGCCTTCGTCCACCACGGAGGTAAGCGACTCGAGGTCGCGCACAACCACACCGGGGAGCTCCGCACAGGCGGGCTCCACATCGCGCGGTACCGCCTCGTCGATGAACGTGAGCAAACGACCGGACGTCCCGCCCTCTTCGCGGGCGGCCTCAAGATCGGCACGGCGGATGACCGGTTCCTCGGCGCTCGTCATCGTGAAGACGATATCGCAGCGAGCCGCCTCGGCATGACGCTGCCCGAACGGCACCTCGCGGGCGCCGTGTTCAGCGGCAAACGACGCCGCATGGCCAGCCGTGCGGCTCGTCACCAACAGCTCACCCACGCCATCACCCAGAAGGTAGTTCGCGCTCAGGTGCGCCATCTCGCCCGCGCCCACCAGCAGCACGCGCGCCTGCGCCAGGCTCGGCACCGCTTCGCAGGCCACGCGATGCGCCACCGTAGACAACGACACCGAATCGGCGCCGATATTGGTCTCGGTACGCACGCGCTTGCCCAAGGCGAGCGCGCGCTTGAACAGCTCGGTAAGCACTTCCCCACAGGTTCCCGCATCCTGCGCGGTCTCGAACGCGCCGCGCATCTGACCGAGGATCTGCGCCTCGCCGAGCACCTGGGAGTCGAGCGAACTTACGACGCGCAGCACATGCTGCACGGCATCAATCCCGCGATGCAGGTAGTAATCGTGCGCATCGAAGGCGTCCCCTACGCGCCCATGGAAAAACCGTTCGAGCGCGGAGGCGCCTAACCCGTCGGTCTTGGCCTCCACGTAGGCTTCCACGCGGTTACACGTGGAAAGCACCACCGCTTCCTTCACGTTGGGGGCGGAAACTAGCTCATTCAATGCATCGTGCATCGCGGCTTCGGGAATCGCCGCACACTGGCGTGCATCGATGGATGCGGTCTTGTGGCTGATGCCCATGACAACCAGGCTCATCGTTCACCGCCTTTCAGCAGCGGGGCCACGATCTGATCGAATGCCGATTCGGCATCGATGTGCTCGCCCGCCGCGAAACGGGCGAGCAGATTGCTTTCGCCGATGGCCTCGTACAGCGGGGTCCTCAGGTCCGTCGAACCCGGCACGCGCTCCTTCACGAGGCAACGAAGCTCTGCGAGGGTATCGAGATAATCTTCCCAATATTCGGGAAAGCGCGTTTCGAGCGAACGGCGAATATCGCGCGCGCAACTCGGTGAGGCTCCACCGGTCGAAACGGCAATCTGCAAGCGTCCACGCTTCAGGACAGACGGGACGATGGCGTTGCACAGACGCGGGATGTCCACCACGTTCACGAGCATGTGCCGCGCATTTGCCTCGGCGTACACGGCTTCGCTCACATGCGGGTCGTCAGTTGCGCACACGGCGAACAACGCGGCATCCAGGTCGCCCGGCTCGTAGCAGCGCGGCATCCATTCGATGCGGCTCTCCGCGGCAAGCGCCTGCAGCGCATCGGTGGCTTCCGGCGCGATAAGGCGAACGCAGGCACCATATTCGAGCAAGGTCTGAATCTTGCGCTCGGCAACCTGGCCACCGCCGACGACCACGACCGGCTCGCCATCCAGATTCACGTATAGGGGGTACGGCTCAAACCGCGCCCCGTCTTTCACACTTTCAGACATCCGCCGTCCTCTAATACAACGAAGGGAACGCCTCGCGCGCGCGAGGCACAAGCCCTATGGCATGCTTTTCCCAGATTCCCCCTGTCTCTAGGTCTCCATACTAAAGAAGAGCATGTGAAAGGGTACCTGTCAGAGTTGATAGTTTTTTGCCTCACCTGGGAAAATGCAGCAAGATTGCGCAATCTCAATCGGCGAGCGGCAAGGGGATAAAAGTGTCCCTCTTCCCCACAATTGAACCGTCCCGCATGCATTATCGCGTCCGTTTACTCCACCACATAATCGTAGAGGAGCCACGATACCGCGCACATGATGACGTCGTAGCCCAAGCTTCCCACCACGCCGATGCCGAACGCACCGCCAAGCTCGACCGTTCCCGCCAAGGCAGCCGTTGTCGCAGCCACGCAGGAATACAGCAACGGGAACAGTACGGGAATGAACAGCACGGCGAGCAGCACATCGCGGCTGCGTGCGTGCGAGGTGATGCTCGCGAGCAGGGTGCCCACCGCCGAAATGCCCACGGTGCCCAGCACCAGCGGCAGCACCGATGCGAGGAACGTGGGCGCCGGGTCGGCCGCCGTAAGGAAGAAGAAGTAGAACAGCGGCAGCACGATTATTTCCACAAGCCCGAGGAAGATGAGGTTCGAGGTGAATTTCGCCAGGTAGATGGCACCGCGGTCGAGCGGGGCAAGCAGCAAACCCTCGAGGGCGCCGCCTTCCTTCTCATAGGCGAACGCTCGGCCCAACCCCAGCAGCGAGGCGAACACGATGATGACCCAAACCAAGCCACCAGCTAGGTTCGAGATAGCACGCAGGTCGTTTACCTGGGTAAACGCCACGCCCAGCACGATGAGCACCAAGAACGCGTACAGTCCCATGGACGTGAGCATCTCGCGCGTGCGGAATTCCTGGCGCAGGTCCTTGGCCAGCAGCAGCCGGAATTGCGTGAACCCGGAGGGCGCATTTTTCATAAAAAGGGACTGTCCCTTTTTATGATTTTTTGCTTGCGGGGACGTGCTCATGATGTTGCCCCCTCAAAGAGTTGCCGATAGCGGGTGCGCATCGCGTCGGGCGTCAGCGCATCGCGGGACATGATGCCCTCCGTGCGGCCACGCTCGAGCAGCAGCACGTCGGTGCAATCGGCATAGCCGCTCTCGAAATCGTGGCTGACCTCGACGATTATGCGGTGCTCGGCATCGCGGCGCACTAAGCTGCGCACGACTTCGGCGCCTTTCGGGTCGAGGCCGGAATACACCTCGTCGAGCAGCAGGATATCCGGGTCGTGCACGAGCGCCCGCGCGATGGCCATGCGTTGCGTCATGCCACGCGAGAAGCCACGTACCACATCGCCGCGGCGGTGCAGCAAGCCCACCGCATCCAACAGATCGGTTACGCGGGCGGGTGCGTCGGCAACGCCGTACAAGCGCGCGAACAGCAGGAGGTTTTCCTCTGCGGTAAGGTCCAGGTAGAGCTGCGGTGCGTGCGTAACAAACCCCATGCGGGCACGCGCCTCGACCGCATCGAGCTCGGATTCTCCCTCGTACACCGCAACGGTGCCAGTCGTGGGCTTATCGAGCATCGCGAGGATGCGCAGCAAGGTGGTCTTGCCCGCCCCATTCGAGCCGAAGACCACCAGATGCTGGCCTGCTTCCAGGGAAAACGTCACATCGCGCAGGGTCTTGCGGCTCCCACGCGTCTTCCCCACCCCGTCGGCTGTCAGGCGGATGCTCATGCGGTGGCCACCTCGTCGGCCGCATCCGACACAGGCTCTGCCGCCTCGTCACGCGAACCGCGCGACGGACGCTTTCCGCACGCGGCGATAGCGGTTCCCAGCACAAGCATCACAAATCCCGCCCACACGCACAGAATGAGCGGGTTCACGCGCACGTCGAGCGAGTAGTCGCCGTTTACATTCACGCCGCGATACACCACGAACAGGTCGTGGTCGGGCATCGTGAGCACTTGCGCGTCGAGTCGCTGCTGCATGGTCGACTTATCCAGATACACCGACGGCGACACCTGTCCGATGCTCTGGCCGTTGCGCTTCACGTCAAGCACGAGCGTGTAGGTTATGCCGTCCTCGGCCTCGTCAATCGAATCGCTCACATAGGTGAGTTCGTAGTCCTGCACCTGGAAGCTCTTCGCCGCAGTCGAATCCTCGCTTGCGGCCAGATAGCCCGTCTGCTCGGTCACGTACATCGACGAGCCGATGAGGCCGACGAGCATCACGCCAAGCGAGAGGTGCGCGAGGAAACCGCCGATGGCCGTGAAGCGCTTGCGGATGTCGCCACCCGTTGCCTTTAACAGCTTCACCAGCATGAACAGGCTGTTGAAGAACAGGATGCTGGCCACGGCCAAGCCAAGCGCAGCCAGGGCGTTGTAGTACCAGGCGGGGCCCATCTGCAAGAGGCTCTCGGCCATGGTTCCGCCTGCAGCCATCGTGGCATCGTAGGCAGGCAGCAGCGCCAGCGTGA
>JAUNCA010000220.1 GCA_030526775.1 Coriobacteriia bacterium | reverse complement strand
AAGAAAAACCCTGGTAAAGGTGGCGTTATCGCCGCAGCGGGTATTCTCGTGGCGGTGTTGCTTCTTGCTTGGGTTGGATATGGCATGCTTTCAGGCCAGGTGGAGGAAGGCGGCGATTCGAATGCAGCCGCTGCCACGCAGGAGCCGGATGCACTGCAGCTCGCGCTGTTCGACGCGACGGTTTACGATGATGGCAACGCTCCAGTAACCCTTACCGCATTGGCGGAGAACAAGCCGCTCG
This sequence comes from Coriobacteriia bacterium, assembly GCA_030526775.1. Taxonomy (GTDB): domain Bacteria; phylum Actinomycetota; class Coriobacteriia; order Coriobacteriales; family Eggerthellaceae; genus UMGS1519. Next base: position 2,297 of record JAUNCA010000220.1, on the reverse strand, counting down.
TCATAAACTTCTGGGCCACTTGGTGCCCGTATTGCCTGCAGGAAATGGATGATTTCCAGGCCATATACGATGACTACAAAGACAAGGTGAACTTCGCGTTCGTCGATGTTGCCGATGGACAGCGCGAAACGGTGGAGATGGCCAGAGCGTGGATGGCAGACAACGGCCATACCCTGCCCGTCTATTACGATACCAAGCTCGAAGCCGTATCGTCGTTCGGCTTGCAGGCATATCCCACCACGGTGGTCGTGTCGGCGCAAGGCGAGGTGCTTACCATTTCCCCAGGCGTTATCGACCCCGATCGTATGCGGGCGGCGCTCGATTCGCTCGTGGCTGGTTAGCGTTCTCGCATGCAGTATCTCGTCACATTCCTCGAAGGCATCATCACCTTCGTCTCGCCGTGCATCTTGCCGATGTTTCCTATCTACGTGGCCTATTTTGCCGGCGGTGCCGCCGATGCTCCGTCGAGGCCGTTGCAAAAGACGCTGGTGAATGCCCTGGGTTTTGTTGCGGGATTCACCTTGCTGTTCGTGGCGATGGGGGCGTTTGCAAGCACGGTTGGCGGGTTCTTCCGCGATAATCAGGCAGTGCTGAACGCGGTCTGCGGAGCAATCGTGATCGTGCTCGGCCTAAACTACCTGGGCATCCTGCGCATTCCCGCGCTCCAGCGCACGCTGAAGCCCACAACGACGGTCATTCCCCGCGGGTTTGCAACCTCGCTGTTGTTCGGCATGGTGTTCGCAGTTGGTTGGACGCCGTGCGTCGGGGCGTTCCTCGGTTCCGCATTGAGCCTGGCTGCATCTACGGGAGACGCCCTGATGGGAATAACCTTGTTGCTCTGCTATTCGCTCGGTCTCGGAGTGCCCTTTGTCGTGTCAGCTGTGCTCATCGATCGGCTGGAGGCGGCGTTTTCTTGGGTGAAGGCCCACTATCGCGTTATCGACATCGTATGCGGCGGCCTGCTTGTGCTGGTGGGCGTCCTTATGGCGACGGGCATGTTGGGCTCTTGGCTGAGCCTTCTGGCAATCGCGTAGACAACCGTTCGAAAAAATTTAGGCAAACCTAACGCATGAGGAGTTAGGTGTGCTAAACTTCCCTGAAAAGTTAGGTAGGCTGAACTAACTATTTGCCTACCGCAACGGATACGGGAGATTTGATTCAGAGATGGACAACTGTAAGAGCTTGCTGGGCGAACAGGGTTTTGCGCGCATATTCAGCCTGCTCATGGCCGCTATGCTTGCTTTCACGATGACGGCCGCGCAACCGGCGCTTGCCGCTACCGACTACATCGCCTCGTGGAAAGACTACGAGAAAACGATCCCTGCCGACCAGAAGGTCACCTGGAACACCGTGGCGGATGCGATGGACATCTTGCTCGATGCCGCGGAGGAGGAATTCAAAAACGGCGATACCGAAGCGGCATGGGAAGCCGTTAACCAGGCATATTACGGATACTACGAGATTACCGGCTTCGAACGGTATGCCATGAGCCATATCGCGGGTAGCCGCAAGACCGAGGTCGAGAACCAATTCAGCCTGTGCAAGTCGCTTGCCAAGAACGGCGGCACGCAGGAGGAGTTCAACGCGGCGGTCGAGGGCCTGCGCGAGATGCTGCACACCGACGCGAACAAGCTTGACGGCGTGGAGGAGACGGGCGATAGCGGCGCGCTGGCCGCCATGGCATCATTCCTCGCGGCCTTCGGCATCATCGTGCGCGAAGGCATCGAGGCCATGCTCGTCTTGGGTGCGATTATCGCCTACCTGGTGAAGGCGGGGCAGAAGAAGAGCCTGCGCCATGTGTACCTGGGCGCGATACTGGGCGTGGTATGCAGCTTTATCGTAGCCGCCATCCTGTACAGCATGGGTATGGGCAACGGCTCCGAGCAGCAGGAAATCATCGAGGGCGTCACCGCGCTTATCGCCGTGGTCATGCTGTACTGGGTTTCCAACTGGATGCTTTCCAAGTCCGAAACCGAGGCGTGGAACAACTACATCAAGAAGCAAGTGGCCGGCGCAGCGGTTACCGGCAGCGTCTTCGCGCTTGCGTTCACCGCGTGGCTTGCGGTGTTTCGCGAGGGCGCCGAAGTCGTGCTCTTCCTATATCCGCTCGTTACCAGCACCGATCCGATGGTCATTTGGGCTGGCATCCTCGTGGGCTTCGTCGTGCTCGCCATCATCTTCATCATCATGCGCGTCTACAGCGTGAAGCTGCCGCTGAAGCCCTTCTTCATGGTTATGTCCACGCTCATGTTCATCATGGCCATCAGCTTCCTGGGCAGCGGTATTACCGAGCTTAT
>JAUNCA010000219.1 GCA_030526775.1 Coriobacteriia bacterium | reverse complement strand
GGTGCGCTGCACCCCGGGGTTCATGCTACTTCCGCGCGAGCTTCCGCTTCACGATCTTCATCCTGCGCTTGGCCGCGTAGGGGATGATGGCCTTCAGCTTGTCCTCGTTCTTCCACATGGTGGAGCATTCGGGCAGCTCGCGCGACAGGTGAATCGCGTCGAACTCGCACTTAGTGGTGCAGATGCCGCAGCCGATGCACTGGTTGGGGTCCACCACGCTCGCGCCGCACTTCAGGCAGCGGGCGGTCTCGGCGCGCACTTGCTCCTCGGTCAACGTGAGGTGCCAGTCGCGGTAGGAGCGATGCCGGTCGATGGCCTCGTCCACACCCTCGGCCTGGCGTGGGCCGTGGTCGTAGCTCAGCGGGTTGATGGCCACGTCTTCCTTGTCGAGCTCGATATAGCGGCGCTGATTGCGGCCAAGCGTCAGCGAATTACCCGGCTGCACGAAGCGGTGAATGGATATCGCGGCTTCATGGCCTGCGGCGATGGCATCGATGACGAACTTGGGGCCGGTATAGGCATCGCCGCCCACGAACACGTCGGGCTGCGCGGTCTGGTAGGTCTTGGCATCGGCCTGCGCGCGGCCGCCTCCGCCGAGCTGCACGGCCTCGCCGTCGAGCAGCGTGCCCCACTCGATGCTCTGGCCGATGGACATCACCACGTTGTCGCAGGCAACGAGCTGCGTGTCGGATTCATCGTACATGGGAGCGAAACGCCCGGCTTCGTCGTAGACGCGCGTGCAGCGCTTGAAGATCACGCCCGAGACCCGGCCGTTCTCTTGCACGACCTCGGCAGGTCCCCAGCCGCAGCATACCTGCACGCCGTCGTCCTCGGCTTCCAGGCGTTCCGCGGGGGTTGCGGGCATCTCCGCAAGCTGCTCGAGGCAGACCATCTTCACTTCGGACGACCCGGCGCGCACGGCAGCCCGCGCGGCGTCGATGGCCACGTTACCGCCGCCCACGACCACGGTGCGTCCCGGCAGCTGCGTGCTCTCGTCGGCAAGCACCGTGCGCAGCAACGCGACGGCGCTGGTCACGCCTTCGGCGTCTTCGCCCAGCACGCCGGCCTTGCGCGAACCCTGCGCACCGATGGCCAGGTAGAATGCCTTATAGCCTTGCTCGCGCAGCTCGTCGAGCATCACGTCGCGCCCCACGTCCACGCCGCAGCGGATCTCGACGCCCAGCGCGCGCAGCACATCGATCTCGGCGGCCACGACGTCCTTCTCCAGCTTGTAGGAGGGAATGCCGTAGGTCATCATGCCGCCCGGCAGCGGGTTGCGCTCGAACACGGTGGGGGCGTACCCCAGCGTGGCCAGGTAGTATGCGCAGGTCAAGCCCGCGGGACCGCCGCCCACGATGGCAATCTTCTCCTGGTAGGGCCCGCGAAGCGACGGCTGCAGCACCGGCGGGATGAAGCGGGTCTCGGCGTTCAGGTCGCGTTCGGCGATGAACTTCTTCACCGCCTCGATGGCCACGGCGTCGTCGACGAGCCCGCGTGTGCAGGCATCCTCGCAGCGGTGGTTGCACACGCGCCCGCACACGGCGGGGAAGGGGTTCTCCTTCTTGATGAGCGCGAGCGCCTCGGTGTAGCGCCCCTGGGCCGCGAGCCGCAGGTAGCCCTCGACGCCGATATGGGCAGGGCAGGCCACCTTGCACGGCGCGGTGCCCGTATCGTAGGTCTCGATGCGGTTGTGGTCACGGTAGTCGAAGTCCCACTTGTCGGGACCCCACTTATTGTCGTCGGGTAGCTCGTGGCGCGGGTATTCCACCGGCCCGTGCAGCGTGCACAGGCGCTGGCCGAGCTTCACGGCGCCGGCGGGGCAGTTCTCGACACATTGCCCGCAGGCCACGCATTCATTCGGGTCGACGTGCGCGATGTAGGCCGACCGGCTGAAGTTCGGCGTGTTGAAGAGCTGGCTCGTGCGCAGGCCGTAGCACACCGATTTCTGGCAGTTGCACACGGCGAAGATCTTCTCCTCGCCGTCGATGTTCGTAATCTGGTGCACGAAGCCCAGGTCTTCGGCCTTCTGGATGATCTCGAGCGCTTCCTCGTAGGTGATGTAGCGGCCCTTGCCGGTTTGCACCTCGTAGTCGGCCATGTCGCCCACGCCGATGCACCAGCCGTCGGGGTCGTCGCCGGTGTTCACGCCGCGCACGGTCTCGCTCATGCGGCACGAGCACACGGCGCTCGAGAAGCGGTCGTACTTTTTCAGCCAGTGCGATAGGTGCTCGACATCGGCAGACGTCTCGACCTGCTCGATGGCCTTCTCCACGGGAACGACGTGCATGCCCACGCCACCGCCGCCCGGCGGCACGATATCCGCGATCGCGGCTGGGCCGAGGAATGCAACGCGCTCGAAATACGTGCTCATCTCGGGATGCTCTTCAAGCGCCGCCTCGTTCATCGCATAGAACTCGCCCATGCCGGGAATCTGCACGGGCAGCGAGAAGCGCTTTTCGTGCTGCGGGTTGGTTCCGTCGAGGTTCTCCCAGTTGTACTCCAGGTTGCCCTTCTGGGCCATGAGGTTCACGAGCGGCTCGACCTTCTCGAGCGGCC
>JAUNCA010000077.1:396-10053 GCA_030526775.1 Coriobacteriia bacterium | reverse complement strand
CTCGAACGCGAAGTCGAGGGCCCGTTGGACGCCATAGCACGCACCAGCGGCTTCCGCACGTACAACCTTCATCTAGCCCTCCTTTGAATCGGCGGGCGCAGGCGGCTCCATACCCGGTTTCCAGGCGCCGAACAATTCGGAAAAATCCTCATCATTCAGAAACAGCGCCTTCATATCGATTCTCTGAGCCGGAATGCCCTCCTTCAGGGCAAAGCATTCACGCATTGCAAACCAGCTAAAAGCGTCCATGCGTTTGGGCTTCGGAATCCATTCGAAATCCTTCAGGTAAAGCGGCTCGCCATACTCCACAGTCACCTTCGGGAACCGCAGCCTCTCCCCCTTGCGCTTAATCTTCTCGGCGTTGTGCACGGTGGACGGTATGATGGGCACCTTGCCCATACGCGCGATGAGCGCGGCGCCCGCATGCATGCGAAGCTCGACATGTCCCTTGCCGCGGCGCGTACCCTCAGGGAACATTGCGACGAGTTCGCCGTCTTTCAGGTAACGGACTGCTCGTTTCACCGCAGACAAGTCGGCACTATCACGGGCAACCGGGAATGCGCCATGCATGCCGAGGAACCACGCCGGGAACCCATGCATGATGTCGTCTTTCGCCATGAAGCGCGGCCACTGCTTGCAGCGCAGTTCCACGTAATGAAACACCGGATCCGAATACGAAACATGATTGCAGATTATGAGAGCACCCTTGCCATCCTTGAATTGGCGCACGGTGTCGCGGCCTTTCGCCGATACGCGGAAACATACCTTGGTCACGGCGAAGAGGGCAGCCCAGACGATATTGCCCATCAGGTGCGGATTATGCTCTTTTCCTTCGACGGGTATCTGCGCGCGCTCATACGTGCGTTCTGCAAGTTCCTGCCAATTCATGTAGATCCTAACGCTTTGCTAGCTCACAGATGGACTCGACGACTTCCTCTATCGTCATGTCCGATGTGTCGAGCATCACAGCATCGTCAGCCGCACGAAGCGGGCTTGTCCCGCGATTGCTATCGAACTCATCTCGGCGGTTAATATCGGCGAGCACCGATTCGAAGTCGGTATCGCCTATCCCGCGTTCGATGTTCTGCTTCACGCGGCGTCTCGCTCGCTCCTCGGCGCTCGCAGTCATAAACACCTTCACCTCGGCATTCGGGAACACCGTGGTGCCGATATCGCGGCCTTCTACCACATAATTTCCGCTGCTGCCGATGCGACGCTGTTGCTCGACAAGGGCAGTGCGCACGGCGGGAATGCTGGATGCGGCACTCACCGAACGATCGATTTCGCCAGTTCGGATGGCATTCGTCACATCTATGCCGTCTATGAACACCTGTTTCGGCGCAGGGTTGCCCGGCTCGATGTCGAATCCGATTTCCTTGCTAGCAGCAACGGCTCCAAGCGATTCGGCATCGTCGAGAGCTATATCGTGGTTGAGTGCCCACCAAGCGATGCACCGGTACATGGCTCCGGTATCCAAGCAAGAAAAGCCCAATCGAGATGCGACAAGCTTCGCTATGGTCGACTTACCCGCTCCGCTCGGGCCATCAAGTGCGATTATCATTTTTGTACCAACTCCTCGAATTGCGCGCGGAATGTCGGGAAGCTCACCTTCACTGCATCGAAGTCCCGGATTCCGATGGCTTTATCGCCGCAGAGACCGAGGAGGCTCCAGGTCATGGCGAGGCGATGGTCCTTACGCGAATCGATAACGAGGCCATCCGGCACCTTCAAGCCGGGTTGCCCTTGTATGAACAGGTCCTCCCCCTCTTCCCACGCATCGATGCCGATTTCGTTCAGGACCTGGATAACCGCTTGCAAGCGGTTCGATTCCTTTACCTTCAATTCGCCGACACCACGGAAGACGGTAATCCCCTTCGCGAATGCGGCCGTGATGGCAAGTACCGGAATCTCATCGATTTCAGAAGCGATGTGCTGAGCAGGAATCTCGCATCCGAGCAAGTTCGGCGAATATGCGGCGGAAATGATGCCGTATGCCTCTTTCCCCGCATAGCCGGTGATGCGCGTGTCGATATTCGCACCCATGCGCTCGAGCGTGCGGACGAAACCCGTACGCGCCGTGTTCAGGCTCACGTTCTCTATTTGGATGTTGCTGCCCGGCTTCAAGACAGCCGCGCATACCAAGAACGAGGCAGAAGAGGGATCGCCGGGCACCAGGACCTCACATGCCTTCAGCTGGCAGGGGCCATTCACGGATGCGGTCCGGTATCCGGCCGTGGTGTCGGCTCCGTACTCGGGCAACATGAGCTCGGTGTGGTTTCTTGACGGCGACGGTTCGGAGACGGTCGTCGTTCCGTCAGCATACAGGCCAGCGAGCAGGACGGCGGTTTTCAGCTGCGCCGAAGACATCGGAGCATCGTAGTCGATGGGATGCAGCGAGCTGTCGCCGAGCACGGTTATCGGTAGGGTCTCGCGTCCAGCCGGCTCGAAGTTCACGCCCATCTTCATCAGTGGTGCGGTTATGCGCCTCATCGGGCGCTTGGTCAGGCTCTCGTCGCCGGTAAGCGTGACCTTGATGTCCCACGGCGCAACCACGCCCATGAGCAAGCGGGCCGTCGTCCCCGAGTTTCCGCAGTCTATCGGCTCATCAGGCTGTTTCGGACCTGCGGAACCCCATCCCGTGATGCCTCCCTCGAGGCTACCGTCGATCGCCTTCGTCAGGTTCACATCGGCTCCAAGTTTCTGCACGGCCTTGATGGAAGAACGCACGTCATCGGAATCGAGCACGCCTGAAACACGGGTCGTCCCCTCTGCCATTGCGCTGAAGAGAATCGCACGGTGCGAAATGGATTTGTCGCCCGGTACCCGCGTCGATCCGTCGAGCGGGCCAGCCAAGGGCTCGATGATGGTGATGTTATCCGTCGACATGGGCGTACTCCTTTGCAGTAAGGGGGCCTATGCTTACAGCATACCCCGAATCACGCAATTCGTGGGCGAAAGCTTCCATATCGCCTTCGTCGGTGAGCACGAGAGAGAGCACCGCGGTGCTAGACGTAAGATGGTCGATTTCGATGGACTGGATATTGCAGCCGCAGGCTCCTGCCTTGGTGGTTATCTCGGCGATTGCGCCATAGCGGTTCTCCATGGGAATACGCGCCCAGTACAAGGCTTCCGTATCCGGCATCCACCGTGGAGGGATTGCACGGCGGGCTGCCGCGCTCTGCTCGAGGAGCTCCTCGAGGAGCCGCCTATTGCCCTTCGATATCGCCAGGCGATACGATTCGATGACGCCACGCAGCTCGCGCAGGCAGCCAGATACCTCATCGGCATTATCGAGCAGAATACCGCTCCAAAGCCGCGAAGAGCCAGCGGCGATGCGCGTCGAATCTTTGAAACCGCCGGCAGCGAGCCGGAACAATGCCCCCTGGTCGTCAACGTGCTGGTTTGCAAGTTGCACCAGCGATGAGGCGACGATATGCGGGACATGGCTCACGAGTGCGACGGCTCCATCGTGTTCTTCACGCGGTAGCGAGATCACGCGTGCTCCAAGCGATGTAAGCAAGTCGTGCAGGTTCGTGTACGCGGTAACCGAGGTCCGGTCATCCGGGCAGAGAATCCAATGCGCACCGCGGAACATTTGCGATTTTGCGCCGGTGATGCCGTTGACCTCCGAACCTGCCATCGGATGTCCGGGGATGAATATCGCAGGTTCTGGCAAGATTTCCTCTGCCAAGGCGCAGATGCGCCCCTTGGTCGAAGCGGTATCCGAAATGATGCCGCCGTAGCCCCAAGTAGCCAGCTGTTCGAAATACCCAGCGGCTAAATCGACCGAAATCGCGAGTAAAACAAGGTCACAGCCTTCGGTGACGAAGCTGCAGAGCGCATCATCATCATTCGGCGATGCAGCGGTATCGACCCATCCCTTCGATAACGCTATTTCGAGCGTCTCGCGGGAAGCGTCTACGCCGAGGATTTCGATCGATGGATCATATTCCTTGCATGCGCAGGCAAATGATGCGCCGATCATCCCCAATCCGATGACTGCAATCCGTTTCATCCGCATTACCTCGATTATGCCGTGAAGTATGCAATCGCAGCGTCGATAACGGTTTGCCGTTCCCCGTCTGTCATGCCGAAAAAGAGCGGCAACCGTACAAGACGTTCGCTTTCGGGCGTGGTATAGCGGTCTTTGCCGTCCATGCGGCCGAAACGTTGGCCGGCAGGCGAGGAATGTAGCGGAACGTAATGGAACACGCAACCGCATCCATGTTCTTTCATATGGTTGATGAACGCGGTGCGGTCCGCGAGGTCGCGGCACTTCAGGTAGAACATGTGCGCATTATGCTTGCATTCCGCGGGAATCGTCGGCAAGACGACGCGGCCAGCCTCCTCGAATGGACGAAGCGCCTCATAGTAGGCACGCCAAATCGCCAAGCGATTCTCGTTGATGCGGTCGGCTTCCTCGAGTTGCGCCCACAGATATGCGGCATTCATCTCGCTCGGGAGATAGCTGCTTCCCACATCGACCCAAGTGTATTTGTCGACCTGACCACGGAAGAATCGGCTGCGGTTCGTGCCTTTCTCGCGAATGATTTCAGCGCGGTCATTAAAGGCCTCGTTGTTGATGACCAACGCACCGCCCTCGCCCATCGAATAATTCTTCGTCTCGTGGAAGGAATAGCACCCAAAGTCTCCGATAGTTCCGAGCGCACGTCCCTTGTACGTGGACATAACACCCTGTGCAGCGTCTTCCACGACCAACAGGTTATGCCGGCGTGCGATGTCCATGATCGTATCCATTTCGCACGCGACGCCCGCGTAATGCACGGGCACGATGACCTTGGTCTTATCCGTGATAGCCGCCTCAATGAGCGTTTCATCGATATTCATCGTATCGGGGCGGACATCCACGAACACGAGTTTCGCGCCGATATTCGAGAACGAGGTCGCCGTAGTCGTAAAGGTATAGCTTGGGAGGATGACCTCATCGCCCGGCTGAATCTCACACAAAATCGCCGCCATTTCCAGCGCCGTCGTGCCACTTGTCGTAAGCAAGGCCTTCTGCGCGCCGAAATGCTCCTCGATCCAGCCATTGCAGCGCTTCGTGAAGTCGCCGTCGCCGCTGATGTGCCGGTTGACCTCAACAGCTTCACGCACATAACCAAGTTCGGTGCCGACAAGCGGCGGCTTATTGAAAGGAATCGTAATCACGATAGTTCCATTTCTCTTCGGTTCTTTGATGTGTCCATTATCGCAAAGAACCAACGCGACACAAGCAAACTCCTGAATGCCCATACGCGCTCATCAAGAATTGCATGGTTGTGGATGTAACGCATTTCGTTCATATCGCGCAGACCGCGCTCGCGTCCCGGGACAATCGCTCGAACCGCCTCCTGTCCAATACGTGCAGCTTGCTTGTAGGTTGGTGTATGGGCAGGTTGTCGCTGCTATACTCTACTGGTTTAGACACATGGGAGGAAACCGTGCCATATATACATAAGCGCATCATCACATTCGTCATACCTTGCTATAAAAGCGAGGGTTCCGTAGGCCTTGTCATCGACGAGATACGCGATGTTGTAGCGCAACGCCCTGATTTCGATTACCGCGTGGTGGCAGTGAATGATTGCTCGCCCGACGGCACCCTCGATGTCATTCGAGAAATCGCCGAGAGCGACCCTAAGGTACTCGCCGTCGACCTTGCGAAAAACGGCGGTCGTCATAACGCGCTCATGTGCGGCTGTCATTATGCCGATGGTGACTACATCGTCTTTTGCGACGATGATCAGCAGTGCCCCATGGACCGTCTCTGGGACCTCCTCCGCCCCCTCGTGAACGACCGCGAACACGGAGGCGGATATGACGTTGCAATCGCCAAATATCCGAAGAAGACGCAGTCGGCATGGAAGAACTTCGGTTCCAAGGTCAATGATATGGTGTCCACCTGGCTGCTGAGCAAAGACCCCGAGCTCAAATTCTCCAACTTTTCGGCCATGAAGCGATTCGTGAAGGATGAGGTAATCAAATACACGAACCCGTACCCGTACCTCTCTGGCCTCATGCTTTCATCCACCAAACATGTCTGCAACGTCGAGATGGAGGAACGTGAACGTACAATCGGCACGGGGAATTACAGCTTCAAGAAATCGTTCTCCCTCTGGTTGAACAGCTTCACCTCGTTCTCGGTGAAGCCGCTTCGCCTGGCCACGTTCTGCGGGTTCCTGTTCGCAACCATTGGCCTGGTGTTGGCCATCGTGGTGATAATCCGCAAGCTGCTGTTGCCGGTCGTTGCCATCGGCTACAGCTCGATGATGGCCGCGTTGCTTGTCATCGGCGGCATGATCATGGTGATGCTCGGGCTTATCGGCGAATACATCGGCAGAATCTACATTTCCCTGAACAATGCCCCGCAATACGTCGTGCGTAACGTATACGGGTGGCGCCCGGCTGAAGAACTAGATAAGGATGCGGTGCAGTTATGAATCAAAACCCCGTACAGGGCATCCAGGATGGTGCAATAAAAATTTCCGTCGTCATCCCATGCTATTACTCCGAGAAGATGATTGCCAAGGTTGTTACGCTCACCCGCGAGGAGCTGCTCCGCGGCGGTTACGACTACGAGTTCGTACTTGTGAACGACGCATCGACGGACGGGACGTTTGATGAGATCCGCAAACTCGCCGAAGCGGACCCGAAGATCGTAGGCGTGAACTGCGGCAAGAACCTCGGCCAGCACAGCGCTATCATGGCAGGCTTGAACCGCACGAGCGGCGACTACATCATGCTCATGGATGACGACATGCAAACTCACCCCTCGCAGTGCCTGCTGCTCGTCGATAAGATTGCCACCGGCGAATACGATGTGGTATTTGCGAAGTGGAAGGAGCACAAGGAGGCGCTTTGGAGGCGCTTAGGATCAAGCTTCGCCGACTGGTCAATGCGCGTTATGGTGAAGCGTCCGAAGTGGGTCTACTCGAGCAACTTCCTCATCATGAGCCGGCATATCCGCGACGAAGTCATTAAATACCAAGGCCCGTACGTCTATGTCCAGGGTCTCATCTTCCGCTCTGCATCGCGTTTCGCGAATGTGGATGTTGAGCATTTCGATCGTGAACAGGGCACGAGCGGATACACGATGAAGACGCTCATCCGCCTGTGGTCGACCATCCTGAATTTCTCGATGATGCCCTTGCGTGCAGCGACGATCCTTGGATTCGTGTTCGGTGCCGTCGGCTTCATTCTCGGCATCGTGGTCGTTGTCGCGAAGATGCTCGATCCCACGATGGTTGCCGGCTGGCCGTCGCTCATGGCGGCGCTCATGTTCTTCTCGGGTATCCTGCTGTTCTCGGTGGGACTTGTGGGCGAATACCTCGGGCGCGTGTTCATGACGGTGAATCACAGCCCGCAGTTCGTGGTGCGCGAGGTGGTCGACAATCGGGATGAGATGGCGCGGTAACGTCAAATGGCACGAGCTTCGGCCGAGGTAGCGCAACCGCAATCGTTCTCCCCCGAGGAATACCAACGCATCCGTAAGGCGGCGTATCGTTGGAACACATCGGCAGGCGTCTTGCATGCCGGACAATCGGTTTTCATGCTGTTCGTCATCACACGCGTATGCGATGTGTATACGGCAGGCGTCTTCACGATTGCGTTCGCGGTCGCCAATTTGGCCATGAACATCGGCTGGTACGGCATGCGCAAGTTCCAGGTTTCAGACCGTCAAGAGGTGTTCTCGTTCCGCGAGTACCGGATGTCGCGTATTGCCACGACCGCCGCAATGATCGCGTTTTCGATTGCCTATATCGCGTATACGAGCATCACGTTGGGCTATCCCGACGACAAGACGTTCATCATTTTCATGATGTGCCTGTTCAAGTGCGTGGATAGCTTCGAGGACCTGTATAGCGGCGGATACCAACGTGAAGACCGGCTTGATGTCGGAGCGCGGATGGTGACGATCCGGCAGATCGTTACGATTCCGGTCTTCGCCTTGGCCCTTATCGTGAGCACAGATCTGGGCATTGCGCTTATCGCCACAACAGCCTTCACGGCGCTGTTCTTCGTCGGGCAAGTGCGATTTGTGCGGAGTCGTTACGGTCTCCCCTCTTTGCGCGGCACGGCCGATTGGTCGAAGGTGTGGCGTCTCCTCAAGGAATGCTTCCCATTGTTTGCCGCTGCTTTCCTTCTGTTCTACATAGGGAATGCGCCGCGTTACGCAATCGACGCAATTATGGATGACACGGTTCAGGCGTATTTCGGCTACGTGTCTATGCCGGTATTCGTGGTGACGATGCTTGCGAGTTTCGTATACAACCCGATGATCACCGAGCTCACGGATCAATGGCACGAGGGCGAACGATACGGGTTCCTATTGCGTTTCGGCAAGGTGAGCATCATCGTGGTCGGCATTACCGCCGTATGCGTGCTCGGTGCTTGGCTCATCGGCATCCCGGTCTTGAATGTGCTTTACAACACCGATGTTGCGCCCTATCTCCCCGAACTACTCATCTTGGTCTCGGGTGGAGGTTTCCTCGCGCTTATCACACTTGCAACCGTCGGCATCACGATCATCAGGTTCCAGCGGATACTCGTGCCGCTATTCCTGCTGCTAACCGTCTTCGCCTACGCATGCTCCAATTGGGCTGTCGCCGCCGGCGGAATTACCGGAGCTGCTTGGGCGTACTTCGGCATCATGGGAGTTGGCACGCTCGTATTCACCGCAGCGTTCCTGTTCGGGTCGCGGATCAAGCAGTAATTATTCGGGGACAGTCCCAAAGAGCTGTCTACTCCCAGATGAGGCCGACAATGTCGCCCTCAGGGGTCTGGATGTCCATCTTTATTGTGTTGCGAACGAACTGCATGCGCTCTTCGAGCGTCCCACGATCGGGAGCGGAAATCGTCACGAGGTAACGAGAGGTCTTATCGGTGTTCTCTGAAGTCAACGTAGCCCCGACTAAATCCTCAAGGTGCTCGATTTGCGTGCGGTGCACGTAGGGCAAGCTTCGAACTTCGTCTGCACCCTGCACCGAGAGCACGGTGCCTGCCGGAATGTAGAACGCAACATAGCAGCAGTGTTGCAGCGGGTTGAGCGCAATCGTATCGAGTTCATCGGCAGAAGCAAGACCCATCATCTCGACGATGTCGCCCACCGACTTCACCGTGCCCGTCGCGATGCCAACTAGATACTTCGCGGTATCGAGCCCGCAAGACAGCGGTATGAGGTCGGACGATATGAAGGCGCCTCCGCCGCGGGCAGCCGTCTCGAGCAGATAGATATCATCGCCATCCATGATGAATTCGCTATGCGTTATGCCCTGCTTCAGCCCGAATCCTCGGATTATTTGCTCATTCAGCTTCAGCACACGGTCCCGCAACTCGTCGTTCGCAATAGTCGGAAACGTCCGTTCCTTCGCGGACAGCGAATCGTCGATATCGAAATAGAATGTGTCTCCGATACACAAGTTCCAGAAATCATCATCAAATGCCAAGCCCTCGACCACGAACTCGCGCCCGCCACCGATATATTTCTCGATAAGCACAGAGCCCTTCGATTCTGCAGACGACCACCGTGCAGCTTCAGGGTATTTCTCAACGAGTTCTTCTTTCGTGCGGCAAACCTGAACGCCACGGCTTCCCTGCGAATCGACCGGTTTGATAATCACATCGCCGGGAATCGCGTCGAACGCGTCGATTGCCTCT
>JAUNCA010000077.1:0-386 GCA_030526775.1 Coriobacteriia bacterium | reverse complement strand
AAGAGCCTTGTCGGTAAACAGACGGCCAGCAGCTTCCCCGATACCAGGGAGCCCGAGCGCATCGGAAACGCGCGCAACGGTAAGCACGGGAATGTCCGTTCCATCGGTTATAACGCCCTCGATAGGTCGTTTGCCGCACTCGTCCAGGTATTTCAGTATCGTTTCGAGATCGCGGACGTCACAGAGCACGTAATCGGAAATAAGACGTTTGAAATCATCGGACACTTTGGGTGCCGCGATGGAGATATCGCAAGAATCGGCGCAACTCTCGACGAGCGGTAGTTGGCAATCGCCGGCACCTATAATCAGAATTCTCTTCTTGTCCCCGACCGTATTCGTATCGTAGGTGTTCGACATATCTGTCCCTTTTCCAATTGCGTTTGAGC
>JAUNCA010000076.1 GCA_030526775.1 Coriobacteriia bacterium | reverse complement strand
GGATGACCAGGATAACGCCGAGCATCGCGTTCACGCCGATGCTGCTGCCTTCGATGTAGCCGGTAATGACGCCGGTGAGAGCGTTGGATTGCACGGATGCGCCGATGCCGAAGCTTGCGATGAACGTGAAGACGGCGAACAGGATGGCTAGGACCTTACCGGCCGCCTTGTTCTTGAAGCCACGCTCGAGGGCGTACATCGCACCGCCAAGCATCTCGCCGTTCTCGTCCTTCACACGGTATTTCACCGAGATATAGGTCTCTGCGTACTTGGTGGCGATACCGAAGATACCGATGATCCACATCCAAAAGATGGCGCCAGGGCCGCCGAACCAGAGACCCGTGGCCACGCCGACGATGTTACCAGTACCGATAGTGGCAGCCAGAGCCGTCGCGAGTGCGCCGAATTGGCTGACGTCGCCTTCCGCCTCGGAGTCCGACTTGGAAACTGAAAGCTTGATAGCCGTGCCGATCTTGCGCTGGATGAAACCAGTGCGTACGGTCATGATCAGGTGCGTTCCCAGCAGGAACACGATCATAGCCCAGCCCCACACGAATGAGTCGACTGCATCGACCCCCGCTGAAAACGCTGTAATGAACTCTTCCACGCATCCTCCTTTTGAAGCCTCCGCACACCTTGCGCGCAAACCCCATCTGAAACGAAGGGGCACCACATCTGGCGCCCCGCAAATGCCTTTGGCATTTTACGTGCCTGTATCACAACCTTCTGTGTCCAACAGGTTAATTCTGGGAAACGGCCTGTTTGCAGCCCCAAAAGGCTGACAGATGGTTCTCTTTACGCACGAGAAATCGCAGATATACAAGGTGCCCTCCTTTTGGAAGGGCACCTTGCGCTATATCGGTTTATTCGAAGCGATACAGGTCTTTCGTCGCCTCGACGAACATGCGGTACGCATCCTGCGCCACCCGCTCGTCTTCCACAAGCTCGAAGGCCGCTGGCTGGCCCTCCTCGTCGACTTCCACGACCTCGAGGCAGAGCACCGCACCCGATGAGAGCGCCGGGTTGTCGTCGTCAACCGGGAAGAAGAACCCGAAGCGCGTGTCGCCATCGAGGATGAGCCCCAGGAACTCGAGGTTCAGCAGCTCGCCCTTTTCGTCCTGGAAGACGAAGACCTGGCCCTCTTCAACTGGTGGGCAGAAATTGGGGGCGCTGCCCTCGCGGATGCCTTCAGCCATTAGTGCCACTTCCGTTTCTTCTTGTTGCTGTTCTTGCTCTTCGAAGATTTCGTCTTGGATTGGTTGCGACTACCGTTTGTGGCCTGCTGCGATGCGGCGACTTCGGCAACGTCCTCCTCGGCTTCGCCGGTCGAGACCTCCGCCGGGATCTTCTTCGTGGTGGCAACGTAGTCATCATCGAGTGCCTTCGAGGCGATAACGGCATTCTGAGCCGACATGTTCGGGGCGTTCTTGAATGCGAAGGTACCGACCTCGGTGCCATAGCGCTTGATGAGGCGCTGGTTCTCCTCGCTGCGGCTCTTCCAGATGGAGTACAGCGGGCTCGCCACGCCGATGGAGGAGTACGCACCGACGATAAGGCCGATAACCATGGCGAACGCGAAGTCCTTCAGGGTCTCGCCACCGAAGAACAGCATCGCGACAACCGGGACCAGCGAGGTGAGCGTCGTGTTGATGGAACGGACGAGCACCTGGTTCACGGAATGATTGGCCATCGTCATGAACGAGCAGCGGATGTCGAGGTTCTCCATGTTGTCGACGATGCGGTGGAACACGACGACCGTGTCGTACAGCGAGTAACCGAGAATCGTAAGCAGTGCTGCGATGGTGTTCGGGTTCATCTCGCGTCCGACCAGGGCGTAGACGCCCACGACGATGATGATGTCGTGGAGCAACGCCACGATGGCGATCACGCCCATGCGCGGGTCTCGGAAGCGTATTGCGATGTAGCAAATGATCAACAGGAACGACACCAGCAACGCGATGAGCGATGATTGGATGACCGACGCACCCCAGTCGGGGCCGATGGTGTCAACCTGGATGTCTTCCTTGTTCAACCCGAGGGCATCGGCCACATCGTTCGAGGTGGCAGCTGCCTGCTCGGCCGACGTGGTGGCGGTGCGTACCAGGAAGCCCGGCTCTCCGTTGGTCTCGGTGGTCTGGATAACGGCATCCGGCTCGCCTGCTTCGGCATATGCGGAGCGCAGTTCCTCGGTGGTGAGGTCACCGGTGTTTGACAGGGTCACCGACGTACCGCCAACGAACTCGATGCCGAAGTTGAGGCCGCGTACGCCGAGGATGACGAAGCACAGCACCACGAGCACGGCAGAAACGGTGAGGAAGTACTTGCGATAACCGAGGATGTTGAAGTCGTGCTTGATGAAGCGGCCCTTCAAGCCCTCGACGGCATCCCATGCTTTCTGGCCGATATCGCCCGAACGGGCTATGGCCACGCGCAAGCTCTCCTTGGCGTTGATCATCATGCCGGACATCGTGGCATCGGTCGTCTGGCCTTGGGCTGCGGCGAGCACCGAGTACTTCTCGGCAGCAATCTGGCCGTCCTTGATGTCCCACAGACCGGGGTTCTTCGAGATGATGCGCGGTGCCATGAGACGGATGAGCGGTGCCTTGAAAATGAGCATCATCACGATGTCGCAGAGGATGCCGAGCGCCAGGGTGAGGCCGAAGCCCTTGACGGATGCGCTTGCCAGGAAGAACAAGCACAATGCCGACACGAGCGAAACCAGGTCGGCGTCGATAGATGTCTGGATGGCGTGCCACACACCGGTGATGGACGCGCCCTTCACGCTGCGTCCCATGCGGATTTCCTCGCGGAAACGTTCCAAGGTAAGGACCGAGGAGTCGGCCGCCATACCGATGGTGAGCACGATACCGGCGATGCCAGCGAGCGAGAGGCTGAACAGGCCGAGCGCGGACAGTCCGGCGAGGATGCCCAGGTACAACGTGGCGAACACGGCCATGGCCGCCGCCGCGATGATGCCGAGGCCGCGGTAGAAGAACAGCAGGTACAGCATGACGAGCGCCAAGCCCATAAGGGCTGCCATGAGGCCCGCAAACAGGGCTTCCTGACCGAGCGTCGGGCCGACGACCTGGCTCTGCGAGACCGAGAAGCTCACGGGCAGCGAGCCGGACTCGAGGATGGTCTGAAGCTGCTGGGCTTCTTTCTGCGTGTAGTTGCCGGTAATCTGGACCTGGCCGTTCGGGATTTCACTCTGGATGGCGGGTGCGGACTGCACTTCGCCGTCGAGGATGATGACGATCTGGCCATGCGTGGGCAGGAGGTCCTTGGATGCCTGGTAGAAGGCGTCGGCACCGGCCGCGTCGAGGCGGAGGTTAACCGCGTAATCGGTGCTGGTCTCGCTGGCGCGGTCGACCGTGACCATCTCGATGTTCTCGCCCGTTACGATATCGGTGTAGGTGCCCTCCTCCACCTTCAGGTGCTGGGTCTTGCCAGAGGGCAGCGTGGTGCCATATTCATCGGTAACAGTGCCTTCGGAGCCATACTGACCGTTCTCGATCTTCTGCACGACCTCGGGGTCGGTGAAGGAATCCAGGCGGGCGAACTCGAGCTTACCGGTCTGGCCGATGATGCGCAGGGCTTCCTCAGCATCTGACATGCCCGGAATCTGAACGAGAATCTGGTTATTACCCTGGACGGACACGGAGGTCTCGGAAGCACCGAGCGCGTTCACGCGGTTCTCGATAATCGCGCGGCTCTTCTCCATGTTCTCCTGCGAAACGGTTCCCTCGCCCGAGGTGTCGGTGGTGGTGAGGGTTACCGAAAGGCCGCCTTGGATGTCCAGGCCTTGGGTGATCTTGTCCTGCGGGGGCATGAACAGCCACACGGATACGACCACCAACAGCGTGGTGAGCACAAGCAGCCAGACATTGCGCCTGTCGCTGCTGGACTTCTTCTTCCTGCTGGAATACGCCGAACCCGAATCGTTCGCGCTCCTCTGTTTGCGCCCTTCAGCCGCAAATTGTCGCAGGGTATCCTTCTCTTTGTTGTCTTGCGCCATCGATACTATCCTTTACCCGTTACCGGTCTGTAAGTGCATAACCTCGTTATTATGCCACGAAACATATGGAATAGGGAAAGAAACCACAAGCGGCTATATGCGCAATTTGACGGAAGGCGCATGGGACACCACCTTTTGATGAGACACCCACCCTCGGGGAGGGGTGTCTCATCCTAGTAGTCCTTGCAGGCGGGCGAGGCCATCCACTCCTGGTAGAACTCCTCGTAGGCGTCGGCGAGGATTGCCTCGCGCGCCTGGGCGGCTAGGTTCAGCAGGAAGTAGGTGTTGTGCATCGAGAGCAGGATGCCGCCGAGCATCTCGTCGACTTTCACGAGATGACGCAGGTAAGAGCGCGTGTATTGAGCGCATACCGGGCAGTCGCATTTCGAATCGAGCGGGCCCAAGTCGTGCGTGAAACGCGCATTGCGCATGTTGATGCGGCCCTCGTGGCTGAAGGCAGTGCCCATGCGACCGGTGCGCGTGGGCAGCACGCAGTCGAACATGTCGACGCCCTCGTGAATGGCCCGCACGAGCGTGGTGGGGTTGCCGACTCCCATGAGGTAGCGCAGCTTACCCTCGGGCAATGCCCGGGCGACCTGGCCCAAGGTCTCGAACATGGTGTCGTGCGTCTCGCCGACGGAATAGCCGCCGATGCCGTAGCCGTCGAACCCGCGCCCACCTGCCGCCAAGCTCTCTTCCGACATCTCCGTGAGCCGGCGGATGGACTCCAGGCGCAAGTCGAGGTGCATGCCGCCCTGCACGATGCCGAACAGGGCTTGGTCTGGGCGTTTGTGCGCGGCCAGGCACCGACGCGCCCAGTTGGCGGAAAGGTCCACGGCGCGTTCGACGAACTCGCGGGTAGCCGGATACGGCGGACACTGGTCGAGCTGCATCGCGATATCCGCACCGATGCGTTCTTGGATGTCCATGTTGTCTTCGGGCGTCCAACGCGTCTTCGTGCCGTCATAGATGCTCGCGAAGGTCACGCCATCGTCATCGAGCTTCAGGGTGTCGGCTAGGCTGAATATCTGGAAGCCGCCGGAATCCGTGAGCATCGGTCCCGGGTAGTTCATGAACTGCTGGATGCCGCCGTTCTCCTCCACCACGTCGATACCGGGACGCAGGAACAGGTGGTACGTGTTCGCGAGCACCACCTGGCTTCCCAGCTGGGTCAACGTTTCCGGCAGGATGCCCTTCACGCTCGCGCGGGTGCCCACCGGCATGAACATCGGCGTGTGCACGATGCCGCGCGCGGTCTCGAAGCTCATCGCGCGGGCATGCCCGCTCGTTGCATCTATGGTCGTGTCGAAAAGCGCCATGTTAGGCCTCCGTTTCCAGCGCAGGAGGAAGTTGCTCGACGAAGTCGGCGAAGTCGGCAAGGTTGCCGTGCTTCACCGTCTCGATGGGGAAACCAACCGGGTCGAGCAGCCAATCGGTTACGAGGTAGGCATCGAAGCCGAGCTCCATTGAAGCCAGATCTTCAAGCGTGTTGTTGCCCACCATGAGCACCTTTTCGGGCGCACAACCCGCCAACTCGAGATTCTGCCGGAAATACCGGAGGTCGGGCTTGCAGGCAAACGAGTTGTCGTACGTGGTTATGCGCTCGAACGCCGCGGGGTCGACATCCGCCCACTGGCAGCGCCATTCCACGGCCAAGCGCGGGAACATCGGCATCGTGGTGAGGAATAGCCGATACCCTTTTGCCTGCAGCGTTGAAATTGCGCGTGCAGCTGCCGGGTTCGGCGTAAAGCCATCGCCGATATGCGGAAAAACCGTGCCGTAAAACTCGCTTATGCGGGCATCGATGCCCGGATCGTCTTCGCCGTACAGCTCGTGGAACGTCGTCCAGAACACCTCTTCGTTCAGGCGGTCGGTCGTATCGACGGCCATCGCCCTCACGCCGCCGGCCAGCGCTTGGCTGAAACGCTGCGCATCGAGGCCGATGCTCACCGCATACTCGTTCAGCAACTTGAAATACTTGCCGAGGAACTCGTCCATGTCCATCGGCAGCAACGTGCCGTCCAAGTCGAAGAAGATAACCTCATAGCGTCGTTGTTCCATGTGCTTCCTTGCTCGTTCGCATCTTCGGGGTTCCGAAACGCTAGTATAGACGTGAAGGGGAAACCCAGGTGAGGCAAAAGCAATTTCATAAAAAGGGACTGTCCTTTTTATGATGAGTGAAAGGCGGGCGCTTGCGATGAAAACATTCCTCCACGCATGTTGCGGTCCGTGTTCGCTCGAGCCGGTGCGGCTGCTGAAGGAGCAGGGGCACGAGCTCACCATCGGGTACATGAATTCCAACATTCACCCCGAGGAAGAGTATCTACACCGCCTGAACACGCTGCTCGATTGGGCGCGCAACGAGGGCATTCCCGTCGTTGCCGGCAATTACAACCCCGCCGATTGGACCGCGGCCGTCGGACCTGCCGACGCCTGGGGCGAAGGGCACATCGACCGCTGCCGCGCCTGCTATAGAATGCGCCTGGAAGCAGCTGCACGCTACGCCGTGGAACACGGTTACGAGGCGCTTTCCACCACCCTTGCCGTCAGCCCCTATCAGTTCACCGAGGTCATTCACGAGGAACTGGAAGCCGTGGCCACACAGCATGGCTTGGCCGTCGTGTTCGAGGACTTCCGCCCCTATTACCCTGAAGCGACGAGGCGCAGCCGAGCGCTGGGCATGTACCGGCAGAACTTCTGCGGATGCGCCCCCTCAAAGGCCGAAGCAGCCGCCGAGCGCGAGGAATTCAAGCGCCTTCGCGCCGAGGAACGCGCGCGCCGCGAAGCCGAGTTGGCGCCGCAGCGAGCCGCGGAAGCCGCCGAACGCGAGCGCCGTAAGGCCGAGAAGGCTGCCTACGAGGCCAAGCAGCACGCCAAGAAGATGATGCGCGAAGCTGCACGTCGTGCCCGCAAGGATGCAGAGGCCGCGGAAGCAGAAGCCGCCGCCAGCCGCCACGTTGGGTAATGAGTCAATTATCCCTGGGGTAATTGACTCATTTGCTGAAACGCACGAGCGCCATGGCGCAAGCGAAGATGATGAGGACCATGCAGGTGGCGAAGCCGAACAGCAGATCCCAGCTCGTGTCGGCCAGCATGGCATAGACGGGGATGAACACCGCGGGCAGCAGGTTCACGAGCACCGCCACCCGCGAGTAGATGACCGTGTATTCGCGTGGACCGAAGAGCTGGCGGGTAATGGCCGGACCGAGCACGTTCGTGGTGCCGAAGAACACGCCGAACAGCGCCGCACCCGCATAGGACACGGTCGGAGCCAGCACCACTCCCTGCCACGCGCACATGATGCCCGCAAAACCGCAGGTACACGAAATGATGAGCGACACCTTGATGGTTCGGTCAACCACGAACCCGAGGCCGACCTTCGCGCACGCCTGCGACGCCTGCAGGCAGAGTGCGATAACGGATGCCATCATGATGACTTCGGCGCTCGGGAGCATCAGTGCGCCGATATCTGATAGGTGGTAGATGTACTTCGAGAGGTAGTTGCCCATCTGCGCGGTGCCATTAACCAACGCAATGGTAATCATGAGCAAGTAGAACGAAGGCATGCGGAATGCATCTTTCGCCGCCACGCCCTGCTGCATGACATCTTCCCCCGAGTCGGCAACGGCCACGGGCGGTGTGCCATAGGGCTCGAGCCCCACATCCGAGGGATAGCTGCGAATGAAGAAGAGCGTCGCGGGCATCGACGATACCGCCGCGATAATGCCGAACACCAGGTAGCACACACGCCAGTCGAAGTTCACGAGCAGCACGCCACCAAGCATGCTCCATACGGCACCGCCCACGCCCATCATGGCCGCGCAGGAACCCATGAGCACGCCGGTATGCACATGGAACCATCTGCTGACGAGCGTCGGCGCAACCAGGCTTACCAGCACGACCACGCCCACGCCCTCGATAGCGCCCGAAACGTAGAATTGCCAGACCTCGGTATAGAACGAGCACGCCAAGATGCCACCCGCACACAAGCCGGCCGCGGCGGTGAACACGATGCGCACATCGTGTTTCTGGACGAGGTTTCCCGCAAAGGGAGCGGCAGCGGCTGAGAACAGGAATATCAGCGAGGTATACGATGTAAACGCGCCCGTTGGCACTCCCAGGCTGTCGCACACCGGCACCACGAAAATCGCCCAGGTATTGAACGTGAGGGCTGCTGGCCCAAAACACACCAAAAGGCCGGTCGTCACAACGAGGACATGCCTGATGGAAAGCCCACCGCTTCGCAACGTCCCGTTATTCATCCCTACCCCCCCCTGGCACACAACACAAACCCGCGTATCGGCAAACCATGCCGCTACGCTTATTATGCGGAAAGCGGAGTGCAAGTCTTCCGAGATCCGCACATAACAATAGCGCGGGGGACGGTGCAGTCCGCCCCCCGCGCTGCCATTGAAAAGCTTGTTACGCTACATGCGCTCGACGTTGATAGCCTGAGGCTTGCCGTTCTTGCCCTCGCCGACTTCGAAGGTGACCCGCTCGCCCTCGTTGAGGGTGCGATAGCCCTGCATCTTGATCTCGGAGTGGTGCACGAACAGGTCGTCGCCACCTTCCTGGGAGATGAAGCCATATCCCTTCTCGTTGCTAAACCACTTCACAGTTCCCTGCGCCATGTTTCCTTCTTTCTTCGCTGTAACTAACTCCGCATGGCGTGCGGTATACCTCTCCATTAGGTAAAAGCGATGTTTGCACAAGATACATTATTTATTTACAAAGCTCTTTGACGATTTCTCAAACGGCAACAGGCCACACGTGGGCTATACCCCATTATTGAGAAATTGTGTCATTATCTCCACATCCCCTCCCAATTTCCCCCTGGTTTACTGGGGATAATCGAGAGGTCTTCGGGGAGGCGTTGCGGTTACAGCCCTCGGTCTTCGGTCCGCGCGAAAAGCTCCTCGAATTCCTCTTCCGATAGCTGTTCGACAGACAGGGGGATGCCGTAACCCCGGGCAATGGCATGCGCCTGCTGGCTTCGCAGCTCGGCGCGGGCAGACTCGCCGCCCTCTTCGAGGTATTCGGATTCGAGAAGCAAGGTGCGGGCGAGGTACTCCACCACATCCGGGTCGGTGTCGGTAACCTGCAGGATGCTCGCAATGGAGTCCGGCGAGAGCATCAACAGCGTGGAGCCATCCATATTGGTGGCGTTTTCCACCGCCGCCTCGAGCACTTCAGCGGCGCTTAGGGGATCAGCAGGTTCGCCCTTGGCCTTCGTCCAGGAAATGCGGATAGCTTCCGCAAAGCGCAAGAACTGCTCTACCAGATAATCGCGATGCAGCATGAGCTGGCCTTTCTTCTACGCTTTCGATAAATGGCCACGAGGCCGTCATCCTCGTTGCGGCGGGGTCGCCCCACAGTGCGCAAATGCCTTGTCGGTGGCTTCGCGCCCCTTCGGCGTGCGCACGATAAAGCCCTGCTGGATGAGGTATGGCTCGTACACGTCCTCCACCGTATCCTCGCTTTCTGAAAGCGCCGATGCGATGGTAGACAGCCCCACAGGCCGGCCGCCGTACTGCACGGTCAGCAGGTTGAGGATGCGGTTGTCGATGGTATCGAGGCCGTATTCGTCCACTTCGAAGAAGTCGAGGGCGCCCGCAGCCGATTCTTGGTCGATGACGCCCGAACCACGCACCTGCGCCCAATCGCGCGTGCGTTTGAGCAAGCGGTTTGCAAGACGCGGTGTACCGCGGCTCCGACGGGCGATCTCCAGCGCGCCTTCGGCCGTAATCTCGATGCCGAGCAGCGTGGCCGAACGCTCGATGATTCGCGCCAGTTCGTCGGGCGTGTAATAGTCCAGGCGGAACGATATGCCGAAACGGTCGCGCAAAGGCCCGGTGAGCAGGCCGGTGCGCGTCGTCGCGCCGATGAGGGTGAAGCGCGGCACATCGAGGCGAATTGAACGCGCCGCCGGTCCCTTGCCGATGACGATGTCGAGCGCGAAGTCTTCGAGCGCGGGATACAGCACCTCTTCCACCACATGCGAGAGGCGGTGAATTTCATCGATGAACAGCACATCGCCGTCTTCGAGGTTC
>JAUNCA010000218.1 GCA_030526775.1 Coriobacteriia bacterium | reverse complement strand
ACCTCGTCTCGCGCTATCTTGATGAGGGCGGCGACGTCTTCGGCGCGCGCCTCTCCGGTGTTCACGATGAAATTCGCATGGACGGGCGAAATCTGCGCGCCGCCCACGCTGCGGCCTTTCAAGCCGCATTGCTCGATAAGGTCGCCCGCGCTCGCGCCATCGGGGTTGCGAAACACGCTTCCGCACGAGGGCATGCCGAGCGGCTGGTGCTCCTTGCGCCGGCGTAGGGCGGCTTCCATATCCTGCTGGATGCGCACGACCTGCCCGCGGGTGCAGGCGAGCTCGCACTCGACGATGACCTCTTCGGCCGGCAGGGACGAGCGACGGTATTCCCACGTTATGTCCTGCGCGAGATACCGGCGCAGGCCGTCGCGCAGGCCGAAGGTGGTAACCGACACCACGCGCGACCCGATCCACTCGGTGCGGTTGCCGGCGTTCATGCGCAGCGCGCCACCAAGCGAACCCGGCGTGCCCACGGCGAACTCCAGGCCCGATACGCCCAGGTGGTAGGCTTCTTGCACGATACGCGCCAGCGAGAGCGCGGCGCCAGCGGAAAACCGCAGCGTCTCCTCATCGAACGACCACTGCTTGAATTCGCCCGAAAGCACCACCACGGCGCCGTCGAAACCGGCATCCGACACCAGCAGGTTGCTGCCCTGGCCCACGACGGTCCAGGGGACGTCCTGCCGCGCGCATTCACGCAGCGTGCGCGACAGCGCGTCGAGCGACTCCACGGTTATGAACCAGCGGGCGGGCCCGCCGATGCGGTAGGTGGTATGGCGGCTCATGGGCTCGTCGCGCAGCACCTTGCCGCGGAACCCCTCGCCGAAGTCGAAGGGAACGCGCGCATGGCGGCCACGCGGCATGCTTTCACGTGCCGATACGGTGGTGGGCAGGACTTGCTCCATGCTATTCGCCCGCCTCGGCTTTCCTCGCTTGCTCGCGCGTGCGAAGCGCGGTGAGCAGTTCGGGGCCCACGGCGGTCACGTCGCCGGCGCCCATCGTGATGACGAGATCGCCGGGCTCCACGCGCTCCATGAGGTGCGGCACCAGCTCGAGGCGGCGCGGCTCGTAGTAATCGACGGGATGCCCGTCGTGCGCAAGCACCACGTCGAGGAAGGTCTTGCCGGATACGCCGGGCACGGGCATCTCGCCGGCCGGATACACGTCCATGAAGGTGAGCGTGTCGGCGGCGTCGAAGGCCACGGCGAAGTCGTCGCGCAGCACCTCGGTGAACAGCCCGACGCGCGAATAGCGGTGCGGCTGGAACACGACCTGCACGCGGTTGAAGCCCAGACTCGCCGCCGCCTTCAGCGTGGCGGCGATCTCGGTGGGATGATGCGCGTAGTCGTCGACGATGGTGACCCCGTCGGCCTCGCCGACCAGGTCGAACCGGCGCGACACCCCCGCGAAACTGGCGAGCGCGTCTGCCGCATCCTGCACCGGCAAGCCGAGCGCCCAGGCCACGGCGATGGTGCCCGCGGCATTCAGGACGTTGTGCACGCCCGGGTTCTGCTTCACATGGCCGTCAACACGCATGCCGTCGGGGAATTCGAGCGTGAAGTCGCTTCCCACGCCCTTTGCCTCGTATTCCACGATGCGCACGTCGCAGCCTTCGGAGAATCCGTAGCTCACCATGCGCTTGCCCGTGCTCGAAGCCACGGCCATCAGGTCGGGTTCGTCACCGCACACCACGAGGAAGCCGTCATCGGGAACCTGCCCCATGAACTCGGCGAACTTCGCGCGGATCTCGTCCAGGCCGCTGTAATGGTCCAGGTGGTCGGCCTCGATGTTCGTGCACATCACCACGAAGGGGTCGAGATAGGTGAACGACTTGTCGCTCTCGTCGGCCTCCACCACGTAATAGTCGCCCGCGCCGGAATGCGCGTTCGTGCCATAGGCGCGCACCATGCCGCCGATAAGGAAGCTCGGGGCGAGCCCCATGGCGTCGAGCATCGATGCCAACATCGAGGATGAAGTGGTCTTGCCATGCGTTCCCGCAACCGCGAGCGTGCGCTTCCCCACACCGAGGTGGGCGAGCATGCGCGCGCGATGCCAGATGCGCAGGCCACGGCGCTTCGCCTCCTGATATTCGGGGTTGTTCTCCAGAATAGCAGTGGACACTACGACGACCACGTCATCGCCCGCGGGCAGGTTGGCCGCATCGTGACCGATGTGCACGTCGATGCCCGCTGCCTTCAGCTGGTCGGTGTAACGACTGGCACGCAAATCCGAACCGGACACCTCCATACCCTGGTCGTGTGCCACGCGTGCGATGCCGCTCATGCCGACGCCGCCGATGCCGATGAAATGTACCCGCTGTATTTGCTGTTCCACCATGAAGCTCCGAATCTGTCTCATTACCATAACTGGATATTGAAACACACCGACCCAATCCACAACCCCGAACCCGCACATGTTCACCAGATGAACAGGGAGTGCAATAGCCGCCGTACCGCCGAGACGTAACACCCTTGTCTCCTGCCGGCAGAAAGAGAGCCCTGTTTCATCTTCATGGGGCTCGCGTATCGGCGGCAAAGGCTGCATCCCGTGCCACATGGGGTCCGGGCTGGTTCCGAATGCAGGGTC
>JAUNCA010000075.1:8010-10101 GCA_030526775.1 Coriobacteriia bacterium | reverse complement strand
AAGCAGGTCAGCCATATCCTTCCCCAGCTGCCGCGCAAACATGAATGCAACTTCATCGTCTTCAATGCGACGCCATTTCACACGCCCATCCTCATACCCGCGGAACATCGACCCCAGCGGGTAGTTCGCACGCACTTCACCCTCGGGGCGCGGCTGCACGAGCAAGATCTCGTGAATCTGGAACCAGCGCTGCATCGCGGCGACCGCTTCCTCGCCACCGCAGTTCGAGAGGCCGGTTGTGGCGATAAGGCCGCCGACCTTGCCCTTCAGGGCGTTGGCCGTCATATGAAGCGGACGGGTGCGGTCCATGAAGCACTTCATGCGGGCCGACACGTTGGCGAAATAGTTCGGAGAGGCTAGGATGATGCCATCGGCGGCCTTCATCTTCTCGTAGAGCTCCTGCATGCCGTCCTGCACCGTGCATTCAGGCTTTGCAAGGCAACGGTTGCATCCGATGCAGTACTCGATGTTGCACTTCGAAAGCTCGATGAGCTCGGTTTCGCAACCCTTGGCGCGCGCCTCTTCGAGGGCAGCTTCGATGAGCGCTGCGGTTCCCTTGCCCGCACGATGGCTTCCGTTGATGGCGAGGATTTTCATGGTGTCTCCTTTGTTGTGGCGAAAGGGGCTCTCCTGTCGTAGTGCAACCCCTTTTGCTATATTAGCAAGTGCTCGATGTATCTTGCTGAAGTGCAAAACCCACAGTTTTTGAATATGTGGGGCAAATGGGGAAAAGATTCTTGCCTAAGAGCTGCGAAAGTCGCTGAACAGGCGGTAAAATTCCAACAAATGGGATATTCTGTAGGCAGACGCAGGAATTACGCCAAGGCGGTGGATAGTTGTGGATTTCAAGCTGACGGATCGGCAGATTGACATTATCGAAACCATGCGCGAATACGGTACGTCCGTATTCACGACTGAAAACGTGCGGCAATGGCGTGAGGACCAGGGCTTGCCCGATGACGTGGTGCAGGAGTTCGCGCGCCGTTACTTCAGCCTACCCAGCACAGCTGGCGAGGAAAGCGCGTTTTCGCAGAGCTTGCTAAACCAGGCTCTGGTCATCGAAGAGCTGTGCCGCTGCGCGGGATGCACGCTTCCGTTCCAGAACGACCTTTTCGAGCTGCATATTATGGCGGGTTTTGCGGACGATCACGACTTCTCGACGGTTATCGACGATTTCCGCCGCACCGGCCGCGTGATGTTCGCCTTGGCGGTTTCCGAGCCGCAGGCTGGTTCCGACACGCAGAACATGACGACCTCGGTGCGCACGCAAGATGGCAAGATCATCCTCAACGGTGTGAAGACCTTCGTGAACAATGGTGAGTACGCCCCGAACATTCTGGTGGCTGCCATCGACGAGGATGCTCCCGACGATGTGAGGCATCCGGCGCTCTCGTTCTGGTTCGTGCCACGTAACCTCAAGGGCATTCAGGCGTATCCGATTAACAAGATTGGTCAGCCGATGCTGCCATTCGCCTCGGTTACCTTCAAGGATGTGGAGCTGAAGCCCGAATACCGCCTTACCGGTCCCAATGCGAGCGCTGGATTCCCGCACCTCTTCTCGTTGCTCGAGCGCGGGCGTATTTTCACGTGCGCGTCGTCGCTTGGCATGGCCCAGGCTGCTATGGAAGATGCCGCTCGCTATGCGACCGAGCGTCAGGCCTTCGGCACGCGCATTGGCGAGTTCCAGCAGATTGAGCAAATGCTCACCGATATGGAGATTCGCCTCTGGAACATGCGCAACCTGCTGTACGAAGCCGCGATGAAGTCCGACGAGGACGCGCCCGATAAGCGCCTGGCAATCGCGTTGATGAAGCGCTACATCCCGGCGGCTGCCACCCAGGTTGCAAGCGATGCCATGCAGATTCTCGGCGGCATCGGCTACACCGAGCGCGAGCGCGTGAGCCATATCTGGAAGGATTGCCGCGGCAACCAACTTGCCGAGGGCACCGACCAGATCATGGTCTATATAGCCGCTCCGCTCATCCGCCAGAAGTACGGAAAATAGCCCAGCAATAGCGAAGGACCGAAGAGCGCATCTTCGGTCCTTCTGTTGATTTGTGCCAATGAGTCGAAGAACGAATGAGTCGAAGA
>JAUNCA010000075.1:2514-8000 GCA_030526775.1 Coriobacteriia bacterium | reverse complement strand
TCGAAGAACGCATCTTCGACTCATTTTCGTGAATCCGTACGAGTTTGGGCCCTCCCTAAAATGAGTCAAAGATACGTTCTTCGACTCATTGCTAATTGCCTTACTCCGCTGCTGCCGGAGTACTTTTCTCGACAGCTGCTAATGCCTCATAGCAGCCCTTGAGCTCGTTATAGAACGCGCGTCCCTGCTCGTTTCCCAGCTTGCTGCGCAGGAAGTTGTAGAACTGGGTTTTCGTTTCGGTTTGCTCAAGCCCCGCAATTACCAGCTCTACCCGATCCGCCTTCGGTAGCCCGCCCAGATGCTTCACGAGGACGCGCTCGATATCCAGGCGATACTGGTCTTTCAGCGGTTTCGGAACCGACGTGGTGGGCTTGCGGCGGCGACGCCTCGAGGATGGCTTCTGCTCGGGTGCCTGTTCCTGTTGGGCCGGGGCGGCGGGTTCGGGTTGCGGTGCGACCTGAACCTCCGACTGCACGATCGGCGTTTGTTCCGGGGTAACTTCAGGCGTGGGTTCGGGTGCAGGCTGCTCTTGTACGGCTTGTTGGCCCTTCTCAGCAGGTTGCCCCTGCTTTCCCGCGCGTCTGCGGCGCGGACGCTTCTCGGCAGGTGATGTGGCGCCTTCCGGCTTAGCCGGGGCAGCCTGCGCAGCCGCTGCGGCGGGTGCGGTCGTTGCCGCCGCATCGTCCTGTGCCGCCTGCTTCTGCTGTTCCTTCATCTGCTTGTCGGCCTGCTGAGCGCGGGCCTTTTTCGGGTTGGGCAAGCGTTTCGGTGCTTGCGTCTGCTTGGGCTGGGGGAGCTTCTTGGTCTCGAGCTTAGCGCCCGATATGGTCTCCCGGCGGTAGACGTTATTCAAGCCGCGGGCGTTGGCCATATGAATTGCGAAATCGAAGCCCGTGTCCTTGCTTACGATGTAGTAATCGCGCTTCTTCTTCATCTTCAAGAACATAAGCGCGACCAGCTGAAAGTCCAGCGCATCATGCTTGCCGGTTTCGACCTTGATGAACTGCACCTTCGCAGGGCTGTTCAAGACATTCTGCACCTGCCCAAGCTTCAGCGCACTGTCCTTGCTCCCATACAGCACCACAACCTTATCCCCAGGTCGCAAGTCCTCAACGCCATTCAACCCAGCCCCACGCACATTCTCATAATCAATAAAATAAGACGCCGCCCGCCTCTTCTCCTGCTTCTTGCCCATTACCTAATCCCTCGTAATTCCTTCCAAGCATGTATGAATCTCATGTGCGATTGAGGTTCGACCCAGTTCTTCCGCCTCAATAGAGTGCTGGCTCGGGCGGCCGGCCCGGACGGGGTGGGCGGGTCGTATGCGCACAAAATTCGAATTTTCGCGAAGCGGAAATTCACTTCATAGGCGCGCATCCAGCGCAGCGCACGAGCAAAAAGCCCCAGTGGGGCTTTTTGTGAGCAGCGGAGCGTGGCCCGCACACCCCGTCCGGGCCGGCCGCCCCCCGGGAGGCACGCTATTTATTCCCCATCATCTTCTGCGTAAGAATGCGCTCCATGTCCTCATGCACGATGCCGATGTTCTCTACATACACGTAAATCTCGAACCCGCTCTTGCAGCGGAATACGCATTCACGGCAGGGGTTGTCATGGCAGTAACCGAAAGCATCTTCATCTGCATAAGCAAAGGTGAGGGGAGACTTCTTGTCAGGCGTTATGTACTTGGTCTGATGCCCGGTGAACGTTTTAATGCAAACCCATCGCGGGATGCATCCCTCTTCCTTCACTTCCCAATGGATGCGCATCGCATTGGAGTTCACGCCACCGAGGGTCTCGTGCTCGAGCTCAATGCGGTCGGCCGCGTCTTTCCACTCAACCTGCGGTACCGGCTGCATGGGTTCTCCGCAGCAGGTTATGGGGCCGGTTGGCGGTTCGAACGGCAGGATGGAGATGCGGTCGCGACCCTTGCCGGGGTTCTCGATGGGGGTCGCGCTGTCTTGTTGCAGGAACACGCGTCCACAGTGCTCGCAGCGCAAGAAAGTGAGCGGCGTGTCGATAACGCGCGGCTTCCAGGTCGCCTTCGTCCGGGTGGGGCCGATGTAATCGTCGTACTTCGGTTTCTGGGTACGATTCTTCAAGTCCAGGTTCATCGAATGTCTCCTATCGCATATATCTGCTAAAGGAGTATACCGGATGCGCTACAGGTTGCGGCGCATCTGGGCTTGTTTAATCTCGGCTTCCAGCGAACTATGGATGATGTTGTTGAACGGGTAGACGTTGCTCACCAGCTCGTGGTTGCCGGGTTGGTCGATCTTGCGTATGAAGTAGTACAGCCATGCGCAGGTATAGAACTCGGCCAGGAACTCGATGTTCTCCTCCGGGAGGTAGCGGTTCGAAAGGATGATGTTGATGTCATTCACCATAGCAGGGAGGTACAGGTCGTACAGGTAGTTGCGCAGCGATTGCGGACCGTTTTCAAGTAACGCCTGATGGTAGAACTTACGCCTACCCTCGAGCACCTTCGCGAAGGAGTCGTAGAACGCCGCATGGTTCAGCGAGCGTACGCCGCTCTTCTTCGTTATATAGAAGGGGAACTGCGACTTGGGGTCGTCGTTGGGGTCTTCGTACACCAGCATCGACTCGGGGAATTTGTCTTTCAGGATCATGCCCATGTCGTAGCGGAAGATCCACATGATAAGACTGTTCTTGTCGTCGAAGTGGTAGTAGAACGTTTTGCGATTCTTGCCAGTCTCGTTGACGATATCTGAGATCGAGACCTTCTGGATGGAGGACCGTTCGCATAGCTCGATAAAGGTCTTCGCTATGAGATATTTCGTGTCGAACGAATTCATACCGCACGCTCCTGCCGCTCAGAAGATGCTCAGCTATGGTCTATTACTACGACGTTTCACTCGCATTGTCGCATATACAACAAATAATAAGCCGGCCGCCAATAATTCTAATGTGGTAACTCAATGTAGAACAGTATATACGAAATGCGGCAAAGATGGACAGAAACCGCCGATTGTCCTGCAAATAAAACCGTTATATTGTGGTTGCGCGAGCCGGTAAGCCCACAATCGTGTGGAAAAAGGCACATAAACACAGATTTGCCCGAGTCTTTTTATTCAGGCCTCAAATAAAACTCTAGCATTAACAAAAATTTCCCCTATAATATCGAGGTATACAGCGGAGCGAACCACGCGATGAAATGTATCTGCGCGTCATCGTATAGAACTGCTCCACGAAAGTCGTCTCTTTTAGAGAAAGGAAAGACATGGCTCACAAAATGAATCCGAAGGCCAAGCTGACCGAGGAGCAGTTTGCGGAGTTCCTGGAGAGGCTGAAGAACCTCGCCGAGGGTCCGTGGGAAGAGATGCAGAAGGAGGCCGAGGTCACCAACGTCTTCCCCGAGGAGTTCTACAAGATTAACATCGAGAACGACGTTTATCGTCTGGCTCTCCCCTCCGAGTACGGCGGCTGGGATCTCTCCGAGCTCGAGATTCTCATGTGCCAGGAGCAGTTCTCCCGTGGCCCCGGTGGCATGCGTATGCACACCCACTACTCCGCCGACCTCAACTGGCGCATCCTTGACGACTTCGGCAAGCCGGAAGTCAAGGCTGAGTACATGGACAAGTTCCAGGACCGCACCTTCTTCACCTGCTTCGCTCTGACCGAGCAGACCGGCGGCACCGGTGCTGACCTTCACACCACCGCTGTCAAGGACGAGAATGGCGACTACATCATCAACGGCGAGAAGTGGCTCATCTCCCACACCGACTGCTGCCACGCCGCTTACGTCATCGCTGTGACCGATCCTGAGGCCACCGGCGACGAGCGTCTGTCCGCCTTCATGGTTCCCTGCGACACCCCGGGCTACGAGATCGTCCCGATGCCGCACATGATGGGCTGCCGTGGCTCCGGCCACACCGGCCTCAAGTTCACCGACCTTCACCTGGACAAGAAGTTCCTGCTCGGTGAAGAGGGCCAGGGCATGGAAGTTGCTATGCACTCCCTCGACATCTCCCGCGTCCACATCGCCGCTTCCAACCTCGGCATGTCCCAGAAGATGCTTGAGATCACCCTCGACCGTGCTGCTGACCGCGTGACCTTCGGCAAGCCGATCATCCAGCGCCAGGCCATCAAGATGAAGCTCGCTGAGATGCAGATGATGATCCATGCTCTTCGCTGCATGGTTTATGACTGGGCCAAGGACTATGACATCGACCCGAACGGCAAGTACATCGCCGAGAAGGCTTCCTGCTGCAAGCTGTTCTCCATCGAGACCGTCAAGCTGGTCTCCGACGAGATGCTCGAGATCTTCGGTGGCATCGGCTACTTCGAGGACTGCGAGTACGGTCCGGTCGAGCGCCTCTATCGTGACTGCCGCGCCATGTGGCTCGAAGAGGGCACCCCGACGGTTCAGCGCATCACCATCGCCCGTCACCTCATCAAGAACCACGGCTACCTCGAGTACAACACTCAGGGCTAAATTCGCCGCATAACTTCTTGCATGAAGTAGAGAGCGCCCCTTCGGGGGCGCTCTTTTTAGTTAGCGGCATTTGGTGCTCCCGAATGAGTCCCACGTTCGAATTTGCTCGGGAAATTCCGAAAAGTGCCACAAAAATGCAGTAGTACACAAGTAGGCGTCAAACTGACTTGCCGAGGCCGCGTGAATGATATACGTATGATTCGATGCGTCTAAAAATGCATGCAAACAAGAGGTGATTGCACGGTTGATCGGTGCCGAATGAGACGAAAAGGAGGACTCATTCTGTGTACTAATGCAGTAATGTGACAATATTCGCGAAATCCCGTGCAAATTGTCGCTTTGAGCGCGGAGGTGTAGACGGTATTGGCTCTAACGGAAGTTGGCGTCATCCCGGATACAATAGAATGAGGTTCGTTAGCGCGGCAAAGGAGATGTGTATGGTTAAGTGGGGGGTGTTGGGAACGGCAGCCATCTTGGATCGGAGCACGGCGGCGGCAATGCAACAGGCTGAAAACTGTGAACTGTATGCTATTGCGGGGCGCAATCCGGAAAAGGTCGCGCGGTTCCAGCAGAAGTACGGTTTCGCAGTGGCATATAGCAGTTTCGATGAGTTGCTAGCCGACCCACAAGTGCAGGCCGTGTACATTCCGCTGCCAAATGCAATGCATTGCGAATGGACCATCCGGGCGTTACATGCAGGCAAGCATGTATTGTGCGAGAAGCCGCTCGCGCCGAGTGAAGCCGACGCCCGCGCAATGTTCGACGTCGCTCGAGCAAACGGCGTGTTCTTGATGGAGGCCTTTGCCTACCAGCACAGCCCGTACATCCAGGCGCTGTGCGACGAAATCGCTGCGGGCACTATTGGCGATATCACCTATGTCGAGGCGCAGCTCGTGACCTCCGATTCCGACGTAAGCGATCCGCGCATGCGCCGCGAAACCAATGGCGGGGCGGTATACGACCTCGGCGTGTACCCGGCGAGTTTCGTACATCGCATTATGGGGGAGGAACCGACGGTCGTTAATGCGGTTGC
>JAUNCA010000075.1:0-2504 GCA_030526775.1 Coriobacteriia bacterium | reverse complement strand
AACTTTCACGCCAGAGGGTGTCGATTTCCATACAACGGCTTACTTGGAGTATGCAAGCGGCGCAAAGGCGAGTGTCATCTGCGGCATGGACCTCGTACGCGACCCGTGGACGGCCATCGACAGTTTCC
Organism: Coriobacteriia bacterium; assembly: GCA_030526775.1. Lineage (GTDB taxonomy): Bacteria > Actinomycetota > Coriobacteriia > Coriobacteriales > Eggerthellaceae > UMGS1519. The sequence continues at coordinate 2,376 of JAUNCA010000075.1, read as the reverse complement.
GCATCTATGGCACGAAGGGCAGCATCGAGCCGGTGCGCTTCGCGTTCAATGCCCAAGGACCGCTGGTTTATAAGCTGCGCACCTTCGATGGCGTGAAGGAAAAGCGCGTGGTCGAAACCCCGAACAACTACCAGCTGGAAATCGAGCAGCTTGGCCGCTGCATCGAGCAGGGCGAGACTCCCAAGGTAACCGAGGAGTTCTCGCTTGGACATGTGCGTACTGTCGAACGCATCCTGAAGGCTATTGGATACTAGGTAGGAACGGGCATGGCAAAGAGTGCGAGCTGGACTATCCACGAGACGGGAAAGATGGGAATTCCCCGGTTCGACCTTGAGGGGAAGGTGGCGATTGTCACCGGAGCTGGTGGGCCGATTGGAATTGGCCGGGCTATCGTGCGCACCTTTGCGGCGTATGGCGCGAAGGTCGTGCTGGCGGATATTAACGAAGGGGCGCTTGCCGACCGTGTCGAAGAAATCAAGGGGGAAACAAGCGGAGCCCAGGTTTTGGGCGTTCGTTGCGACATTACCGACGAAGAGAGCCGCGAGAATCTGGTAAACGCAGCACTTGATGCATATAACCAGATAGATGTGTTGGTTAACGTTGCAGGTGTCGCCGACCGGGAGAACAAGCTAGCCATCGACATGGATGAGGCCACATGGGATTGCGTCGTTGATACCAATTTGAAGGCGATGTTCTTCTTAACACAGCGGGTAGCCCAGCACATGATTGAGCGCGAGCGGGGAAGCATCATCAACCTATCGTCCTTTACAGCGCGTATTGCTTCGGTGCGTTTGATGCCCTATATGGCGGCGAAAGCAGGTGTGTTGCAGATGACGCGCGGCATGGCGCTCGAATGGGGCCGCTACAACATCCGCGTGAATGCTATCTGCCCGGGCTACACCTACTCGGAGATGACGAAAGATGCGCTTGCCCAACCGGGAGGATATGAAGCGATTACCCGCGGCATCCCCTACAACCGCAAGGTGGGCGACCCGATGGACGTGGCAGCCGCTGCGCTTTTCCTGGCGTGCGATGCCTCCGATTTCATAACCGGCATCCCGCTGTACGTGGATGGCGGGCGGAGCGTGAGCTAGCCGGGGAGCTTTCTTCAGAAGAGAAACAACCGCTTTGGGTGGTATTGCCGCGCATTCCTTACAAAAAGGTGCGTATTCTCGTCTTGATTAACCGTGGATACCATATCCTGATAAGTTGATGAAGCGCGCGCGATGCAAATCTCCGCTCCAAACCATAGGGGGTTCCGTGAAAGCGATTGTGATAGAAGAGCCGGGCGGGCCGGAAAAGTTGTTGTATCGTGAAGTGCCCACACCCTCTATAAAGCCTGGCTGGGCGCTCGTGAAAGTGCGTGGGTTTGGCATTAACCATTCAGAGATATTCACGCGTCAAGGGCTTTCCCCAAGCGTCCAGTTTCCGCGTATCTTAGGGATCGAATGCGTGGGTGAGGTGGAGCAAACTACCGATCCCGAACGCCTTCCCGTGAGACAGAAAGTCGTTTCCATCATGGGGGAAATGGGGCGTGCGTTCGATGGTGGCTATGCGGAATACTGCTTGTTGCCGAATGAGCAGGTGTATCCGGTGCATACAAACTTGCCGTGGAAGGTGCTGGCTGCTCTGCCGGAGACCTATTACACAGCGTATGGGTCTATGAAGAACTTGCGCCTTGATGAGGACTGCAGTGTGTTGGTGCGCGGGGCGACTAGCGGTGTTGGCGTAGCCTTTTTGCGTCTCGTGAAAGCGCGTTTCCCCCATATGCGCATCGTGGGATCCACGCGCGGCTTAGCGAAAGGACGGCTGTTGCTGGATGCTGGCTTTGACGGATTTGTCGTTGACTTAGACGGGGTGCTACAGACCGACGAGATGTTTGACCGCGCCTTCGAGCTTATTGGTCCGGCAACCCTTAAGGACACCTGCGGGCATATACGCGAAGGCGGCATTGTGTGCAGCACGGGCCAGCTGGGTGGCAAGTGGTATATGGATGGATTCGACCCCATAATCGATTTGCCTGCGAATGGGTATCTGACGAGCTTCTATTCGGACAACGTGGATGGTGCACGGCTTGATGAGATGCTCGACTATGTGGCGTATTACCATGTAGATGCCATGCCCGAGCGCGTATTCACCTTAGAGCAGGTTTCTGAGGCGCACCGCTATCTGGCAGATGCGCAGAGTTTCGGCAAGGTGGTCGTGCTGAATGATTGAGTTCCAGCATGTAAGCAAAACATATCCCGATGGCACTGTCGCCGTCGAGGATTTCAGCCTGGTGGCGCCTAGCCGGGAAACCACGGTGCTTGTTGGCACCAGCGGGTCGGGCAAGACCACGGTGTTGCGCATGGTGAACCGCATGGTGGAGCCTTCGTC
>JAUNCA010000217.1 GCA_030526775.1 Coriobacteriia bacterium | reverse complement strand
CCACCCGACCGAGCTTATGAGCCACGCCGTCCACGAACACCATGTTCTCGGACGCCGCCGACGTGTCGCCGAAGCCATAGCCCAGGTTCATGCCGAATCGATGGCCGTTCTGCCAACCCTGCGCAACGCCCCAGTACCAGGTGTTGTCGCGCGTCCACACGCCACGACCCCAATCCAGCAGGCCGAACGAGTTCTCCTCCCGGAAGTCGTGCTCGACCTCGCCTTGTGTGAAATGACCGATGGCGCGCATGGCAACGATCTTCTGGTTGTAATAGAAGGCCGTATCATCCTCGAGCCAGGGCGTGGCGATAACCATGGAATCGCGCGGCTCCTGGTCGAGCACGAACTCGGCAACCAAGGGCTGGCCATCTTTGAAGTCCTTGAAATCCACCAACAGCATGCGCATGCCCTCGGCAACCTCGAAGGACATCTTCACCCGCTTGTCGGCAAAGCGCGTGATGCCCGAAGAAGATACGCGCGGCATGCCCAAACGGCCGAGCGGCATCACGCCCATCGTGCTTTCCGTCGTAAAGGTCCCGGCCTTGAAGTCAAGCAGCGATGCCGATATGAGCGAAATGTATCCCATGTCGCCGATGGTGAGCGCAATCGCGTACTCGTCATCGTTTACCAGGTAGTAGTCCCACTCCTTGATGCGCAGCGGGCTCGCGGCGATGTTTTTGCGGTTGTATTCCAACAGCAGCGACGTGGCGTAGCCCGGCCGCATCAGCATGCCCGAGCTATCCAGCAGCGGACCCGGCTCGGTCAGGTACACCTGGCCATGCTCGTCCAATTGGCCTTCGGACAGCGGCAATCCCGCCGCACGGCGCAGCACCTTCTGGAACTGGCGGCGATTCCACGTCTCGGGAGTCGGATACGCGGGGTTGCCCTCCTCCATGGCTCCGCGCGCTAGGTCCGGAATATCCTCAACTTGGATTTCGGGCAACGTCGCGGGAATGCCAATCGAATTCGAGAGCGTGCGGATGGCCGCGATGAAGTTCGCCGCCTTCTCGTGCGTATCGGCGCCGACCAGTCCGATGGCGTTTGCGAGCTCTGCCAACCGCGGCTCTGCGGCGGCTCCGAACTCTTCCATCACGAGCGGCAACAGCACGGCATTCGCCAAGCCATGCTGCACGTGATAACGCCCGCCGATGCCATGTGCAAGCGCGTGCACGTAGCCCACCATGTTGTTCGTGAACGCGAGGCCTGCATAGTACGAGGCCGTGAGCATGTTCGCGCGCACGTCGAGGTCTTCCCCGTCCTTGCACGAGGCCACGAGGTTCTTGAAGATAACCTGCACCGCATTCTTCGCGTAATCGCGCGCCTTGCCCGACCCGAAGCGGTTCGTGTACGCTTCCACCGCGTGCGTGAGGGCGTCCATGCCCGTGTAGGCGGTCATCTCGGGTGACAGGCCCACCAGGAGCTTGGGATCGAGAACGGCCAGGTCGGGGGTTAATTCGAGGTCGCTCACCGCAAACTTGCGCTGTGCATCGGAGTCGGTGATAACCGCCGCTGCCGTGGCCTCCGAACCGGTACCAGCCGTTGTGGGAACCGCCACGAGGACGGGCGTTGGCGTGCGTACCTTCATCGTACCCACGAGGTCGCGTGCGGTCTTGCCAGGCCGCGCCACAAGCGCGCCGGCCACCTTCGCGCAATCGATGACCGAGCCGCCGCCGAGCGCCACGATAGCCTCGCAGCCGTTCAGCCGATAGAATTCGCTCGCAGCCTCGACGCAGGCGAGGTCGGGATCGGGCGTCACATCGGAGAACACCTCGACGAGCACGCCATCTGCCTTCGCCGCCTCGGCGAAGCGGCCGGCCACACCACGCTGCACGAAACCCGGCGTGGTGACGAGCATCACCCGGCGAAGACCTTGACCATACAGGTGTCTGGGAACGTCGTAGAGCGTATCGGGCCCCGCCAGCACGCTCGGTTCGGTTAGCAGCTGTACCCGCTGCACCTGCGACATGGCGAGTTGCCTAGCATTCGAAAGCGGTTGAACCATGGTATCCCCTTACCTACGAATGATACTGAAACCATGATACTTCACCTGGGGATAAATGGACTCGCGCAGCAGCGCATTTAACCATCGTAAGCAGAGGTAGTACAATTGCTCGTAGGCGTTTTGAGCACGACAGGAAAGGGGTCAACATGGCAAACAAGAAACTTTTGGCGCTCATCGCATCGATGGCGTTGGTGGCGGCTATGGCTCTGGCTGGATGCGGCGGATCGCAGCCGGCGCCGAGCTCGAGCAGCGCTCCGGAAAGCACCGCTGCGAGCAGCGCGGCAGCCGAGGAATCCAGCAGCGCGGCCGCCGAGGCAAGCGCATCGAGCAGTGCAGCTGCACCTGCCGCCAGCAGCCAGTCGAGCGACGCGTATATCGGCGAAGACGCCGCACTGGAAGCCGCCCTCAAACATGCCGGCGTTAACCAGGCAGACGCCACCGAGCAGCAAGTGGAGCTCGACACCGACGATGCAACCGTTCACTATGAGGTCGAATTCAAATCCGCTGGCACCGAATACAGCTACGACATCGACGCTGCAACCGGCGAAGTCATGAATTTCGAATCTGAAGCCGATGACGACTAAGACGATTTCGGC
>JAUNCA010000216.1 GCA_030526775.1 Coriobacteriia bacterium | reverse complement strand
CGATGACGTGGGGCTCCACGTCGGGGTCGTGGTTGGCGAGCGACTCCACGCACATCGGGTCGAGGGACTGCTCGCGGATCCAGGCGAGGGACTTCTTCTGCGCCTCCTTGTCGGCGGCGATGCCGGAGGTGATCATTTCCTCCCAGCTCTTGCGCGCGTACCCGCCGTCGCTGAACAGCAGGACGAACTTGCCCTCGCCGTTGATGACCTTCACCGCGAACAGGCCATCGGCGTGCCCGGGGATGTTGATGAGCTGGATGGAACCGTCGCCGAGCAGGTCGTAGGACTTGCCGAAGGGCCCCAAGGCGCCGTTCCACTCAATCGCGTCGAGCTCGACCATGCTCCACCAGGCCTTGTTGTAGCGCACGCGGTTCGTGATCTTGCCCGCGAAGCGCACCTCGTCGGCGGCCACGACGAAGCGCTTGGCGTCCTTCACCTGCACGAGGCCGTTCGCGTGGTCGCAGTCCAGGTGCGTGAGCAGCACCGCATCGATATCGCGCGTCTTGATGCCCATGGCGGCCAGTTGCTCGTCGATGCACTTGCCGAGCGGCACCAAGCCCTGGTTCACCTTGTACAGCATGGGCGACCCAAGCGACTTCACCTGGGCTATCTTATCGAAGTTGCCTTCCGGGCTCATGGCGCGCGCCCAGCCGGTGTCGACGAGGAACAGGCCCTTGGGATGCTCGATGAGGTAGGCCGACACCGGCAGCCACAGGCGGTCTTCCTTCTTGCCGAAGATGCCGGAGGCCTTCACGGCGTTGCAGTTGTCTCCGCCGAAGGGCAGGTCGGGAGCAACGCAAACCCCACCGGTATGGAACACGTGAATCTTGATGTCGGACATGAGAAGCCTTCCTCTTGCAAGTGGTGAAACTCGATGGTTCCATTGAACCTGCTTTGAGGCGCGCTGAACACTACACGAACGGAAAAAGTGTTCGGGATTTAGCGCACAGGGAACTAGCGAAGGGCCGCGGGTAACGTAGGCCTTTCCCTTCGTCCGCATAGCCGTTCTTCCGACAGCCTCGCTACAGGGTGCGGGCTCGCGTCAACCCCCTAAAACCCCAGCTAGTAATCGAAATTTGAACCCCCGGCCGCTTGACGCGCACGCCTGCCGGGCGCACAATGAAGGCGTTTGGCGGGAGTGTTCCCGATTGCGCAGTCTGGTGTGCAGAGGAGGGGCTATGCTCGTATTCTGGGGCGATGGTTCGCAGGTCGCCATGGACCTGGTGAACGCCATCGTGGTTCGTAGCACGGAGAACTTCAACTGGACCTTCATCTTCATCTTGGCCGTGGTGTTCTACGTGTACTGGACCGAGATCAACAAGAAGGAATTCAAGGTGGTGTTCGCGGGGCTTGCCCTGTACGGCGTGCACTGGCTCTACGAGATCGTGAACGCCATCATCGCGCATGTATCCGGGTACCCGCTGTGGGCGGTGAGCAACGAGTCCACGACGTTCATCCTGCTCATCGGCGTGTGCTGGGAGCTTTCGATGATGTTCTCCATCGCGGGCATGATCTCGTACAAGATGCTGCCGGCCGACCCGAACGCGCGCTACTTCGCGAAGGGCGGGCGCAAGGGAATTAGCGCCAAGCTCGTGGGCGCGCTGAGCATGGCGCTGCTGTTCGCCCTGGTCGAGAGCTTCCTCGCGGGTACGAGCAACCACTCGTTCATCTGGGTGTACCCCTGGTGGGGCGTGCTGCCAGTGTTCATCACCACGTACATCCCGTTCTTCCTGGCGGCCAACTACGTGCCCGACTGGGAACCGCAAAAGCGCACGCGCTTCCTCGCGGGAATCTGGGGCCTGGATGCGCTGCTGCTTGTCGTGCTCATTCCGCTTGGCATTATCTAGTGGCTGTGCAGGACCGTTTGGGGAGCTTCCGAATGGCAGTGTGAGGCGGTGAAACCGTGAGCAGGAAGAAGAGGCTTGTCGTCATAGCCATCGACGTGTTCATCGCCGTGATGGTGGTGGTCGCGTGGGCCATGCTGGTTTTCGGCGCGGGTTCCGAGAGGCTGGCTGCGAACGGTTTGGGCAGCCTGAAATACTTCACGGTGCTTTCGAATTTCCTGCTGGCGGCGGCGTCGCTTGTTCATGCCATCTGCCAGGTGCGATGCCTGCAGGGAGCGGTGCCTGATGTCCCGCGGGCCGCGCACGTGCTGAAGTACGTCGCGACAACGGCGGTGGGGCTCACGTTCCTGACGGTCATGCTGTTCTTGGGCCCGCTGTTCGGGTACCCCCTGATGTTCGAGGGTGGCAACCTGTGGCTTCACCTGGCGCTGCCGGTGCTTGCGATCGTGGAGCTCTGCGTGCTCGATAGCCCGTACGAGCTGGGGCTGCGCGACAACCTGGCCGCCGTGGTGCCGACGCTTCTTTACGGCATTGGCTATGTGGCGAACATCCTGATAAACGGTGTAGGCGAGGGGCATGCGAGCAATGATTGGTACGGCTTCACCCTTTGGGGCCTCGACAAGATGCCGCTGGTTTTGGCCATCATGCTGCTCGTAAGCTTCCTCATAGGGCTCGCCATTCGTATGGCTAACAAGCGGATTGCGCTTCGTCGCGTTTCGGGCTAGCGGGATTGTAGGCTTCAGGGAATTTAGAGCC
>JAUNCA010000074.1:1371-10293 GCA_030526775.1 Coriobacteriia bacterium | reverse complement strand
CGGGTGCACACGCCGCGCTTCTGCGGGTTACCCTTGAGCGCCGGGGTCTTCGACTTATCGATGGACCGTGCGCGGCCCTTGCGGACCAACTGGTTGATAGTAGGCAAGACTTCACTCCTTCACTAGTTCGTACGGTGCCTCGGGCCTCCGGGCGATTCCCGGTTCCAAGCCGTTGACACCGGCCTTTGCCATTGGTGTTTCCATGTGCGTTCAGCTGTTACGCACGCGAAAACAAGCGCCCCTCTCGGGACGCGGATGAGTAATATATACCCGTATGCCGAGCATGTCAAACGCCACGCGTCCGGGCGTATCTATCCATAGGGCTTACATTTCCCCAGGTCACAGCGTTATAGGATTCACAAGCTCCCGCCAGTCGTGGCGCTTTTATGGAGATGGGCAAACCTGTTATCCATTTCGCGCGATAAACGAGATGAACGGGTAGCTGAGGAGCAAGTCATCGCCCACGGGAGTGGGGTTGCCCGCATGCAACCACTTGAAAACCTCTTCTTTCATAAGCTCCGCGCTCGCGCAGTCATAGCCGTTGTTTTCCATGTACTCGAGGAATCGCTGTATACCGGCTCGGTCGTACCATTCCTCGACGCTGTGCGCACCGGGAATCAGGTGATGATACGTCGTCTCCCAGACCCAGAATTTATCTGAATGCCCTGAAAGAATCATCGCATATTCCCCTGCAGAAAGGGAATACAAGCGCTGGGGAGCATCGGTGACCGGACACGCAACACGATCCGGGCCAAAACCCGAGTAGGCCTCTATCTCGTATACTTCCAGCTGCCAGAAAAGCTCATTCGACTCAATACGGGGCAAGATGGCACACAAATACCCTCCCGGCAATACCTGAAGCATGAGCAAGTCAATTTCCTGATTATGGTCTTGCTCCCACTGAAGGCGCGACGTTGAGAACAGTACGTCAACATTGGGCCACCAATCGGGCCGCTCATCTTCATCGCGGTAATTCACCTGAAGGAGATTTTTGGAAGATATGACAAATCTCCCATGCCTGGTTCGTTCAGATCCTCCAGAACCCGCTCTTCGCGTTCCGATGGCCAATGAACATCGGTTTGGAAAGCAGCATCGGCACGGATGTAACGACGCCTGTCGGCGTCTTGGACGAACTCGGGGAACTTGCCTTCATCGTCAGGCAACACATCCAGCTTGCATCCCAGAAGCCCTATACCGCCGCCGTAGTCGGTCTTGCTCACCCGATAGTAGTTCGAGCGTTCGAACGTATCACCGACGTAGGCATCGCGACGACTCAACACCTGCTCGAAGCGCGCCACGAGATCCTTTCCCGGCTGCGAAAACAATTCGCCGAACTGGTTAATTTGGTGGTAAATATCCCCCCAATCCCGCTTGTTCATACCCTCACTCCCTGCGCATAGAGAACGTCGCCCGAGGTCTAATACACTCGTATGCCGAGCATGCCAAACGCCACAATTCTCCGACTCCACGCTTTGCGCTCTGCCCGGGACCACACAATGGGGCAGCGGTACAGGCGGAACTCGTCAGCCGCAACACGAAGACCAGGGTTTTATGCACTAAAACGAAACTTGTGAATGGTCGCTTACCCATGGAAACGTGTTTCGTAGCCCCGAACTGCACCACATGCGAACTTATGAACGAATTCGAGATGATTCGAGACCCGTCAGGTGAGCTGGGCTCATACACAAGCTCACGTTTCATGCCAAATACTACGGTTCTCCTGTTCCTTATACCTGTTTAACGGGGATTACCCCGTTGGAACGCGTTGGGAACAGCGTTCCCCCACCCCAACAACGAAAAGCCCGCTCCCAGATGGGAGCGGGCTTGCGGCTCGCTGTGCCTGAAGGCTTAGAAGATGCCCAGGCCCTGAACCATGATGAACAGCGGGCTGAAGGTGAGCGCGATGATCGTCATAAGGTTGATGAGGATGTTCATCGACGGGCCGGTGATGTCCTTGTCACCATAGTCGCCCTGCTCACCGGCTGGATAGTGCCGCCGCCCGCATTTCCTGCGGGCGGCCTGCCGAATCTCGTTGCCTCTACTGGATCCTCGGCTGCGGCTTATGCCTCGAAGCCGCCGTCGACCTTGATGACCTGACCGTCGATGAACGAGGAATCATCGCTTGCAAGGAACAGCGCGACGTTGGCGATGTCCTCCGGCTGGCCTGCGCGTTTCATCGGGCAAGCATCGATCATGAACTGCAGGGTATCGAGACCGCCGATGGAGTCGACCATCGCAGTGTGGATAAGACCTGGGGCGATGGCGTTCACGCGAATCTCGGGACCGAGTTCCCAAGCCATCGACTTCGAGAGGCCGGCCATCGCATGCTTGGAAGAGACATAGGCGGCAAAGCCATGATGCGCGGCGAACGACGCAACGGAAGCGGTATTCACGATGACGCCCTTGCCCTTCTCCTTCATGATGGGAGCCACGAGCTGGGTGAGATACAGGGCTGCGGTGACGTTCACGTTGAAGACGCGCTCCCACTCCTCGAGGCTCACCTCGGCGAGCGGCGACATGCTCAGGGTGCCGGCGTTGTTCACCAGGATGTCAACGGTGCCATAGGCCTCAAGCGTCTTGTCGAGCAGGATGTGGCAGTCCTCGGTGTTCGCGGTGTCAACAATGACGTAGATGGCCTCGCCACCCGCAGCGACGATGTCATCGACCACAGCCTTGGCGCGCTCCTCGTTGCGGCCGGTAACGACTACCTTCGCCCCTTCAGCGGCAAACTTCTTCGCGGTTGCCCTACCCATTCCCGAGGTGGAGCCAGTGACGATGGCGACTTTGTCCTGGAGTTTCAAGCTCATTATGATTCCTTTCGCTTGACGAACTGACGGATGCAGCATATCCAAGACAACTGATGCCACCTAGAATCGCTCCACACTATTTTTTCCGGGTCGATTGCCGCGAAGTCCACGCATCGCCGCCTGCAACGATATCGTGGCTGGAGCGCTCGGTCAGCCGTGAGAGCAGCCGCGCGCCGTTCATATGACATGGCGTCGATAGGGACATGGTTCGGCAAACGACACGTGAACAACGTTCGCCGCGCTTCGTCCAGGTGAAAGCCAACGCATACGCACCGGAACCAGTGCCCGTATTGCGGCAGTCCGCTGCAACGCGCCATGCCGTGGATAATCACGGCGATTCTCATCTCGCATTTCGACCTGTTTTTATAAAGCATGTATTAAAGTAGGTTTTCGGGTTGATTTTTCCCATTGACGGCACGTTGAGCGAGGACGAGCTGGAAATCCCCCGAAGTTGTGGAGAGCGAACCTTTGGGAGCCGGCCAGCGGTTAAAAAGCATGGTCGAGTATGGACCGAAGATGCATCCTCAGACTCATGAGCAAAACGCATGATGTCAACAAAACAAGCGCCTAGCGTACAAATAACAAGCTTTTAAGTAGGGCGTAGCGCGCATCCCTCGTTTTTCCATTATCTTAGGATTAGAATAATGCTTCGCTGAACAGGTGGTTTCCAAGCAGGATGCCATTGATGTTTTGCAGGCCCCAAAAAAGCCTACCTAAAAGCTTGTTTTTTGTACGTAAAACACCAATTTTGAAGCTATAGTTCCTGCGGAACCGGCCTTCGTCAAGCTGAAAGGCAAATGCAATGGTTCTGGCGCGTTGCTTGCGCTATGCGTCCACCTCGCCGGCGAGCAAGCGCAGCACCATGTGCGCTTCGTGCGCGGCGCACGCCAATACGCGGGACGACACGAGCCCCAACCCATCGGAAACATCGCTTTGGCCATCGCCGCACAAAAAAGCCCGCCCCCAGATGGGAGCGGGCTTTCGATTCGCTGTGCCTGAAGGCTTAGAAGATGCCCAGGCCCTGGACCATGATGAACAGCGGGCTGAAGGTGAGCGCGATGATCGTCATGAGGTTGATGAGGATGTTCATCGAGGGGCCGGAGGTGTCCTTGAACGGGTCGCCAACGGTGTCGCCGACGACGGCGGCCTTGTGGGCCTCGGAGCCCTTGCCACCGTGGTTGCCCTGCTCGATGTACTTCTTCGCGTTGTCCCACGCGCCACCGGAGTTCGACATGAAGATGGCGAGCAGCATGCCCGTTGCCACGGCGCCGGCGAGGAAGCCGCCAAGCATGGCCGGGTTGAAGCAGCCGATGATGATGGGAACGACCACGGCGAGGATGCCGGGGAGCATCATCTCGCGCAGTGCGGACTGCGTGGAGATGGCGACGCACTTGTCATACTCAGGCTCGTTCTCGTACTCCATGATGCCGGGGATCTCGCGGAACTGACGGCGAACTTCCTCGACCATGGCGTGCGCGGCACGCGACACGGCGCCCATGGTGAGGGCGGCGAACATGAAGGGCATCATCGCGCCGATGAAGATGCCGGCGACGATGAGCGGGTCGGTAAGCGTGAGGGTGAAGCCGGCGATTTGCGCATGCATCGTGGCCTGATAGGACACGAACAGCGACGTGGCGGCCAGGCCGGCGGAGCTGATGGCGAAGCCCTTGGCGATGGCGGCGGTGGTGTTACCCACGGCATCCAGCGCGTCGGTGCGGTCGCGGATCTCCTCGGGGAGGCCGGCCATCTCGGCGATGCCGCCCGCGTTGTCGGCAACGGGGCCATACGCGTCGACGCCGATGGTGATGGCGGTGTTGGAAAGCATACCGGTGGCAGCCAGGCCTACGCCGTAGAGGCCAGCGGCGATGCCGCCCATCTCGACAACGGCGTTCGGGAACGCGTTCTGACCACAGATGAAGGCGCCGATAATGGCGAGGGCAACCAACAGGATCGGGGCGATGGTGGACAGCATGCCCGTGCCAAGGCCTTCGATGATGACGGTCGCAGCGCCGGTCTCGGCGGACTCGGCGATGTTATGCACCGGGCTGTAATGATCGGAGCAGAAGTACTCGGTGATCTTGCCGATGGCGATGCCGGCGACAAGGCCGCAGAGCACGGAACCCATCAGCCACAGCGGCTGGGCGCCGTCGGCCTGGGAGTTCCAGATGTTGAAGATGCCGAAAATCACGCAGATCTCGAGGATGGCGGCCAGGTAGGTGCCACGGTTGAGCGCCTTGTGGAGCTCGGCGCCCTCCTTCGCACGGACGGCGAAGAGGCCGATGATCGAGGTGATGATGCCGCATGCGGCGATGCACACCGGGGTGACGAGCGCGAACACGAAGTCGCCCGTGGAGAAGTACCCGCCGATGGCACCGAAGGTAGCGGCCAGAATCGTCGGGGCCAAGATGGAGCCGGTGTAGGACTCGAAGAGGTCGGAGCCCATGCCCGCAACGTCACCGACGTTGTCGCCTACGTTGTCGGCGATGGTAGCCGGGTTACGCGGGTCGTCCTCGGGGATGCCTGCCTCAACCTTGCCGACGAGGTCGGCGCCGACGTCAGCGGCCTTGGTGTAGATACCGCCACCGACACGGGCGAACAGCGCGACGGCAGAGGCGCCAGTTGCGAAGCCCTCGACCATGCCGATGCGCACGTGGATGAGCTCGGCGTTGGTAAGGTCGATGCCGAACACGAGCAGGATCAGCCAAAGGGAAAGGCCCATCAGGGCGAAGCTTGCAACGCACAGGCCCATCGTGAGGCCGGACTTGAAGCTCACGTTAAGTGCGCGGGCGACCGACTCCTCGGCGGCGTGAGCCGTACGCGTGTTGGCGCGCGTGGCGACGAACATGCCCGCGTAACCGGCGGCAGCCGAAAGCACTGCACCGGTGACGAACGCAGCAGCCGTCTGCCAGCTGAGCGCAAGCGCCATCACGACGGCGACGACGACGACGAAAACGCCGAGCACCTTATACTCAGCCGCTAGGAACGCCGCAGCACCTTGTTGAATCTTCTTGGAAATGTTGTGCATCTTGTCCGGGCCCGGATCTTGTTTGATGACCCAGGAACCGAGATAGCCCGCCGTCACGATGCCGACGAGGGCGCAGATCGGCGCTATCCATGCTACTGCAGTAGTCACGCATGTCCTCCTTCGTATAGTGTCCGATAATGCACTAACCATCCCCCCAAGAGTTTTTAACGGGGAAATCAATATCCGCACATTTTAAAGTATGGAGTGCAGAGCCGGGAGCAGAAGTTGCCGTTAAAACGCCAACGGGTGTTGCCGAACTAGACAAACGGTAACAATTGTAGTTCTTCACTCGGCGAACGGTCGCTTCGCACGGACTGACGGCTATGAGATAACGGATAAGTAGCGTTCGCCAGTATCGGGCAGAATGGCAACGATGGTCTTCCCCGCGAACTCCGGACGCTGGGCAAGCGCAACTGCGGCGGCAGCCGCTGCACCCGAGGAAATGCCCACGAGTATGCCGAGTTCGTGAGAGAGGCGGCGCTGGAATGCATAGGCCTCATCCGTGTGCACATGCAGTACTTCATCGACGATGTCCATATCCATCGTGTCCGGAATGAACCCGCCGGCGATGCCCTGGATGCCATGGGGAGCCGCTGGACCGCCCACGAGCACCTGCGATTCCTCGGGTTCGACAGCGTACACCCCCACCGCGGGATTCTGCTCGCGCAGATATTTCGCGGCACCGGAAAGCGTGCCGCCCGTGCCAACGCCGGCTACATACGCATCGACCTGGCCATCGGTGTCGGCCCAGATTTCCGGACCGGTGGTGCGGTAGTGCGCAAGCGGGTTCACGGGATTAGTGAACTGCCCGGGCGCGAAGCTGCCGGGAATCTGGGCAAGCAGTTCTTCGGCCTTGCGATTCGCGCCGGGAATGCCTTCGGAACCCGGGGTGAGCACGAGCTCGGCACCATAGGCGGCGATGAGGTTGCGGCGCTCAACGCTCATGGTCTCGGGCATCGTGATAATGAGCCGATACCCGCGTGCAGCGGCCAGCATCGCCAGGCCAACGCCCGTGTTACCGGAAGTCGATTCCACCAAGGTGCTCTCGCCCCGTTTGATGATGCTGCGTTCTTCGGCATCATCGAGGATCGCCTTCGCGATGCGGTCCTTCGACGAACCGCCCGGGTTGAAAAACTCGACCTTGCCGAGGATGGTCGCCTTGCCATCCGCAAGCGCCGATATGTCCACGAGCGGCGTGTTGCCGATAAGCTCCTCGATATGTCCGTAAATCCGCTTCGCCATTGCTATCCCGCCTTCCAAATTCCCCGACTACTATCGGAATTTATCCTGCCCCACTATATACTAAGGGCAAAAGCCATGCTGCCATTCCCGTTCCATACCAGGTGAAGGTGGCATGCAACGCCACCGGCGAGAAGGGATGCGGCCATGGATGCAAACGCACTCGTCCTGTGTTTCGGCGAAATCATGATGCGGCTATCGCCGAAGGACCACCTACGTATCGAGCAGGCAACCGAATTCGACGTGCGTTACGGCGGTGCCGAGGCGAACACCGCGCTCAGCTTGGCGTATCAGGGCGACCGCGCCGCCTATGTGTCGGTAGTGCCTCCGAACCGCCTGGGCGACTGCGCGCTGCGCTCCCTTTCCGCCTATGGCGTCGATATCTCGCGCGTCGTGCGTGAAGGCGACCGCCTGGGCAGCTACATCTTCGAGCTCGGGGCATCGCAGCGGGGCAACGGCTGCGTCTACGACCGCAAGTACTCCGCCATCAACCTCGCCGAACGCTCCGTTTTCGACTGGGACGCCCTCCTGGAAGGCGTCGGCGTCTTCTACGTGTCGGGCGTCACGCCGGCGGTTTCCGACAAGATGGCGCTGGCATGCGCCGATGCGCTCGCCGCATGCCGCGAGAAGGGAATCGTCACCGCGCTTGACGTGAACTACCGCGGCAAGCTCTGGAGCCCCGAAAAAGCCCAACGCACCATGCGCACGCTGCTGCCGCTGGTGGACATCGTCATCGCGAACGACGAGGACGCTCCCTCCGGACTCGGCATGACCTGCGTGTCGGGCTCACTCGCGCACGGCATCGACGAGCGCGAATCGTATATCCAGATGGCCCGCGAGATCCATACGGAATTCGGGTGCAAGACGGTGGCCTCCGTCATCCGCAACGTCACGGGCGTCGAGCGCTCACTCTGGATGGCCATGCTCTACGATGCCGCCGCCGATAAGCACTGGTTCAGCCCGGTGCACGACGTGCACGTCCTCGAGGGCGTAGCCGCGGGCGATGCCTTCAACGCCGGCTTGCTGCATGCGTTGCTGCACGGCTTCGAGCCGCAGGCCGCCATCGACTACGCCATCGCCGCCTCGGTACTGAAGCTTTCGATCCGCGGCGACTCGAACTTCGTCACGGCAGAAGAGATCGCCGCCGTCGCCCAAGCGGGCGGCGGCACCCGCGTTGCCCGTTAGGCCCGGTGGTAAGCATGTTCGAACGGTTCTATTCTGAAATCTGGAACGAGGGCGTCGTGCCCGTCATCATCGTCGAGCGCATCGAGAATGCTGCTCCCCTCGCCCACGCCCTCGTGGCGGGTGGCCTGAATTCAGCCGAGGTGACGTTTCGCACGCCCTGCGCCGCAGAGGCCATCGCCGCGATGCACGCAGCCGAACCCGGCATGCTCGTGGGCGCGGGCACGGTGGTGAATATCGCGCAAGTCGATGCCGCCGTCCAGGCAGGCGCGCAGTTCATCGTCTCGCCCGGGCTCGCCCAGGCAGTCGTGTCCCGCTCGCTCGCACAGGGCGTTCCCGCCCTCCCGGGCGCCGTCACCCCCACCGAGATCATGGCCGCACGCGCCATGGGGCTCGAGGCCACGAAGTTCTTCCCCGCCGAAACCTTCGGCGGGCTTTCCGCGCTCAAGGCGCTCGCCGCGCCTTTCGCCGAGCATCGCTTCGTGCCGACCGGCGGCGTGAACGCGGTTAATTTGGCGGAATATCTTGCGCACCCGAGCATCATCGCCTGCGGCGGAACCTGGATGGTGAAACCGTCGCTGTTCGCCGATGGCGATTTCGCGGCTGTCGAGCAGCTGGCCCGCGAGGCGTGCGCCATCGTGCGTGCCATACGATAGGAAACGAATCCTC
>JAUNCA010000074.1:0-1361 GCA_030526775.1 Coriobacteriia bacterium | reverse complement strand
GAGCTCGCCCGGGAGGCGGCGGAAATCGTGCGCAGCATCAGACGGCAAGACAAATCCTAAGGAAAGGATGAACATGGCAAACATACTCGACAGCTTCAAGCTCGACGGGAAGGTCGCGCTCGTCACGGGCGGCGCATACGGCATCGGGTTCGCCATCGCCGAAGCACTCGCCCAGGCAGGTGCCAAGATCGCCTTCAACTGCCGGGGGCAGGGACACCTGGACCAGGCCCTTGCCGACTATGCCGCCAAGGGCATCGAGGCGCGGGGCTATATCGCCGATGTGGCCGACGAGGAGCAGGTCGCGCAGCTCGTTGCGGACATCACCGCCGACCTCGGCACCATCGACATCCTCGTAAACAACGCGGGCATCATCAAGCGCATCCCGATGCTCGAGATGAGCGCAGCGGACTTCCGCCAGGTTATCGACATCGACCTGAACGCTCCCTTCATCGTCTCAAAGGCCGTGTTACCCGGGAGGATCGCCAAGGGCCACGGCAAGATCATCAACATCTGCTCGATGATGAGCGAGCTCGGCCGCGAGACCATCGCCGGATACGCGGCGGCGAAGGGCGGACTGAAGATGCTCACCCGCAATATCTGCTCGGAGTTCGGCGAGCAGAACATCCAATGCAACGGCATCGGCCCCGGCTATATCGCCACGCCTCAGACCGCACCGTTGCGCGAATTGCAACCCGACGGTAGCCGCCACCCGTTCGACCAGTTCATCTGCGCGAAAACCCCGGCTGCGCGCTGGGGAACGCCCGAGGATCTCATGGGCGCAGCGGTGTTCCTGGCCTCCGACGCCTCGAACTTCGTGAACGGCCAGGTGCTCTACGTCGACGGCGGCATCCTCGCCTACATCGGCAAGCAGCCGTCATAACCGCTCCATCGCTTTCGAACGTGAAAGGAACCTCCATGAGAATCGCCCTCATCAACGAGAACAGCCAGAATTCCAAGAACTCGCTCATCGAGGCCACGCTGCGCAAGGTAGTCGAGCCGATGGGCCACACCGTGTTCAACTACGGCATGTACGCCGACGAAGGTAGCGCGCCCCTCACCTATGTGCAAAACGGCATCCTCGCGGCCGTGTTGCTGAACGGCGGCGCCGTCGACTACGTCGTCACCGGATGCGGAACCGGCGAGGGCGCGATGCTCTCGGCCAACTCCTTCCCCGGCGTGCTCTGCGGGCATGTGGCCGACCCGCTCGACGCCTACACCTTCGCCCAGGTGAACGACGGCAACGCGGTATCGCTGCCCTTCGCCCTGAAGAACGGCTGGGGGCAGGAGCTCAACTGGGAGTACATCTTCGAGAAGCTGTTCGGCTTCGGGTCGGGCAACGGGTATCCCGCCGACCGCGTCGT
>JAUNCA010000215.1 GCA_030526775.1 Coriobacteriia bacterium | reverse complement strand
GCCGGCGGATACAGCGGGTTTCCGATTTCCTCGGTCGTCGTCGCGCATGAATCGATGACGAACCGGTCGGCGATTCCCGCGTCTTCCACGAGCTTCTGCATCACGCACTGCGCCATCGGGGAGCGGCAGATGTTGCCGTGGCAGACGAAGAGTATCTTCACGTTATCCATTGCGGCCCCTTCTGTCATCCAGGCTTGAAGCATGAATGAGTCGGAGAACGTATCTTCGACTCATTTTCAGGTAATGTTTTGCTAATCCTAAGACGATGCGGAAAATGAGTCAAAGATACGTTCTCCGACTCATTCCCTTCTATGAAACTTCATGCTACTAGTACGTGTCGAAAATGCGCTGGATCTCGGCGCGGTTGGTTGTGCGGGTGAGGGCGAGGCGCAGCAGCACGGCTGCCTTCTGCGGGGGCAGGTCGGAGCCGTCGATGAGGTTGCCGCGGTAGAAGTCATCGTGCGTGATGAGGCCGGCACCGATGCGCGAGGCGCGCACGATGGGAATGCCGGTTTCCTCAAGCTCGATAATCGCATTGTTCCACGGCGTGCTGTAGCAACCCGCACCCGCGCCGGCTACGACGATGCCCTTCGCGCCGCGCCCCACGTGGAAGCGCAGCACCTCGGGGTCGGCATCCACGGCGAAGTACGTTACGGCGACCGGCGGCAGCTCCTGGATTCCCTCCACGTCGAACTCGGTTGCCAGCGTGTGTGGCTTCACAGGCGCGTTGAAGATATGGGGCACGCCGTCCACCATGTAACCCATGCAGCCGAAGTCGTTCGCACTGAAGGCATCGGTTTGGATGGTCGAGATCTTGCGCACGTCGCGCCCACCGAAGATGCCGTCGCTGAACACGACGAGCACGCCTTTTCCGCGCGCAAGCGGGTTGCCGGCCAGCGCGATGGACTGGTGCAGGTTCATCGGTCCGTCGGCGCTCGTGGCGGTGGCCGGTCGCATCGCACCGGTGATGATGACGGGCTTTTCCGTCTTCACCGTGAGGTTCAGGAAATAGGCGGTCTCCTCGAGCGTGTCGGTGCCGTGGGTTACCACGAATCCATCGATCTCCGGGTCGGCGGCCAGCCGGTTTATCGCGCCAGCGAGCTCAATCCAGTGCTTGCTCGTGATGTCGTCGGAGTTCACGTTGCAAACCTGCTCACCCCGCACGTTCGCGATGGCGGCCTCGGGCTCGGCAAGCTTCAACAGCGTATTCACATCGATTTGCCCGGGTCGGTAGTTCGTTGCCTTACCCGCGCTGCCTTGCCCGGCAATCGTTCCGCCCGTTGCCAGCGCCACCACGGTGGGCAGCCCATTTGCATGTGCCATGTGCGCCTCCTGCGTTCATTTTGCGTAGGGCAATTCTAACGTACCAGCACTGTCCCCGTATGGAAACGCGCATACGAATCGTTCCTTGGCGGTTAATGGACGAAGGCTGCGGAAGTGTCAATTCAAGATATAGTCTAGAATGCCATGGTGTATGCCCGTTGCTGTTCCAGAGGAGGACGCTGACTTGAATGCGTATTGCCGGCTTCATGTGAGTTTCGCCGTATTCGTTTCCGTCTTGATGCTGGTGGTATGCGCGGTTTTCGCTCCACTTGCGTGGGCTGAGGAAACGGCATCCGATGTGCCTGTCGAAGACGCGACGCCCGTTGTGGCTGGAAACGACGGCGAGGTTGCGGCAGCATCCGACGATGCGGAAGGCGTTGCCGTGGGACAACGGGAAACCCCGACGCCTGCAACGGAGCAGGAGGCGAACAACGGGGCGGCGGCGCAACCCGATGTCGTGGATGCAGAACTCGATTTGGAGGCGGAACAGCCAAGCTCTGAAGGGCTCGCCACAGAAGAGTCCGTCCAGCCAGCGGAAGATGATGCCGCCGAAACTGCTGCCGATACTGCAGAGACAAGTCCGGTTACCCCCGATGAACCCGAACCCGTCGTTTCGTCCGCGCAGGAAGCCGGCGAGGCGCCAGCTGCCGTAAGCGGGCAAAAGCCCCGGAAATCCCAGCGCCAGGCCTCGACGGCGGAAAAGGATCCCGCCCGGATAATCTCCGATGGCGTGTATTGGATGGTCGCGTACGCCAATACCAAGCAAGCGGTGGCCATGCCGAAGAACACCACGAAATCGGGCGCGCAGGCATCGCTTGCCAAGAAAGCCAAACGTACCCCGTGGCAGAAGTGGGTGTTCATATGGAGAGATGGATCCTACGAAATCGTGAACGCGCTTTCCGGCAAGGCACTTGCTGCCAAATCGACGGAATCCGGCTCGAAGGTCGTGCAAGCCAAGCGCGCAAACTACAAATCCCAGCGTTGGGTGCTCGTGCGCAGCTCGAATGGCAAATACATCGTCATCCGCAACGCGAAGACCGGCCTTGTCCTGAATGTCGCGGGAAAGGTGAAGGCAGGTGCCAAGCTTTTAGCCGCCACTCCTGCGAAAAAGTACCAGCAGCGTTTCGTGTTGAGGAAGACGAATCTACTCGATGCCGGTGCCTATTCCCTGATAACGAAGTTGAACGCTTCCCAGGCGGCGGCTGTTGCGAAGAAGGCGTCTGGTTGGAAGGCCGCCCTTGCCAAGAAGGGCTCCTCGCTGGCGCAGCGGTTCTACGTGCGCAACGAGGCAGGTGGGCTCTATAGCATGCAGTCCGTCTCGTCGGGCCTTTTCCTCGCCGACGTCGG
>JAUNCA010000073.1 GCA_030526775.1 Coriobacteriia bacterium | reverse complement strand
GCGCCGCACGATGGAGATGGCCGATGTGCTGTACGGCGTGTCGATGCAGTCGGATGGCGTGACGCGTTTGATTAGCCAGAAGCTCGACCGCACGGCCATGTAACGCGCGGCGTTGCTTTTGGTATGCTATCCGCATTGAGGTAAGCGCCGCTTTCGGGCGGAGAAAAGGAAGCAGCATGGGATTCTGGGACGAGAGGCGCCAGAAACGCGAGGAGTTCGAGGCGAGAATCCGCGAGAAGGTCGCACGCGAGGAAGAAGAACGCAAACGCAAGGCCGAGGAGCTCGAGGCCGAGAAGAAGCGTTTGCTCGAGCAAGCCGACCGCGAGCGCGAGGAGAAGCGTGCCGCCAAGCGCGATGCGCGCATCCAGGCCGGCATGAAGGGCAGCCGTGCCACCTTCCGCGAGAAGATGAACGTGCTGCTGAAGCGTGGCCCGGCGGTCGACGAGGATTTCTGGGAAGGCCTCGAAGAAGTGCTCATCATGTCCGACATGGGCGTGAATGCGTCGGTGGAGATCGTGGCTGGCTTGCGCGAGACGGCGGCCCGTCAGGCGTTGCCCGATGCCTATGCCGTGTACGAATTGCTGGCAGACCAGATTGCCCGGGCGTTCCCGCAGGTGGAGCGCGATCCCTTCTCCGATGTTCCGTCGCTCGTGCTATTCGTGGGCATCAACGGCGCCGGCAAGACGACGACGGTCGGCAAGATCGCCTACGAGGGCGTGCAGGCTGGGCGCAAGGTTATCCTGGGTTCGGCCGACACCTTCCGCGCGGCTGCAATCGAGCAGCTGCAGGTGTGGGGCGAGCGCGCGGGTGTCGAGATCGTCCAGCGCGAACGCGGCTCCGACCCGGCCAGCGTATGCTACGACACCATCGAGCGTGCCGAGGCCATCGGCGCCGAAGAGGTGCTCATCGACACGGCCGGCCGTCTTCACACGTCCGATGACCTGATGCGCGAGCTTGCGAAGGTCGTGAAGGTGGTGCGCAAGCGCTCGCAGATGCCCGTCACCGTCGTGCTGGTCATCGACGCGACGACCGGCCAGAACGGACTGTCGCAGGCGCGCGAGTTCAACCGCTCTCTCGACCTGGATGGCATCATCGTAACGAAGCTCGACGGCACCGCGAAGGGCGGCATCGCCGTGGCCATCGCACACGACCTGAAGCTTCCCATCTACAAGATCGGCGTGGGCGAGTCCATCGAGGACCTCAAGGACTTCGATGCCCAGGAATTCGCCCTCGGCCTCATCGGCACCCCCGACGACCTGAAATCCGGCGAGGACTCCGAAGGCGAGTAGCATTCCTTGAGACACTTCCCCTCTGAGGTGTTCTGTCTCAGATGAGACATCCGCCCTCGGAGGGATTCTGTCTCAGGTGGCTGCGATGTGGCTTTTCGCTGGTGGTTTCGCGTGCTCCGTCCATTGCGTATAGAATGGGCGGAGCTTTTCATGTGAAGACAAGGAGCGAACTCCGATGTTAGAGAACCTTTCGACTCGGCTGCGCAGCATCTTCGGCGACCTGCGCGGCAAAGGCAAGCTCACCGAGGACGACATCAACTCGGCCATGCGCGAAATCCGCATGGCGATGTTGGAAGCCGACGTGAATTACCTGGTGGTGAAGGATTTCGTCGCCAAGACCAAGACGAAGTGCATGAGGGCCGAGGTGCTTTCCAGCCTCACCCCGGCGCAGAACGTCATCCGCGTGGTCATGGACGAGCTTACCGAGCTCCTGGGCGGCGAGACCTATCGCTTCCAGTTCTCGAGCCGCATCCCGAACGTCATCATGCTCGTCGGCCTGCAGGGTTCGGGCAAGACCACGGCTGCGGCTAAGCTGGCTTACCGCCTGCGTGAGCAGAACCATCAGCCGCTGCTCGTGGCCTGCGACGTGTACCGTCCCGCAGCTATCGACCAGCTGAAGACGCTCGGCGACGAAATGGGCGTTCGCGTGTATTCCAGCGATAGCAAGGACCCCGTGCAGATCGCGCGCGAGGGCGTCCAGGACGCCATCGACAACCTGCGCGACGTCGTCATCGTCGACACCGCCGGCCGCCTGCATGTGGATGAAGACATGATGCGCGAGGCCGAGAACATCCGCGATGCCGTGCAGCCCGAGGCCATCTACATGGTGGTCGACGCCATGACCGGCCAGGACGTCGTGAACGTGGCGCAGGCCTTCGCCGAGCGCGTGGACTTCGACGGCGTCATCATGTCGAAGATGGACGGCGACGCCCGCGGCGGCGGAGCGCTTTCCATCAAGCAGATGACCGGCAAGCCCATCGTGTGGATTTCCAGCGGCGAGAAGCCCGACTCCCTCGAGCAATTCCATCCCGACCGCATGGCCAAGCGCATCCTCGGCCTCGGCGACATCGCCACATTCATCGAGAACGCCGTGAAGGTGCAGCAGCAGGAAGACGCCGACGAGCAGGAGGCCACCCGCCTGTCGCGCGGCCACCTGAACCTGAACGACTTCATCGAGATCAACCGGCGCGTGCACAAGATGGGCGGCATCTCGAAGCTCATCGCGGCGCTGCCGGGAGGCGACGAGGCGCTGTCTCGCGGTCAGGTGAACACGAGCGCGCTCGACCGCATGGAGGTCCTCATCTCGTCGATGACGGTGGAAGAGCGCCTTCATCCGGAAATCCTGAACGCGAGCCGACGCGCGCGTATCGCGAAGGGTGCCGGCACCACGGTTTCCGAAGTGAACGCGATGATCAAGCGCTACAACGATACGAAGAAGATGCTCAAGCGCGCCGTGGGGCAGATGGACAACGCCCAGACGCGCGGACGCAAGAGCGGTAAGCGCAAGGGGCAGAAGCGTCGCGGCCTGAACATTCCCGGCATGGGAGGCGGTCCGGGCGGCATGAGCATGTCCGATATGAAGAAGTTAAACGATATGCTTTCCAACCTTGATGAATAACCCCAGAATAGGTATAGTGTTCGATTGCTGTCCAACCGACCGCTAACACCCGGGCAGCTCTAGGATAATAAAGGAGAAACGAAGAAATGGCAGTTAAGATTCGTCTGGCCCGCTTCGGCGCCAAGAAGCGTCCGTACTATCGCATCGTCGTGGCCGATTCCCGCACCGCTCGCGATGGCCGCGCTATCGAGCAGGTTGGCACCTACAACCCGCTGACCGAGCCCGCCACCGTCAAGCTCGACCTCGAGAAGGTCGACAAGTGGCTCGCTGATGGCGCCCAGCCCACCGACACCGTCGCCCGCCTCATCGACAACGCTCGCAAGGAGGCCTAACAATGGCGAAGCAGACGGCAGATATCGCCGGTCTGGTCCGCGCCATTGTCGAGCCGCTCGTCGATCATAAGGAAGACGTCGATGTGCGTCAGTCCGTTGACGAGTACGGCAACATCTACTGCGAGGTTTCGGTGCATGAGGATGACACCGGAAAGGTGATCGGCCGCCAGGGTCGCGTCATCAAGTCCATCCGCACCGTCGCCCGTGCCGCCGGAAGTCGTGCCGGCGCTGGCCAGGTGGATGTGGAGCTTCCCGACTAGGATGGGGAGGTACCTTAACGCCGCGCAGGTAACAAAAGCGCGCAAACGAATGGGAAGGCTCGTCGTGCAACCGTGCGACGGCCTTCCTTTCTTGCTTGAAGAGGGTATGACGGTGTATGTGGTGCCCCCGAGCCTCGACGTGCCCCGCACGGTGGTGCTGCGCGAAGCCGTCGAGGGCGAGGATTGTCTCGTTTCCTTCGAGGGTGTGGACGACTACGCCGATCTGGTCGAATACGTGGGGCGGTACCTGCTGGTGGCGCGCGACGATATCGACGAGGAACTGCTTGGGGAAGCTGTGCCCGAAATCGACGGCTTCCGCGTTGAAGATGCCATATTCGGCGACTTAGGCGAGATCGTCGAGACACTGGAGAACGCATTCCAAGCTACCCTTGTGGTGGAAGGGCCGCGAGGCGAGGTGATGATCCCGTTCGTGGACGAGTTCGTCGAGGACATCGACGAGGAAGCGGGTGTGGTATTCACCCGCATCCCCTCGGGCTTGGTGGAAAACGCATAAAAAGGGACAGTCCCTTTTTATGAAATTTTGCATAAAAGGGGACTGTCCCTTTTTATGAGATTGGAATAGAAGGCATGCGTATCGATACGCTCTCGACATTTCCCGACATGTTCGCATCCGTCATGGGATCGTCTATGATGCGCATCGCCCGCGACAAGGGCATCCTGGATTTTCACGCGCATGACCTGCGCGATTGGACGCACGACCGGCACCGTACGACCGACGATGAACCGTACGGCGGCGGTCATGGACTCGTGATGAAGTGCGAGCCCATCTTCGAGGCGATGGATGACCTCGTTGCAGAGGGCCCGCGCCCGCACGTGGTGTTCTTGGCCCCGCAAGGCGAGCGTTTCGACGACGCGATGGCCTTGCGCCTGGCCGAACAGGAGCGCCTGCTGTTCGTGTGCGGGCACTATGAGGGCATCGACGAGCGGGCCTATTCGCTCGCGGATAGCATCATCTCCATTGGCGATTACGTGCTGACGAGTGGAGAGCTCGCTTCGATGGTGGTCATCGACGCGGTGGTGCGCAAGCTGCCCGGCGTGTTGGGCGCCGAGCAAGGCGCGACCGACGAGAGCTTCAACGGCGGCCTTCTGGAGTATCCGCAGTACACGCGGCCGGCCGAGTATCGCGGCATGGAGGTGCCGGCGGTGCTGCGCAGCGGCGACCATGGCGCGGTGGACCGGTGGCGGCGCGAGCAGAGCCTCGAGCGCACGCTTCGCCTGCGACCCGACCTGCTGGAAGAAGCCGACCTTTCCGCGTCCGACGTTGCCTTTTTGAAGAGTTTGGATATCGGCGCAGATGATGCCGCCGGAGCGGTATAGTTAACAGATTCGCGCGAGAGGAGGGTTGATCGATGGCGAAGCACGCTACAGTGGCGGGAGAACCGACGATGGGACGCCAGATAGTCGAGCTGGTTATCATGATACTGCTGGTCATCGGCTGCTATTTCGGGTTGCGCACATTCATCGTGGGCACCTACGAGATTCCCTCGGGCTCGATGCAGGACACCATCCAAATCGGAGACCGCGTGTTCTCTGAAAAACTCAGCTATTACAACCGTGGCCCGCTTCCGGGCGAGATCGTCACCTTCGACGACCCGCTGGAGGACCAGACGCTTATCAAGCGCGTTATTGCCGTGGGCGGCGACGAAGTGGATTTGATCGACGGCTCGGTATACGTGAACGGCGAGAAGCTCGACGAGCCGTATACGGATGGCAAGCCTTCGTATCCGCTCGACCATGCATACGGCATTAGCGTCGAGTATCCCTACAAGGTGCCGGATGGCTACCTGTGGGTTATGGGTGATAACCGCACGAATTCAGCCGACTCCCGCTATTTCGGGGCGATTCCGGCGTCGTCGGTTACCGGGCACGCGAATATCATCTATTGGCCCATCGAGCACATCGGGGCTTTGGAGTAATCATTCGGGACCCGTTTCCGCATGGTTATCGTGTTACAGAGGAGGAGCATGAACGCGAACGAGAACGGCCAGGCGATGACCTTCCAGGACATCATCTTGGCATTGCAGCATTATTGGGCGCAGCAGGGTTGCGTCATCCTGCAGCCGTATGACGGCCAGGTGGGTGCCGCGACGAACCATTGGGCCACCCTACTGAGGGCGCTCGGCCCCGACATGTGGCGTACGGCTTACGTGCAGGGCTGCCGCCGTCCGGCCGACGGCCGCTATGGCGAGAACCCGAACCGCCTGCAGCACTACTATCAGTTCCAGGTGCTCATCAAGCCCTCGCCCGACAACATCCAGGAGCTCTACTTGGGCAGCCTGCGCGCCATCGGCATCGACACCGACAAGCACGACGTGCGTTTCGTCGAAGATGACTGGGAAAGCCCGTCGCTCGGTGCCTGGGGCCTTGGCTGGGAAGTCTGGCTCGATGGCATGGAAGTCACGCAGTTTACGTACTTCCAGCAGGTTGGCGGCTTCGAGTGCAAGCCTGTCGCAGCTGAGCTGGCGTACGGTCTGGAGCGCCTGACCATGTACATCCAGGGCGTCGATGACTTCCGCGACATCGTGTGGGCGCGTGGCGCCGATGGCGTCGAGTTCACTTACGGCGATGTGTACCTGGAGAACGAGAAGGAGCAGTCCGAATACAACTTCGAGACTGCCGACACCGACATGCTGTTCCAGCATTTCACGGACTATGAAGCCGAGGCGAAACGCTGCCTGGAGGCTGCCGAGCCGCTGCCGGCGTACGATTACGTGCTGAAGTGCTGCCACACCTTCAACCTGCTTGACGCGCGCGGCGTTATCTCCGCCACCGAGCGCATGGCCTACATGCTACGCGTGCGCGCCATGGCGAAGGAGACCTGCGCATGCTACCTGAAGCACGTCGTGGGTGTGGAAGTCGAGGAAGAAGGGGAGGCTTAAAGATGGCCAAGCATGTACTTGCCTTCGAGATCGGCACCGAGGAGATTCCCGCGTTCGACCTGGTCGGCGCCGAAAAGCAGCTTGCGGGCATGGTGCCCGAGCGCCTGAAGGCAGCCCGAATCCCGTACGAGGGCATCGAGATCCACACCACCCCGCGTCGCCTGATCGTGCTGGTGGCGGGCGTGGAAGACACCACGCCGGCGCAGAACGAGGAGTTCAAAGGCCCCAAGGCCGCCATCGCCTTCGATGCTGACGGCAACCCCACCAAGGCAGCCATGGGCTTTGCCCGCGGCAAGGGCGTTTCGGTCGAGCAGTGCGAGCGCCGCGTCGTCGATGGCGACGAGTACCTGTTCGCCGTGCGCAGCATTCCCGCGCAGGATGTGCGCGAGCTGCTGCCGGACATCCTTGCGGGCCTGATTCCCGACCTCAAGTGGCCGCGCTCCATGCGTTGGGGCGCCCGCACCGTCACGTTCAGCCGTCCGGTGCGCTACTTGCTGGCGCTGCTTGACGACGAGGTTCTGCCCGTGAAGTATTCCGACATGGAGGCTGGCCGCGCCACCGCCGGTCATCCCGTGCTTGCCCGTGGCATGCACGAGGTGGCCACTGCGACCGACCTGCTCGACGTGCTGCGCGCGAACTTCGTGGTGCCGAACATGGCCGAGCGCGAAGCTGCCATCCGCGCAGGCGTCGCCACCATCGAGGAGCAGACCGGCTCTCGTGCCGAGCTGCCCGAGAAGACGCTCACCGAGGTCATCAACCTCTCCGAGTACCCGCAGGCCCTGCGTGCGGTGTTCGACGAGGAGTTCCTGCGCGTTCCCGAGGAGATCATCGTCGACGCGATGCTCATGCACCAGCGCTACTTCCCGCTGTATGACGCGGAGGGAAAGCTCACGAACGACTTCATCATCGTCTCCAACGGCGACCCGGCGTATGCCGAGAACATCATCGCCGGCAACGAGCGCGTCGTGCGTGCCCGCCTGGACGATGCGAAGTTCTTCTACGAGGAGGACCTGAAGAAGCCGCTCGAGGCGTACGTCGAGAAGCTCGACCAGGTGGTGTTCCAGGAGAAGCTCGGCACCGTGCGCGACAAGGCCATGCGCCTCGTGAAGCTGGCCGACGCGCTTGCCGCCGACGCCCAGCTCGGCGAGCAGGATGCCGCCGACCTTTCGCGTGCCGCGCTGCTGTGCAAGGCCGACCTCGTCACCAACGCCGTCATCGAGTTCACGTCCGTCCAGGGCGTGATGGGCTCCTACTATGCCGCCGCGCATGGCGAGACCGAGCAGGTTGCGCGCGCCATCGGCCAGCACTACCAGCCGCGTTTCGCCGGCGATGCGCTGCCGGATGGCACCGTGGGCCAGCTCACCGCTTTCGCTGACAAGCTCGATACCATCTGCGGCCTGTTCGCCGTGGGGCAGGGGCCGACCGGCTCCAAGGACCCGTTCGCGCTGCGCCGCCAGGCCATCGGCATCGTGAACATGCTGGTGGAGGGCCTGCCGGTGTCGCTCGAGAAGGCTATCGACGCTTCGCTCGATACCTTCGAGGCCGTCGAGTTCGACCGTGCGAAGACCCGTGCCGAGGTCATCGACTTCTTCGTCACGCGCACCAAAGTGATGTGCAAGGATGCCGGTGCCGCGCCCGACGTTATCGACGCCGTGCTTGCTGCCGGCGTGGTCGAGCCCGCTGTCATCAGCAGCCGCGTGAAGGCCCTCGGCGCCATCCGCGACGAGCTGCCAGAGGATATGGACGACCTGGCCACGGCCTACGCCCGCGCGAACAACCTGCGTGATGCCAAGCTCGGTGCCGACGTGGCGGCCGAGGTGCTCTCCGGCGTGCGCGCCGACTTGCTGGCGGCCGTCGGGGCTGCGCATGGCCAGGTGGAAGCCGCGCTTGCCGCTTCCGATTACACCGCGGCCGTGAAGGCGCTTGCCGCCCTGCGCGGTCCCATCGACACCTTCTTCGACGATGTGAAGGTCATGGCCGACGACGCCGCCGAGCGCGGGCAGAACCTCAAGCTGCTCAACGCATTCGTCGACGTGTTCGCCCGCGTGGCCGACTTCGGCAAGATGGCGAAGAAGAAGTAGCCGCGAGAAGAGAACGACTCCCCATCCCCGCAGAAGCGCCCGACCAACTGGTCGGGCGCTTCTTCTTATTCTAGCTGAGGGGTCCGTTATGCCATCTATGCTGCTGCGCCCATGACGATGAGGAACGCGAGCAGGAATGCAAGCACGAACGAGGCGGCGATGAGGACGATGAAGACGATGTTGGCGATGCCCTTCTCGCCGCGCGTGAGGTTGTGGTTCCAGATAAGGCCGAAAATCAGACCGCCCACGAAGCAATTCAAGAACGATATTGCCTCGCTGGAGTCGAGCATCGGCTTATCGGTGAAATACGACGGGTAGATTTTCGCGGCGTACACGATGCAGAACACGATGTATGCCAGCGCGAGGAAGCCCACCATCGGGCTGGGGTTGCTCACCACGTTGCCGTTTGCATCGACCGAGGCTCCCGTAAAGCCGTTGATGGCCGCTGCCGCCAGAATACCGAGGATGGTGAACAGGACGTTTGTCTTCCAAGTGCCCAGCAGCGGCGCAGCTGCGTTGAACATGGGCGGGGTGTAGGACGTCATGTTGGCTGCGTTGCTATACGGATTGCCCGGGTTGGGTTGCTGCGTCTTGGATTCACCTGCTATCGCCGCAGCCTCGGCAGCGAAGATTTCTGCCTGGCAAGTGGGGCAGCGGACCTTCTCGCTATCGTCGGGCATGCTCATGACGTTGTTGCATTGCGGGCAGACACCCAAGATGTAACCCATGGCTCCTCGTTTCCTTGCTCTGAATATCCCTGCGCCCATTGTACGATTTTTGGCGTTTGTTGTCGCGTCAAACCTCGAAGCGCGAGACGCCGTCTTCCAACATGTGCGAATTCCCCACGAATTGGCAGATATGGGTATCTACGTACACATGAAGACCCATAAATTGCGTTATCATGCAAGAATGCTCCACAGCAGTTTCCACTGTTTTGGCAAAATATACCGACTATCCGAGATAAGGAGTTGAAGGTGGCGGAGAAAATCAAGCGCGTGTATAAGTTCGGCAAGGACGAGAACGGCGTGAACGTAACCGAGGCCAATGCCGACATGAAGTACATCGTGGGTGGCAAGGGCGCGAACCTCGCCGAGATGGCCAACATCGGCCTTCCCGTTCCGCAGGGCTTCACCATTACCTGCCAGACCTGCATGGAATACGCCAATGCCGGCAACAAGTGGCCGCACGGTGCGCTCCGCGCGATCGGAGAGTATGTTGTCGACCTCGAGCAGCGCATGGGCAAGAAGCTCGGCGACAACGAGGATCCGCTGCTCGTTTCCGTGCGTTCCGGTGCTCCGATGT
The DNA here is from genome assembly GCA_030526775.1 of Coriobacteriia bacterium. Classification (GTDB taxonomy): domain Bacteria; phylum Actinomycetota; class Coriobacteriia; order Coriobacteriales; family Eggerthellaceae; genus UMGS1519. The sequence goes on along the minus strand of JAUNCA010000073.1, from coordinate 749 downwards.
CCATGCCCGGCATGATGGACACGGTCCTGAACCTCGGCCTGAACGACGTTTCCGTCCAGGGCCTCATCAAGCAGACCGAGAACCCGCGTTTCGCGTGGGACTCCTACCGTCGTTTCATCCAGATGTTCAGCAACGTCGTGATGGGCACCGATGGCGACCTCTACGAGCATGCCATCGCTGCGAAGAAGGAAGAGAAGGGCGTCGCGAGCGACACCGACCTCACCGCTGAGGACCTGCAGGAACTCGTTGCCGACTTCAAGGAGATCTTCTCCGCCAACGTCGACGCCGAGGAGCACCCGAGCCTCGTCATCGATGGCAAGGTAGTCTTCCCGCAGGACCCGTACGTCCAGCTGAAGCTCGCCATCGAGGCCGTTTTCGGTTCCTGGAACAACCCGCGTGCGACCCTGTATCGCAAGCAGAACAAGATTGCCGACGACCTGGGCACCGCCGTCAACGTGCAGATCATGGCCTACGGCAACAAGGGCAACACCTCCGCAACCGGCGTGGCCTTCACCCGCGACGCCGCCACCGGCAAGAAGGAATTCTACGGTGACTTCCTGGTGAACGCCCAGGGCGAAGACGTCGTCGCCGGCATCCGCAATACGAGCCCCATCGCCGAGCTCAAGAACGTCCCCGGCCTCGAAGAGGCCGGCAAGGAACTCGAGGGCATCTTCGAGCTCCTCGAGGACCACTACCGCGACATGATGGACATCGAGTTCACCATCGAGCAGGGCAAGCTGTACATGCTG
>JAUNCA010000214.1 GCA_030526775.1 Coriobacteriia bacterium | reverse complement strand
CCACGACGACGCGTAACCCGCCAGCGCAGGCATAAGCCGTTTACGAGAACGCGGCGAGAGGAGGCATCCCTCCTCTCGCCGCGTCATTTCATCGGGTAGGCCGAAGGCCTTGAAGCCGTTATGGCCTCTACTTCTCGGCCTCCGCATCATCGTCAGCCATCGAGGTGATGACCTCGACCAGGTTTCCCTCGTAGGGCTTCAGCGTTCCCTTGCCATGCCCCTCGACATCCACGTCGTAGGTGCCATCCGCGTTCTCGACCAGGGTGAACGTGATGGTCTTGCCGGTCTCGTCATCGGTAACCGTCATCGTGCCGTTTGCATCCGTCGTCGCCTTGCCCGAGTAGACATCGGCATCGTCGCCCTGATGCTCGTCGTCGATAATCGAAACCATCGTGGCGCTGTCGCTAATCTGGATGTACGCAAACGAGGAGCCATCCTCGAGATCCCCTTGATAGCCAGTGGCATCGGGAGCGCCGCAACCCACGAGGCCAAGAGTAAACGCCATCATGATGGAGACCGCAAGCACGGTAAGGATTCTCTTGATCATTTCCCGCCCCTTCCTTTGAAGCTTGGTACAACATCCCATTGCCTTGCGGGTATACCGGGTTGTCGTAACACGACAATTCCGGAATGCAGTATAAACCGAGCCGGATTCCCCTCCAGGCTCCTTCAACTTTCGACATGCAGGCACTTTTGTCGTGAGCGAGCATTGGTACAATGGAACGACGATGATTTACCGCGGGGGTAAATCATCATTATGGAGGGAGAGGGCATGCTCGACATCAAGCGCGTTTTGGCCGCAAAGCCGAAAAAGCACAAGGACGTAGAGCTCGAACGGCTCATGACGCCATGGGGCGAGCAAATCGACCCGGCTAACGTGCTGCCCGAGCACCCGCATCCGCAGTTTGCCCGCGCGCATTACGAGATTCTGAACGGCTGGTGGGACTGCACCTTCGTCACGGCTGCGCAAGAGGCGCCCCACCCGGCGAAACTCCCGATGGTCGTCGACGGCGCCACGATTCCTGCCGAGGCCGATTTCACGCAGCGCATCCTCGTGCCGTTCTCGCCCGAAGCGCCGCTCTCCGGCGTGAACCGCCAGCTAAAGCCCGGCGAGCTGCTGTGGTATCGCCGGACCTTCGAGGCACCCCAGCTTGCCGGCGACGACCGCTTGCTCCTGCATTTCCAAGCCGTCGACCACACCTGCTCCTGCCGTATCAACGGCACCACCGTGGGCGGCCATGCAGGCGGATACTCCCCCTTCGCATTCGACATCACGAATTACCTGGTGGAAGGCAAGAACGAAATCCTGCTGTGCGTGGCCGACTCCAGCGAGGAAGGCGGGCAAGTGCGCGGGAAGCAGCGGCTCGACCGCGGCGACATCTGGTACACCGCGCAGAGCGGCATCTGGCAGACCGTATGGCTCGAAACCGTTCCCGCGAACCGCATCGACCTCCTCCAGATTGTCACGGATGCCTACGAGGGAAGCATCACCGTGAACGCCTCCTTCCGCGATAGCGCGCCACGCAGCCACGATCTGCGGCTCACCGTGGAAATCCGCGATGCCGAAGGAATCATGGTGGCCGCCGATACGTTCACCACCCCCGACGAAACCTGCGCCATGAAGTTCCATCTGCCCGACGCGCACCTGTGGACGCCAGAAGACCCCTACCTCTACACGCTGATGCTCACCTACGGCTCCGACGTCGTGTCGAGCTATTGCGGCATCCGCACCGCCGAGGTGAAGCCCGATCCGCAAGGGCGCGCCCGCTTCTACCTGAACGGGAAGCCCTGTTTCCTAAAAGGCGTTCTCGACCAGGGATATTGGTCGGACGGCCTGATGACGGCCCCGAGCGACGACGCGCTCGTATTCGACATCCAGGCGGCGAAAGCGGCCGGTTTCAACATGATGCGCAAGCATATAAAGCTCGAGGCATCGCGCTGGTACTACCACTGCGATCGCCTGGGAATGATGGTATGGCAGGACATGGTGAATGGCGGCGACAAGGGCCCGCACCAGTGGCAGTGGAGCTACAAGCCCACGCTCTTCAAGGCCAGCTGGAACCGCTACGACGACACCGATGCCAAGCACCAGGAGGAACTCGGGTCGGATTCTCCCCTCTACCAGGAGGAATGGCTTCACACCTGCAACGAGTTCATCGAGTACCTGCAGGGTCATCCGTGCATCATCACCTGGGTGCTGTTCAACGAGGGCTGGGGTCAGTTCGATTCTGCAGCCGCGACCGACCACGTACGCAAGCTCGATCCCACGCGCCCGGTCGACTCCGTGAGCGGCTGGTATGACCAAGGCGCGGGCGATTTCAAGAGCGTGCACAACTACTTCCGCACCCTGAAGGTGTGGCCCGACGAGGGCAAGCGAGCGTTTGCGATATCCGAATGCGGCGGACTGACCTTCCGCGTGGAAGGCCACAGCTCGCTACCCGAAGCATACGGGTACGCCGCTTACGAGGATGCAGGCGCCTGGAGGACCGATCTGCGCAAGCTGCTCGTCCACTTGAACAGCCTGGAGGCAAAAGGGCTAGCAGGCTACGTATACACGCAGCTCACGGACATCGAGGAGGAAGTGAACGGTCTCCTCACGTACGACCGCAAGGTAAACAAGCTGCTCTAAAACCAGCGAGGCGCCATATCGCCGTGCCATCGGGGTCAGGCCTGGAACGGGGGACAGGTTTGGCGTTCCACGTGCTAAAA
>JAUNCA010000072.1 GCA_030526775.1 Coriobacteriia bacterium | reverse complement strand
ATCCACTCGTCGGTGTTGTCGTCGTAGCCGTCGCCGTCCTCATCCACCGGGCCGGTTGCTTCGGCGTTGTCGGAGTCGGAGTCGGAATCGGAATCCGCGTCGGAATCGCTCGCGTCCGCGTCGTCGTCATCGCCGAAGCCGATCCACTCGTCGGTGTTGTCGTCGTAGCCGTCTTCGTCTTCGTCGACGTGGCCGGACGCGCTCGCGCTGGAGCCGGAGCTCGAGGAGCTCTCGGAGTCGCCGGAAGCGGCCTTCGTGGCCTTGTCATCGGCATCGGAGCCCCACTCGACCGGGATCTGCGAGATCACGCTGTTCGTGGTGTTGTACAGGTGCGCGAAGCTGTTCGGCACGTCCTCGGTGCGGGTGTTCGCGTTAATCTCGTCCACCGTCATGTTCTCGAGCATGCGCACGTAGGTCTGGCCGGAGCCGTCGCTCCACTCGATGGTGGGATGCCACTTCGGGTTCTCAACGCTCACGCGGCCGTTCTCCTGCGGCACGAAGTCGCAGGTGAAGATGCCGGAGAGGATGGTGTCGGTGATGGTCCAACCGGACACGAAGTCGCCCAGGCCGAACACGACCGGAATCTTGTTGCCGCTGGCGCCCGTGAAGTACTGCACCGGCTGGATGTTGTGCGCGTGCGAGCCGATGACCAGGTCGACATCCTGGTCGGCCAGGAACTGCGCCCAATCCTTCTGGTCGTTGTTCAGCTCGGCCGTGTACTCGTCGCCCCAGTGCATGTAGACGATGATGCAGTCGGCGACCTGCTTGGCGCGGGCGATGTCGGCGGCAGCGTCGTCCTTCACGAACGGCACGGCGTAGTAGTTGTTCGGTTCCTTGGTCACGTCGGTGTAGGTGTTATCGCCATAGCTGTAGGCCAGGAAAGCGAAGCGGATGCCGTTGCTCTCGATCATGTGGACAGTCTCGCGTGCGGCCTGGTCGGCGTAGCTGCCGGCGAGGACGATCTGCGGGTACTTCTCCCACACCTTCTGGCTGTACTCGATGCCCTCGGTGCCGGCATCGTAGCTGTGGTTGCTGTCGAAGGCCACCATGTTGAAGTTCGTGTCGACGATGGCGTCGGCGCAGGCCTCGGGGCTGATGAAGTTCGGGTAACCGCTAACCTCGTAGTTCTCCTGACCGCCGATGAGCGGGGTCTCCTGGTTGATGAAGCGCAGGTTGAACTGGTTGAGGAACGGCTTGACCTCCTGGTAGAAGGGCTTGAAGTCGTACTTGCCGTCTTCGGCCTGGCCGGCATAGCCGTCGGCCAGCTCGAGCGCGTAGTCGCTTGCCACCTGGTCGCCCACGGCTGCGAAGCTCACCTTCTGGGTGGCGCCCGTGGTGTCGGCGGCGGCGGCGTCGGCGTTCTCGGCGCCTTCGGCGGGCTGCTCCTCGGCAGCGGTGGAAGCCCCGGCGGTGGACACGGTCATGGACTCGGCCGTGCCTTCGCTCGTGGATTCGCTCTCGGCGGCGGCAGCGTCAGTGGAGTTCGACTCGGCCGTGGCCTCGGTAGACTCGGTGGACTCGGTGGCCTCGGTGCCCGCGGTGGTCGTGGCAGCTGCGCCAGCCGCAACGGCGGGCGTGGCATTCTCGCCGTCAGCGTACACGATGGTGAAGTTCGTGCCGTCAGCGGTGGTGCCGTGGACGATGCCGTTCGCGTCCGTGGTCTTCTCGGCAGCCGCGACGTTGGCGGCGGCTTCCGTGTTCAGTGCGGCCGGGGTGTTCACGGCCTCGCCCTGCTGGCCACCACCGGTGGCGCAGGACACGATGCCGGTGAGGATGCTGATAACCGCAAGCAGCGCGACAGCTGCCAGCAGGATGGGCTGGGCGAAAGCCATAACGCCCTCGGCGGCCCCGCCTGCCGGAGCAACCGAACGCGATCCCGCGGTCCGCGAGCGCGTCGGGCGCTCACGACCCGGGCGCGAGCTCGTGCGATACTCGCGGGTGCCAGCCGGCTCATAGCGGCGCGGGCGCTCGGCGGCCTCGTCGCTGTATTCAACCGTGCGGCGGCGCGGCGTCGGGCGCGCATTGTTGGCAGCCTCGCGGGGGTTGCGCTCGCGATAGGTCACGCGTCCGCCCTCGGTGGTCTCTTCCCATTGGTTTGCCGTGTTTTCGTAGTCGTTTTCGTAGCGTTCGTCCATTGATTACCCTTAGTATTGGAGTTGTCTGTTGCACAGGCGCATGAAAGTGCGTTTGCGCTGTTGAAGAATAATACCAGAACGGGGAAACCAATGATGGACAAGGTGGCGTTGGAACAGCGGTTATTGGCATCTTTTCCACGTGAATGCATACTACGGGATGAGTCTATGGCCCTTCACACCACCTTTCAGGTGGGTGGACCGGCAGATTTCCTGATAAAAGCCCGAAATGCGCAGGATGTCCTGGCCGCGGCGAAGGCGGCGGCCGAGGCCGATGCGCCGTGTTGGATTATCGGTTGCGGCAGCAATGTGCTGGTGGCCGACGCCGGGTTGCGCGGCGTGGTGGTGCAGATCGGGTCCGACATGGCATCCATCGAGGTCGATGGCGAGATCGTTCGCGCGCAAGCCGGTGCCACAAACGAGCAGGTGGCCGAGGCCGCGCTGGCCGCCGGTCTTTCCGGGTACGAATTCGCGAGCGGCATCCCAGGCTCCGTCGGCGGGGCCGCCATCATGAACGCCGGCGCGTACGACGGCGAGTTCCGCGACGTGGCGGTTTCCGTGGTGTGCCTGACGCCCGAAGGCGAGCTGCGCGAGGTGAGCGCCGCCGAGGCCAACTGGGGCTACCGGCACAGCATGATGATGGATGCCGGCTACATCGTGCTCGAGGCCACGCTTCACCTGATGCCGGCCGACCCGGACGAGATTCGCGCGAAGATGGATGACCTGCGCGAACGTCGCACGAGCAAGCAACCGCTCGAGTTGCCCAGCGCGGGCAGCACGTTCAAGCGCCCCACCGGGTATTTCGCGGGCAAGCTCATCCAGGATGCCGGCATGCGCGGCCACCGCGTGGGCGGCGCCATGGTGTCCGAGAAGCACTGCGGTTTCGTGGTGAATGCCGGCGGCGCTACCGCAGCCGACGTGCTGGGCGTGATCCACGACGTGCAAGCCGCCGTGCTGGCCGATGCCGGCGTGCAACTCGAGCCCGAAGTCCGCATGTGGGGCTTCTAGCAAGCCACGATGAGTCGAAGATACGTTCTTCGACTCATCGCCCAAACACGAGGTAAGCGTTGAGGTTTTGGGTGCGGCCGTCGGCTTGGAATTGGGTTGTGAGCTGCGGGGTTAGACCGGCTTCTTGCGCGAGGCGCTCTACTTCGCTTTGCGTGAAATTGTGACAATAGCGGAATGCGTTTTGCTCGTTTTGCCAACCGAGGAGGAAATCGCCTTCTTCTAGCTGCGCCGGGTCCAAGCCGGCATCGCGCAACGAGGCCAGGCCGCGGACGTGCGCTTCTTGCGCTTTCGCGGCCAGCTCGGGGCTGTTCAGGAATTGCCAGAACGACACCACGAGAGAGCCGCCCGGTTTCACCTTCTCTGCGAGCGCACGCAGCAGCTGCACCCGGTTTTCCCAGCCGGGCACATGGTGCATGAATCCGAAGCACGCCACCAGATCGAAATCGCGTTCGGGCAGGTGGGCGGCAAGGTCGCCCGCAAGCAGGCGCTCCATCACATCGAACTCGTAGAAGCTCACCCGATTCGCAAGCCCCTCGCCCGTCAGCGTGAACGCATCGGCATCGCCCGTGGCCAGCGGGGCACAGTTGTCCACCGCCCACACGCGAAAGCCGCTTTCGGGAAACCGTTCCTGCAAGAAACGCTCGAAGCGCATGTTCCCGCACGCCACGTCGAGCACCGCCGGTGCTTCCCCGCCGGCACGAAACGCTGCGCCCGCTTCGCCGTCGAGCGCACGCTCCCACCCCGGCCAACCCGCATGCCGCGTAGCCGAGAACGAGTCCGCATGCTCGCGGTAAAACCGCGAAGTAACCTGGTTCAATATGCACGCCGTCTGCAAATCCATGGGCCCTATTCTACCGCGGACGAAACGCCGCAACCTGGTTACCCGCGGCATCATTGCTACAATGCTGGGCATGGAAGAGCTCATTTTGGATATCGTGCGGGCGCTGCGCGAACGGCCTGGGCTGGACGCGCGCGGGCTTACGCGCATCATCAACGCGCACAGCAACCGGCTGGACGGCGACGTGCGCTTTTCGAAAAAGCAGCTCATGCCGTTCTACCTGCGCGTGAAGGCCGAAGACCCGCAGCGCTGGGCCCGCTGGGAAATCGATCCGGAAACCGAGCGGCGCCTGCTGCGCCTCATCCAGATGAAACCGCGGCGCACGGCGTCGGGCGTGGCCACGATCACCGTCATCACCAAGCCGTGGACCTGCTCGGGCAACTGCCTGTTCTGCCCCGCCGACGTGCGCATGCCGAAAAGCTACCTGCACGCCGAGCCCGCCTGCCAGCGGGCCGAGCGCAATTGGTTCGACCCGTATCTGCAGGTGAGCTCGCGGTTGCAGGCGCTCACGCAGATGGGGCACGCCACCGACAAGGTGGAGCTCATCGTGCTCGGCGGCACCTTCGACGACTATCCCGAAGCCTACCGCATCTGGTTCGTGAAGGAGCTCTTCCGCGCGCTGAACGACGACGATGCGCAGCGCGCCGACCAGCGCGTCCTGCGCCAGGCGGCATATCGCGACGCCGGCATCGCGAACGACGACGGCGAGCTCGCCGCCCAAACGCGCGCGGTGCAGGAAGCGGTGACCGCGGGCGCCACGAGTTTCAACGCGGCCATCGGGCAGCTGTACGGAAGCGGCAGCCCCTGGGAGGGCATCGCCAGCTGGCAGCGCGCGAGCATGGACGAGCTGCGGGCAGAGCATCGCCGCAACGAGGTGGCGGCGCAGCGCTGCGTCGGCCTCGTGGTGGAAACGCGCCCCGACCACGCCACGCCTGGCAACCTGCGCATCCTCCGGCAGCTCGGCTGCACGAAAGTCCAGGTTGGCGTGCAAACGCTCGACCCGCGCATCGTCGCGTTCAACAGCCGCGCCACCCGCCCGCAAGACACGCGGCGCACCTTCGAGCTCTTGCGGCTGTTCGGGTTCAAGATCCACGCCCACTTCATGGTGAACCTGCCCGGCGCAACGCCCGAAGGCGACATCGCCGATTACCGCCGCTTCGCCACGGAAGAGGCGTTCCAGCCCGACGAGGTGAAGCTCTACCCCTGCGCGCTCATCGGCAGCGCCCCGCTGGCCCGCGAGCTGGAAGAACGCGGCTGGCTGCCCTACCCCGAGGATGTCCTGGTGGATGTGCTGGTGCAAGACGTGCTGGCCACGCCCGCGTTCACGCGCATCTCGCGCATGATCCGCGACTTCTCGGCCGGCGACATCGTGGCCGGCAACAAGAAGACGAACCTGCGCCAGCTGGTGGAGGCGCGCCTCGCGGAACGCGAAGAACCCGTGCGCGAGATTCGCTTCCGCGAAATTGGGACCGAAGAGGTGGACCCGACCACCCTCGTGCTCGAGGACGTGGCGTACCGCACCACCGCGACCGACGAGCATTTCCTGCAATGGGTCGCGCCCGACGGACGCATCGCGGGCTTCCTGCGGTTGTCGCTTCCCCACCCGCAAGCCGTCGCCGCGCTCGGCGACGAGGCGCCCGTCGGCCCCGGCGAGGCCATGATTCGCGAGGTGCACGTGTACGGCCGCGTCGCCCGCCTGCACGCAGCCGGCAGCACGCAGCACATTGGCCTGGGGAAACAGCTGGTGAACCGCGCCGCCGCGATTGCGCGGCAGGCTGGATACGGGAAGCTCAACGTGATTAGCGCCATCGGGACGCGGGAGTACTACCGCAAGCTGGGGTTCCAGGATGGTGGGCTGTACCAGCAGTTGCCGCTGTAAGGCGGGCTAACCGGGTTTCGGGCGCTGGAGATTCTTCGACTCCGCGCTTCGCGCTCCGCTCAGGATGACGTGGGGCCGCACGACACCGGGTCCGTTAACGCTCGTAGGGGTGCTTTTCGTTGGCCTTGACGTTCCACTTGTATTTGAAGATCATGTCCTGCTCGGCCATGGAGTACTTCTGCACCTTCGACATGGGAACATGCGACTTTTCGGCGACCATCTTCAGATACTTGATGAACAGCTCGCCGCCGCCATAGCGCGAGATGGTGTAGATCTCCTCCCACACGTCATCCGGCAGGTCGCGCTCGTGGCTGTTCCAGTAATGCCACTCGGCCTCGTCCCAAATCTTCACGATCTGCGACACCAGGAAGGTCTGATGCAGCACGTAGTATTCCTTCTCGTGGGGCACCGCCACGTGCTGCAGGTCGAATATGAAACTCCTCAGATAATCGTCGCTAGCCAGCGGCTCAATCGAGTCGTTCTTCAGAATCATCAGCTCGAACATGAACAGGCTCTCCGCCTCGTTCTCCTCAAAGCCCACAAATTGCAAGCGGCGGCGGTACTCGTCGTGATACGACTGGTCGTGCGTCTGCTTGAAGCGCGCGACCAGCTGGCCGGTCATCAACTCGGGATACGCCGCAGTCCCCGGCACTTCGGGTTTCGTCGGAACAGGCACAGGGGTCGAAACAGTTGCAGGCGTCACGCTCGAAGCGCGCGGCGGTGTGGACACGGACTGCGCTGGCGACACGGGCGGCGCGGACTTCGCCGCGGGCTTGAAACTCAACTTCGCGCCCGCTGCAAGCGATACTCCCAGCTTGAAAATGCCCACATTCACGGCGAGCATAATCACGCAGGTTAGAACGAGCATGGCGAAATCGCCGGTCTCACCCTCGATCAGCGCCAAAAACGGCACGGCCGCGCTGATGAGCGCCATGTAGCCGCCGATAATGGCCAGGATGTACCCGACCACCTTCTTGGCCTTACCACCAAACGACTGCCCGTCCGCCATGTCAACCTTCCGCTCGAGCACCACGTGGGGGCTGTCCCCACACGGTTATTCGGAAATCCGGTATTTCTCCCAGTCCTCTTCCTCGTCATCCTCGTCGTCTACGTCGACGACCTGCGGCTTCTCTTCGACTTCTTCCTGCCAGCGGTCGGCGAACGCCTTCTTGAACGTATCGGCCTCGGCGCCGCGCCAAATGGCGAAGACGACCTGCGGGATGGCGCCGTCGTTTGCGGCAATCCAGTCGTGGAACAGCTGGGCCACCTGGGCGGCATCGTTGCCCTGAGCGCAGCCGAACGCCGGAATCACCACGGTCGTGGCACCGAAGCTTGCCAGCAGGTTCATCGCGGCTTCAACGCGCTCGGCCAAGGCCAGGTCGCACTCGCGCTCGCTGCGGTTGCGCTGCAGCGCGCGGGAACGGTTGGGGGCCGCCACCACGGCCACCGATGCCTTCACGATCTCGCCGTTGCGGCTGAACACCACGTCGGGAATCGCAATCGCGCGGCTCGTGTACAGCTCGCCGCTCGTGGTCTGCTTGTTCGGGGCGTAGTACTTCTTCTGGAACGACTCCAGAATGGCGAACAGGTTGCCCTCGTCGCAGAGGTCTTCCTCCACGCCGCGCCATCCGCGCAGGTAGCCGCCGCCCGCATAGCGATACGATGCGGGGTCGAGCACCGCGACCGGCTTCTCGGCATGGAAGATGGCGGTTACCACGTTACCCGGGGCAAACGTCACCACGGTGGGGTTCGCGCCTTCCGCGACTTCGGGTTTCGGGGCGTAACCCGCCTCGATAATCTGCGCATTCTCAATCGACGCCGCAGTCTCGGTGCCGAAAACGGCCTTCATCACGGACACGTGGCGCTTGGCCTGTGCTTCACGCGCGTTGTTCTCTTCTTTGGGCATTGCGGTTCTCCTCCCGAATCTAACGACGGGACCCCCCGTCGGAGTGCAGACCTTGTTTTCCGCGCACGCCAGCGGCGGCGTGGCAGCGGCGATTCACATCGACACGCAGGAACGCCGGTTGCGTTATTCCTCGTCGAAGGAATCGAGCAGCTTATCGAGCAGTTGTTTCAGCTTCAACGCCTCGCCCGGCTCCATGTTCACGCAGGCGCCCATCGCGTACGGCACCTGCAGCGCCTCGTCCTGCAGCTTCATGCCCGCAGGCGTGATGCTCACGATGACGGAACGCTCGTCTTCCGTCGAGCGGCGGCGCGAGATATACCCCTTCGCTTCCAGGCGCTTGAGCACCGGCGTGAGCGTCGCGGAATTCAGATACAGGCATTCGCCCAGCTCGGAGACGCTCAGGCTCTGGTGTTCCCACATCGCCATCATCGTGATGTACTGCGTGTAGGTAAGGTCGAGCGGGTCGAGCATCGGCTTATAGCGGCGCACGATTTCCTTCGACGCGGCGTAAAGCGGGAAACAAAGCTGGTGTTCGAGCCGTAGCGGGGCATATTTATCGGACATTGCAACTCCTCCATTCCGTTGGCAAGAGTATAACGCGTTCAAAACGTCTTGAAGGCATGAATTAATCGCGCACTGATTAATTGCCCGACACACGAGCCCCAGGGTCGCGCTTGCATGCCAATCTGTACGGAGCGCGCCAAGTTGTCGCATCTTCTGAACGTGGAACATATCAAGATTTGATACCCTATATGCAGGCAAACGCCTATTGGGGAGAAACCTAAGGAGGAACTATGCAGAACGCACGTACCGAATCGCATGGGAAGCGCCTTATCGCTCTCGTGTTTGCGGCTGTCCTGGCCCTCGGCATGTTCGCCGTAGCCGGTTGCTCGTCCAACAATGACGAGCAGGTCATCCGCGATGGCATCGCTAAGGAGCTCGATGTCTTCAAGAACCCCACGAAGGAAGCGCTCCAGCCCTACATGGACCAGCTGGATTCCGGCCAGATGGCGCAGCTTGAGGCCTATGGCATCGACCTCGTCGAATTCCTCCAGCATGCACTCGGCAAGTTCGACTATGAAATCGGCGACATCACCGTTGATGGCGACAAGGCAACGGCCGCCCTCACGGTGACCAACATCGATGTCGCCACCATCACGAACGACACGATGACCAAACTTCAGAGCGACCCCGCAATCGCCAAGGAGGTCCAGGACATCATCGCTAACGGCGGCGACCAGAAGGACGCCATGGCGGTTGTCTTCGGTTACCTGTATGACGCGCTCGATGCTGCCACCGACACCATCACCACCGACACTGAGATTACCCTCACCAAGACCGACAACACTTGGAACGTCGACCAGGATAGCATGTCCGGCCTGCTCACCGGCATCTACGGCAACATCGCCGGCTAATCCTCGCGAACAGCGAAACGCGAACGGGCCCGCAACTTGCGGGCCCGTTTTTGCTTGGGAATGAGTCGAAGAACGTATCTTTGACTCATTCCCCGCAAAGGTCGCTTAACTCGGCTCCATACGCAAAGAATGAGTCGAAGATACGTTCTTCGACTCATTCTCCATCAGGTTCTTTCTTGCGCTTTTACGCTTCTTGCAGCTTCAGGATGCGCTTGGCGAAGGTGGGGGTGAAGCTCTCCATGTCGGTGATCTTGATGACGTCGCCTTGCTCGGGCGCGTGGATGTAGAAGCCGTCGCCCAGGTACATGGCCACGTGCTCGGTCGAGCCGCCTTCGTCGAAGAACAGCAGGTCGCCCATCTGCAGGTCGTCGAAGGCCACTTCCTTGCCCTCATACTGCTGCGTGTACGTGGTGCGCGGCAGCGAGATGCCGAAGGTCTGCTTGTACAGGTACTGCACGAAGCCCGAGCAGTCGAAGCCCTCGTCGGGGTTCGTGCCGCCCCACACGTACGGGGTGCCCAGGAACGACACCGCATTGGCCTGGAGCTGCGCGTAGTCGTTCATCGTGAGCTTCTCGCCATCGGCGTTCTTGCCCTTAATCGTGAACTCGAGCGGCTCGTCGAAACGCGTGAGGTCGTACGCATCGATGACGGCGCAGATGGTGTCGGCATACACGGTGCTCGTCGCGTACGTGCCCTGCAGCGCCTTGGCGGCATCCTCGTAGGTCTTCGCGTTTTCCTTCCACACCTTGTAGTAGTGGTCCATGTCGCCGCGGATCAGGTCGGCGTAGTCCTTCAGCGATTCCTCCTGCGTCTCGTACTTGCGGAAGGCGCTGTCGATGCCGTACAGGCGGCCCGTGCCGTCATCCTCCTGCGTGGCCATGGTCACCGAGTTGCCCTCGTACGCGCCCTTGATGCCGAACAGGTTGTTGTTCGGCGCCTGCGCGAGGCCGGAATTGCCCGAATCGCTCTCGATGACGGCCTGGGCGATCATCACCGACGCGTACAGGTTCTTCTCCTGGCCAATCTGGCGCGCCTGCTCGCCGATGGATGCGATGAACATCTCGGTCGTGAGGTTCGTGCCCATGTGGATGCGCGTGTAACCCGAGTTGGCGCCTGCATACGCCGAAGCGTATACGTTCGTGGTCGTGTTGAACGCCGACGGGGCGATGGCATTGGCAGCCGCCTGGTTGCTGTAGCCCCTCGCGGCCTCCTGGTACTTCGCCTGCGCCCGCTTGGCCTTCTCGTTCAAGGCCTTCGCATGCTTGCCCTTCGCGGCCTTGGCCTCGGCCTGAGCGTCGAGGTAGCTTGCGAGGTCGCCCGGAGGCTCGGGGTCGTCCTTGATGGCCTCGCCACCCGTGGCGCCGGGGTTGTCCGGGTCGTCCGGGTTGTCGGGGTT
>JAUNCA010000213.1 GCA_030526775.1 Coriobacteriia bacterium | reverse complement strand
TCGTCCCAGTGGTTGGCGCTTTTCTTGCCGTACTCGCCCTCACTCATTGGGCCGAACGGGGTGAGGATGATGCGCTGGACATCGAATACCTCGCGCTCTTCCACTACGATGGTCATGAGGCTGGGTTCGCTGCCCCGACGCGGCTCGGACACCGAACCGGGATTCAGATACAGCACACCGTCAATTTCCTCTTCGCGCGGTACGTGCGTGTGACCGTTGATAACCACGCGTGTGCCCCTTGGCAGCTCGGCGGGAGTGTCATACGGTCGATGCGTTACGTAGAAGCGCACGCCCTCGAAGACGGGTTTCGCCACATCGTGCACGGTGGGGCCATAGTCGTAGTGGTAATCGCAGTTGCCGTACACGGCCACCATGGGCGCGATGTTCTCGAGTTCCAGCATAATGCTCGGGCTACAGGTGTCGCCCGCGTTGATGATGACGTCGCACCCCCGCAGCGCCTCTTTGGCGGCTTCGGGAAGGTGGCGGTGAATGTCAGAGATGATTCCAATAAGCATAATGCGTCATTGTACTCGGAAACGGTCGTTCTGTAGAGGTTGTTTTTATCGGCTGAAGTGCTGGTAGTATGTTCGGGCAGGTTAAACGGACAGGGAAAGGCAAGCCATGGCGGAATATATCGAAGGCAAGCGACCGGTGGTGGAGGCGCTCACGCGCAAGATGCCCATCGAGATCGTGCTGATGGCCGACAACCTGAAGTCGGACAGCCTGGTGGAAACCGTGCTGCGCAAGTGCCGCCAGGCCGATATTCCCGTGAAGAAGGTTCCGCTGAAGGAGCTCGACGAGAAGTCCGAGCGGGGTAGCCACCAGGGCGTGATGGCCCGCACGAAGCCGTATCCGTACGTGGGCATCGGCGACATCGTGGCCAAGGGCCAGAAGGACTTCGACGCGACGGGCCGTTCCCTCGTCGTGGTGCTCGACCACCTGACGGATGCGGGCAACCTGGGTGCTATCGCGCGTTCCGCCGAGATTGTGGGCGCGACGGGCATCGTCATTCCGAACAAGCGCAGCGCGCATGTGACCGCATCCACCTACAAGAGCAGCGCTGGCGCCATCGCCAACCTGAAGATCGCGCAGGTGGCGAACTTGGGCTCGACCCTCGACCGCCTGAAGGACGAGGGCTACTGGGTTGCCGGCGCGAGTGAGCTCGCGACCCAAACTGCCTGGGATACGAACCTGCAGGGCAAGATCGTGCTCGTTATGGGCAACGAGGCCGAGGGCCTGGCCGACCGGACCAAGAAGAAGTGCGACATCCTCGTGGCCTTGCCGCAGGTGGGCGAGATTGCCAGTCTCAACGTCGCGCAAGCCAGCACTGCCCTCATGTACGAGTGGCTCCGCCAGAACTGGAAAATTTCATAAAAAGGGACTGTCCCTTTTTATGAAATGAGGTGAATTGCATGGCACAACGGCGTAAGCGCATGCTCATCGTGGACGGGTACAACGTGCTGCGAAGCGGCAGCAGGTACCGCCACATAACCAAGCCCGATTACACGGACGACTCGTTCAACACCGCGCGCGAGCAGCTGGTGAACGACGTCATCGATTTCGCGGGCCGCACGTACGAAGCGTATATCGTTTACGATGGCGGCGACAACGTGTATTCCGAAGGTAACCCCGAGCGCATCGGCCGCGTGAAGATCATCTTCTCGCCAGCTGGCACGTCTGCCGATAAAGTCATCGAAAAGCTCGCCCACGAGGGCCGCGTCCGCAACATGGAAGTGCTCGTGGTAACCAGCGATGCCACCATCCAAGACACGGTGTTCGGCGGGGGAGTGGACCGCATGAGCGCAAACGGCTTCTCCCACGAGATGGAGATGCTGAAAGAGGAAACCCGCCTCGACGACGCCCCGGTTGTCTCCAAGAAGATGACCCTCGGCGAGCGCATCGACCCCAACACCCTCGCCAAGCTGAAGGCTCTGCGCGACGGCAAATAAAGAAACCCTACGGGAAATAGAGAAACCCTCACATGCGTCGGGCCGGTGGTTGGGGGGTTCCCAGGGTCGTGTGCGACACGCTATAGGCGAACCATAGGTTCGCCGTCGCGAAATCTTCGATTTCGCGCGTATTGACGCACCCAGGGGAGCGCGCGAGCTGTTTGGCAGGCGAAGAGCGAAGCGACTTCGCCTCCCAAACGCGAGGAAGCGGACCGTGGCCCTGGGAACCCCCCAGCCGCCAGCCCGACGCCAGGGGGTGTTCCATCCGCCAAATCCGACGTTTTTTCACCCTGAAAAACCCAGGTGAAAGGCCAAAAACAGCAGCAAAACTCCACACTTGCTAAAAATTTTTCTTGACACGGGCGCTACGCGCCACTATTTTAGTAACTTGCGTCTTTTCGCAGAAAGAGCCCCTTTTTCGAAGGAGGAACCAACCAGTGGCGCAGTCAATAAAAACGGTTCCCAACAGGTATTATAGGGAACGCACCAGCTTTGCGAAGATTCCTGCGGTCATGGATGTCCCGAACCTCATCGCCATCCAGACCGAGAGCTTCGACTGGTTTAAGAACGAGGGCCTCGGCGCAACGCTGACGGACATCAGCCCCATCGAGAGCACGACGAAGGACATGTGCGTCGAATTCGGCGACCACTACTTCGGCGAGCCCAAGTACACGGTGGAGGAATGCCGCAAGCGCGACTGCTCGTATCAGGCTCCGCTGTATGCCGAAATCCGCTTCATCAACCGCACGACGGGCGAGGTCAAGCAACAGGAAGT
>JAUNCA010000071.1 GCA_030526775.1 Coriobacteriia bacterium | reverse complement strand
AGAAACAGGGGGTACGCGCGTTTCTTCGCTTGTTTCACCCGACACACGACGACTGATGGAGGTTGGCGCGATGATTAAAGTTGGCATCAATGGCTTTGGCCGCATTGGTTCCCAAACCTTCCGGGCTGCGATGAAGTCCGATGATATCGATATGGTGGCGATTAACGCGCCAGGCCATCCGGCGTCTCAGGTGGCGTACTTCGTGAAGTACGACTCCGTGCACGGCCGCTGGCACGGCGAGGTCAAGTGGGACGACGAGCAGGGCCTCATTTGGGTTGACGGCAAGGAAATCAAGATTCTTTCCGACAACAAGTATCGCGATGCAACCCTCATTCCGTGGGGCGAGCTGGGCGTCGAGTACGTGCTCGAGTGCACCGGCGTGTACCTGACCAAGGAAAAGGCGCAGGGCCACATCGATGCCGGCGCGAGCGTCGTCGTCATGTCCGGCCCGGCCAAGGATGACACCCCGATGTTCGTCTGCGGCGTCAACCTGGACAAGTACACCCCCGACATGAAGTTCGTGTCCAACGCATCCTGCACCACCAACTGCCTGGCCCCGCTGGCGAAGATCATCAACGACAACTTCGGTATCGTCGAAGGCCTCATGACCACCGTCCATGCCTCCACGAACTCCCAGTCCCCGGTAGACGCCTTCACCAAGCGCGACTGGCGCGGCGGCCGCTCCATCTACAACAACGTTATCCCGACCAGCACCGGTGCCGCCAAGGCCGTCGGCAAGGTTATCCCCGAGCTGGCTGGCAAGCTCACCGGCACCTCGATGCGCGTCCCCGTGCCGGACGTGTCCGTCGTTGACCTCACCTGCCGCCTGGCCAAGCCCGCGACGCTCGATGACATCAACCGCGCCGTGAAGAAGGCCGCCAAGGTAGGTCCGATGAGGGGCGTTGTCGGCTACACCGAGGAGAAGGTCGTCTCCACCGACTTCCGCGGCGAGACCTACACCTGCATTTTTGACGCCGATGCCTGCATCGCGCTCACCGACACCTTCGTGAAGCTGTTCGCCTGGTACGACAACGAAGTCGGCTTCTCCAACAAGATGCTCGACCTCACCCGCCACATCGACAGCGTGCGCAAGGCCCAGTAATCGCGGGAATATACCGATAGCAAGGGGCGAACCTACGGGTTCGCCCCTTTCGTTTTGGGATGGGTGCGTTGTTGCCGCTACGATGATTCACCGCGGGTGTTTTTCATCATTTTGGCGGTTTCTTACAGGGCCTGTCGGAGAATGTCGCCGACCTCGACGACGAAGGGGCTGTTAGCATCCAGATAGCTGGCGATATGTTCGGATATGGCGGCTTTGATGCCGTTTTCGCTTGCTTGGCGCGTCGCCTGGATGCCGCGGAAGAACTCCTTTTTCGCATCGAGTGGCGGCACGATGCCGAAAAGGTCCATCAACAGCTCATCGGGGGTGTAGAGCTCCACGCATTCGCGGGCGAGCGCGAACTTGCCCACGCGCTCGTCGGGTGCGGTGTCGCCGTCGACGATGGCCACGCATTTCATGCCGACCCGCGCCATTTCGCGGCGCAGCTCGTCGAGGTTCGATCCGCCTGCCGGCAGGATGTCCAGACGCTGCCCAAAGCCGGCCAAACGGGCCGCCGCCTTGTACCAGGGCAGGTCGTATTTGCCTTCTACCAGCAGAAACGCCTTTCCCTCGCTCTCGAGGCCTTTTAACACGGCTGCCATGCCGCTGCCGGGGTTGCTGCCCACGGGCACGGTCATGGCAACGCCCCGATGCTGCAACACGGAGGTGGCATGCGTGGTCATGAGCACCTGGCCGACGTGCGATTCCAAACCCGCGATAACGGTCTCGTAATCCATGGATGAAAATGCGCGCTCCACATCGTCGACGCCCAGCACCACATTGCGGTAGTTGCTCCCAACCAGCATCGCGAACGTGAGCCGCTTCTGGTGGCCAATCTCGTTGCCTGCTACCGGTATCCCGTTCGTCTCGACGGTGAAGTCGACAGCGCGCGAAGGCACAACCTTCGGGATGACGCTAACCTTGGCGGTTGCGGGATCCGCTGGCATCTCGACGCCTGCGCCCGCAAGCACCTGCTCGACGGCCCGTTGTGCCACCACCGATAGCGCCTTCTGCAGCTGCTCGGGCAGCAGCATGTCGGCTCGCGCCTTCGCAAGCTCCTTCATCACGGTATCGCTCGTCTTCAAGTTCGCGGGAAGGTAGATGTAGTGAATGCTCTCGATATCGTGCCAATGTGCGGCTGGCTTGCGGCTTTTCACCCGCAGCGTCTTGGCCGAGAACGTCTTCTTATAGGTAACGCCGTTGTAGCGGATGCCGATGGAGACGTCCTTGTTCTTGTCTCGGACGAAGGAGCTATCGATTTCCTCGCGGTTGAAGAAGCAATCCAGCGCCTGCAGTACCGATGACTTGCCCGAGTCGTTGCCGCCCACAAACACGGCATGCTCCCCGTTGAAGGTGAACGTCTGGTTCTCCCATGCGCGGAAGTTCTGGATGAAGAGACTTTGCAGCATCGTTAGCTCTGCTTTCGCTTGCCGTCCGTTACGTTCCTCGTGCCCTTGCCGCGGCTAGAGCGTAAGCCAACCGCCCTCGACGTAAAGCACCTGGCCGGTGACGTAGTCGGCGGTATCGTCTGCCAAGAACAGCACGGCGTTGGCGATGTCGTCCTGCCGTGCGCGCCGCCCGAGCGGTAATCGCTCGCAGAGGGCCTTTTCGACAGCGGGGTCGGCATACAGCGCGGCATTCAGGTCGGTGGGGGTGCTGCCGGGCCCCACCGCGTTCACGCGGATGCCGTCGGGGCCCAGGGCGCGGGCCATGGTCTTCGTCGTGGTGTTCACGCCCGCTTTCGCGATGTTGTACAGCAGGTTGTTGGGCAGATACGTGGTGGCGGAAATCGACGAGATGTTCACGATGGCGCCGCGCGTGCCGCGCTCCTTTTTCAGCAAGGCGAAACGCTGGCTGGCGAACACCACCGACTTCAGGTCGGTGTCCATCACGCGCTGCCACTGCTCCTCGGTGATGTCGGCAATGCTCTCGCTCGTCATGATGCCCGCATTGTTCACGAGCACGTCGATGTCACCGAAGCGCTCGAACGCCTCGTCGAGGAAAGCCTGGACTTGCGCGACATTGGCCACGTCGACCGAACGCGCCATGATGCGGTCGAGCTCATCACCGGCAATGTCGCGCTCGAGTTGCTCTTTTCCGCCTGAAGAACGGCTGCACAGGGCAACATTCGCGCCCGCTTCGAAAAACCGCTCGACGATGCGCCGCCCGATGCCGCGCGCTCCGCCCGTAACCACAACGTTCTTTCCCGTGAAATCGAATTCGGACACCGTATGCCTCCTCATGTCGTGCTTTGCAAACAGTTCCACGCAGCATTGTATGACGAAACCCGTTCTCGCGCTCCCGCCGCCTGATATGGCTGGCAGCATAGTACAATCGCTCGAGAGGGGAAGAAGGAAGGCGCGATGCTATGAGGATGGAAACCAGCGTGACGGGCGGGGGAAGCAATCCGGGGAAGATCATGTTCTACCTGGGGCTACTCTTCGTGGTAATAGGCGCGATGGTCGGCCTTGGCGGCGTGGTCGGGGCTTTTGCCATGGGCGATCCCGGGGCGACGCTTTTCGGCCTCTTCTTCGTCGTGATGTTCTGCGGCATCGGCGGGTTCTTTGCGAAGATGGGCTACGATTCCATGCACGCTTCCGACGACGTTCTGGCAGAGGGTGCCGCGTACCTGGGGAAGATTTTCGACTACGCACCCGACTACCAGATTCTGATGAACGGCCAGCCCTGCATCACGTTGGTGGTGCGGTATTTCATGAACGGGCAGATTCGCGAAGCGCGGGTGAACACCGGTGAGGTTACCGCTGCTCGTTACCCGCGGGGCGCCACCGTTGCCATCCGGGTTTTGAATGATATGGCCGCTATCGTGCCCGGGTCGGTGTCGAGCACCACTATCGAACGTGAAAACGACCTGATGAACCCCGACTTCGATCCGAGCGGCATGGCTTCTTCCGTCGGCGTTTCGTGCCCGAACTGCGGCGCGAACATCGTCGTTCCGCTGGGCATGTCGCGCTTTTGCCCCTATTGCGACACAAAGGTGAGCGTTTCCTCCGACGGCCGTCTGCTCGCATAACCGCCTCGCGCCTTTCTCGGGTGGGCTCTGCGGCGTTTCTGGCAAGAAATCCATCGGACATGTATTGACATGCCGGGAAAAGCGTAGTAACTGTACTAATAGCAGTAATACAGTTAGTACAGAAAGGGCGTGAAGATGATCAGCATTGAC
This sequence comes from Coriobacteriia bacterium, assembly GCA_030526775.1. Classification (GTDB taxonomy): domain Bacteria; phylum Actinomycetota; class Coriobacteriia; order Coriobacteriales; family Eggerthellaceae; genus UMGS1519. Next base: position 6,342 of record JAUNCA010000071.1, on the reverse strand, counting down.
AACCGCGACCCACGCCCGCTGTACGAGCAGGTGGTTGACGGCTTCCGAAAGCTTATCGTGGCCGGCGTGCTTGCGCCGGACGAGAAGTTGCCGTCGGTTCGCAGCCTTGCATCGGAGCTCGCCATAAACCCGAACACCATCCAGCGCGCCTATCGCGAGCTCGAAGTGCTGGGATACACCTACTCCGCAGCGGGAAAGGGCAGTTTCGTGGCTGCGACTTCCGCCACGGCCGACCTGCATCGGCAGGAGCTGCTCGAGCGATTCGATGCCGTGGTCGCAGAATGGGATGCACTCGGTTTTGACCGGCAGGGACTACGGAACCGATTGGAAGAAGGTGGGAAACGATGATACGCGTGAACGGTTTGGTAAAGGAGTTCGGCGATATCCGTGCGCTCGACGCGCTCGACTTGCATGTTCCCGCAGGGGCGGTGTATGGATTGGTCGGCCCGAATGGTGCTGGCAAGACCACGGCGCTGCAGCATATCGCAGGCGTTTATCGTCCCACCGCGGGCGAAGTCCTGGTAAATGGGCAGCCCGTGTACGAGAATCCGCAGGTGAAAGCAACGATAGCCTACATCCCCACGGACTTTTTCTTCTACCAGCAAGCGCGCGTCCAGGACATGTGCGATTTGCATGCGGCCTTGTTCCCGCGGTTCGACCGCCAGCGCTTCGGGCGGCTTGCCGCGGCGTTCGCCCTCGACAAGACACGTGCCGTCCGCTCGCTGTCCAAGGGCATGCAGAAGCAGCTTGCATTCTGGCTGGCTCTGTCCGAGCGTCCCGACGTGCTGTTGCTGGACGAGCCGCTCGACGGCTTGGACCCGGCGGCACGGCGCCAGGTGTTGAGCGTCGTGATGGACGAGGTAGCCGAACGCGGCATGACCGTGCTGGTGAGCAGCCATAATCTGCGCGAGCTTACCGACGTGTGCGATCACGTGGGCATCGTGGATGCCGGGCGCATGCGGCTGGAGCGCAGCCTGGAAGAACTGCAGGACAACTTCGTGAAGGCGCAGGTAGCCTTCGCGGACGAGGGGCAAGCGCTGCCCGCTACGCTCGATATCGTGAACAGCTCGGTTCAGGGCAAGTTGCACACCCTCGTGCTGCGGGGCTCGTCCGCCCAAGTGGAACAGGAGCTGTCTGCGGCGGGCGCCACGTTCGTGAACATCCTGCCGCTTTCCCTCGAGGAGATCTTCATCTACGAGATTGGAGGTGCCCAGCATGCAAACGGCATCCTTGCTTAACGGCGGCCTGTTCAAAAACCTGGTGAAGCGGTTCTGGCCCCTGTGGCTTATCTGGCTGTGCGCTTGGTTTCTAACCTATGTGGCTCCGCTGTACTCGTTCATTCCCGCCGTGGCAGAACCCGGTCTGGATCTTGTCAATACGATAGATTCGCAAATCAGCATCTGGAACATGTCGAGCTTCATCGTGCTGTTCAACGCGTTTCTGGCAGCCATCATCGTGACCGTGTTCCTTAACGAGCGTCTGTTCTCGGCGAAAGCGGCTACGTTCTACGGTTCGCTTCCGATGAAACGCGATGCCGTGTTCGCCACTTCATACCTTGCCGGCCTCGTTCCCTTGCTTGCGGTGGAGGGCATTGTGGCTATCATCCTGTTGCCGCTGGCGGCGACGAGCCCGGGAATCGGTTTCGACATGGTGGGCTTGTGGCTGGTAACCGCCGTTGCCTTCACGTTCATCCTGTATTCGTTCGCGGTGCTAGTGTGCCAGATTGCAGGAACTCCAGCTGTCGCGGTATTCCTATATCTGCTGGTGAACGTGCTGGCCGTGTGCGTCGAAGTGGCAATCCGCTTCGTCGTCAGCGCACTCGTGTGGGGCGTTGCCATCGTCGAGCCGCAATTTGACTGGTTGGCCCCCGCGGCATGCCTTGCGCACCATTGCGTGTGGGTGGACACGACCAGCGCTGGGGTGAATTGGACGGTGCTGGGGCTGTACTGCCTCGCGGCGGTTGGCTTTGTGGCGCTCGCCCTGTGGCTTTGCCGCAAGCGCGGGTACGAGCATGCGGGCGACCCCATCGCGTTCCAGCCGCTTCGGCCGATCTTGAAATACCTGGCAGGTGCGTGCGGTGCCCTGCTGCTAGCGGGATTCACCTACCTGATGCTCATGGCCACGCGCGAAGGTGCGGTGCACTTGGGCGCTGCGGGCGCGCTGCTGTTCGCGGTGGTCATGGTGCTTGGCGCGGCGCTCGGCGTGCTGTTTGCGCAGATGGTGCTCGCGCGTTCCACGAGGGTGTTCAAGGACGTGTGGAAAAGCGCGCTGGTCTTATCGTGCGCGAGCGTGCTGTTCGTGGGCGCCTGCTACTTCGACGTTCTGGGCATCTCGACGCATATTCCCGAAACGGTGGAAGTGGAGCGCGCCTTGCTCATATGCGACGGCATGCAGGAGGGTGAGTTCACGAGCGAATCCGGTATCGAATCGGTGCGTTCGTTGCATCGCCAGGCGCTGGAGTACCGGCAGCAGGTTGAAGGCCTGACAGATGCCGATGCCATGGCGGCGCAAGATGCGGCGACAAGTACCACCGCGATAACCGTGATCTTCGAGCTGAAGAACGGCGACATGATGCGCCGCGACTACGAGATACCCTTCGGGTACGACCCCGAGACCGCCAAGGTGCTGCCCGGACCTGGCTCTGAGGTAATCGAAAGCGCCGGTGCGCTTGCCAATAGCGAAGAAGGGAAGCGCTCTCGCCTCGCCGTGGCGCTCGACCCGGAATCTGGCTGCACCTATACCTTCACCCTGGGGTTGGGGCAAGACGAACCCGAGGGGGGCGAGCAGACGGTTATCGTGTCCCCAGGCCAGGTCAAGAGCTTCATCGAGGATGCCTTCGAGCCCGATATGCTTGAGGGCCCGGCGGGAGACTCCACCGTGCTGTGGATGTGGCGCGGGACCTCGCCGACCGCGGTGAACGCAAATATGTATATCGTGGACAAGGATGGACGCTATCTGTGCGAATACCAGCTGGACACCGAGAAGACACCCCATACGGTCGCGTGGCTGAAAGAGCACTATCAGAGCCTGAACAGCGCTCACGGCGAGCTCGAGCTGAAGCCGATATCGGATTTCGCGGCATAACGGGTCGGCTTATCCCATCGATGAGGAAACGCGGCGGGTCTGAATCTGCCGCGTTTCTTTTGCTTCTGGAAGAAGGAGGGGCGCACGGTTTGGCGTACGGGTTGCGATTTCGCAAGGTGTAGTGGTTTCAAATGGTCATACCCCCAGATAAACCCGGTATCACCTCCATGAGTTTGCGGTAATATGGGAGGGCTAAACCGCAGATGAAACGAAGGATGGCCATGGCGGACGAAGAACTGAAGAGACTCAAGCGCAACGAATTGCTCGAACGGCTCGTGCAGCTGACGCATGAGAACGAGGAATTGAAAGCAGAGCTGGTCGAGCTACGCGCGAAGCTCGCCGACCGAACGCTCGATTTGCTCGACACCGGTTCAATCGCCGAGGCATCCTTGAAGCTGAACGGCGTGTTCGAGGCGGCTCAGGCGGCCGCCGACCAGTACCTCGATAACATCGAGCGGCTCTACAAGGGCCGCGGCGAGCTGGTGCACGAGGCCCAGTCTAAGGCGCAAGCCCTGGTGGCGCAGGCGAAGCTCGATGCCCAGGATCAGGTTGCCCAGGTGAGGGTGCAAGCCGAGGCCGAAGCAAACCAGGTGCGCCTGGCGGCGAAGGTTGCCGCCGACGAGGCGCGCGCTCAGGCCCGCAAGGCCCAGGAAGACGCCGACGAGGCCCGTCGTGCCGCCCTTCGCGCACGCGATGAGGCTGCCGAAATCATCACCCAGGCGCGCGAAGACGCCATCGCCCTCATCGACCGGGCGCGGGCCGAGGCCGAAGCGGAAGCCAAGGGCATTACCGCTCAGGCGCAGGAAGGCGCCGATGCCCTGCTTGCCGATGCCCGCCTTCGCGCACAGCTGCGGATGGACGAGGCAGAGCGCGTTTCGCGGAATTTCGAAATGGCGACGAAGGTGCGCTGCGACAACGCCATGCGGCGTGCGGTGGGCGAGGCGCATACGTATGGCGAGACCATGCGCATGGCCATGAACCTGCTGGGACTCACACCCGATATGGTTCCCGCGCTGGAAGAGGCCACCGGTAAGAAGGCCGAGGAAGAGCCCGAGCCCGCTGTAGCAGAAGAGCCCATCCCCGTCGATTCCGAGCTCGCACCAGCGGACGAGCAAGAGCCTGAAGAGCCGGTTGACGCGATTGCCGATTTGGACCGGGCTGTGAATTCGGCGCGTGCCGCCGTGGCCGCCGCCCTGAAGAACGCGAAGACGGCCCCGGGCACGCTCGACGAGGAGTCGGCTGCCATGATGTACCCGAGTTCTGCGGAACAGCTCGGCGGGTCGGGAAGGTAGGCGCACGCTCCCGGCTTCTTACTTGCGCAAACCGCAAGCTGAGCCCCGCGGCCCGTTTGATTCCCGCATAATACCGCTGCTTCAACGGTGGTATTTGTCGTGAATTGTGGCCGCATTCCACTTGAAACATGGGGGGTTGGGGCCCGGATGAGAGCAACCTTGCCGTATAATACTTTTCCAAATGCGCTAAGCGACGAACACCCCCTTAGAAAGGGCAAAAATATGGCTGAACTGATGGATGATGTGTCTTACCTCTCGCAAGAGGTGGGTCCCCGCCCGGCTGGCACCGAAGAAGAGCAGCAGGCGGCCCTGTACATTGCAGACAAGGTGCACCAGCGCACCGGGTTCCATGCAGAGATCGAGGACATCAACTGCATGGCGAATCCGGACCTTGTCGACCTCATCTATTTCGCGTTTGCGTTCGTATGCCTCCTGTTGGCGTTCCTGCTACCTGTGACGAGCATCGTGACCTTCATACTTTCCCTGTTGTGCGCGGTGTTGTACGTGGTGGAAAACGTGGCGAAGAAGCCCATCTTCGGGCGTCTGCTTACGCGCGACATCAGCCAAAACGTCGTCGTGAAATACAAGCCCGGCATGGAGGGCCAGCGCGTTGGCCAACCGCGGAAAATCGTCGTCGTGGCCAACTACGACAGCGGCCGCGTGCGCCACGAGGTATCTTCGCACCTGGTGGGTGTTTATACCGTTCTTATGCGCGCCGCAGCCATCGCGCTCGTTGCATCACCCATCCTGATCCTGCTGCGCAACATCGTGCTTGCGGGAAGCCTTGGCGTCGGCAATGCCGTGCTTTCGCTTCTGTGCGTCGTCGCGCTCGTGCTGCTTATCGTGCCCCTGGTCTTCATCGGCCTGCGCCGCTTCTCGGCATTTAACGAGGGCGCGAACAACAACGCGTCGAGCGTGGCCGTGATGCTCGAGGTGCTGCGCCGCATCGACGGCACTGCCGCCCCCGAGAACGCGCCCCGTACGCGTGAGGTTCACGCCGAAGAAGGCGAAGAGCCGGTTGTCCACGGCGAGAGCGCAGCCCGTGCTGCAGGCGTGGTGCCCGAAGGCGTGGATCTTGCCTACGATGATGATGTTGCCCCGCGCGCCGCGGCGCCGGCGGAAGAGGCTGCTCCCGCATACGTGAACGATTTCGCCGCGGACATGGATGATGTCGAAGACGCCCCGGTTGCAAGCTCCGAGCCCGAGCCTGCTCCCGAGCCCGAGAACGATTCGGCCGAAAGTCGCTTGCGTTCCGCGAAGGCGGCCATTGCCGCCCTTACCGGCGAGGCGATAAACGACGAAATCTTCCTCGATTTCGATGAGAACCAGGTTGCCGAGCCGAAGGCTGTTTCCCCGGCTGTTGCCGCGGATGACGCCGCCGCCCTGGACGCAGCCGGCCTCAACGCAGTGGAGGTTGCGGAGGAAGCCGCGGTTGACGCCGCGTCCGACGCGTCGCTCGATTCGGCCGCTGCTGCAGCTGCGACCGCTGCTGCAGCTGCTGTTGCAGCTACGCCCTCGTTCAGCGTGCAGCCCCAGACCAACGAGCCCGATTGGTTCACCGCTGCCCGCGCGAAGGCGAATCGCCCGGCAGACGTGCCCGCGAAGCGCTCCCGTTACGCCGATGCGCTCGATGCCGCGGTGAAGGAGAGCTCGACGCATTTCCAGCAGGCGAATTCCCTGGTGGACGAAGAGACCGAGGCGCGCCTGCGCCAGATGCGCGAAAGCTTCGCGCCGCCGGCACCCGAACCAGCGCCCGAGCCTGTCGTGGAGGCGGTAGAGGAGACGATCGCTCCTGCACCCGAGCCCGAACCTGTTGTGCTTGAGCAGCCTGAGCCCTCGCAGACCGCGGCATTCCCGCCGGTTGGCGCACAGGGCGAGGTTGTGGCCTTCGAGCCCGAATTCGATTTCGACGAGGACGAGCCGGTCGAGGTCGTTGAGCCGGTCGAACCCGAACCGGTCGAACCCG
>JAUNCA010000212.1 GCA_030526775.1 Coriobacteriia bacterium | reverse complement strand
ACCTCTTGCTGGTCGTAGTATTTGCCGTCGAGCACGTACGCGACTAGGCCCACATTGTCGCGCACGATCTGCTCGATTGCGGTGTACTCCTCGGTCTGAACGGCCTCCGCCGCCTGGTGCTCGGCGAAAAGGAACCCTGCGACCAAGAGAATCGGCAGTGCGCACGCCAGAACGACGAAGCGCTTCACCGGCTGCACGTCGGCTTCGGCGTCTTTAGCGGCTTCGAGCGGCAGGAAGACGAGCTCCAGCTCGCGCAACTCCAGCACGCAGACGCCCAGCAAGCTGGCAATGCCGAAGAACACGGAGGCGCTGATGAGGATCTTCCACACCAGGTAGCCCGTGAAAGAAACCGTGCCAGCAACCGATTGTCCATACGCAACTGCGCCGTCGACCACGGCCACGAGCTTCCCCACCTCGGCCAAGAGCGCCGACGGCGAATCCGCGAACGGCTGCGGGGCGGCCAGATACGCTTCGGTAATGCTCGCGAAGGACGGCACGGGTGCCGTGCAGGATAACGCAACGTAGACCCCGCACAGCAACACGCCGACGATCAGCCCGCTCGCCAAGATGGCGCGCGATTTCACGAAGGGCTGCTCCATCTGCTTGGCCAGGAAGCGCGACATCAGCTCGTATATCACGAGGTACAGCGGGATGGCTGCGACGGCCACCAACCACTCGGCAGAACCCCATTTCGGCGACTCGAGCACGAGGCCCGCGATGAGCACCGCCGCGCCGATGAAGGTCGCAAACAGGCAGAAGAATCTTCCGCCGTTTATGCCCGCAGCCAGCTCGCCGCTTTTCAGCATGTACTGCCTTAGGACCTTGCGGATAACCACGTGATACGTGAGCCCGATTGCCGCGACGATGCTGAGCGCAGCCCAGCACACCGCGACGCCAGCCGGCGGCATCGTGGACACGAACTGGGACAACGCGAGCAGCAGGATGAAGAGCACGACCGCCTTCACGGCGTACTCCGCCCAGCGCTTGGTCGACTCCCGGTTGAACAACCCGCTGGTTTCCTCAGGCACCGCTACACCCTTCTCGCACTACGACCGGCCGCAATTCACCTGGGCCAACCGTAGGATATCCCAGACACCGCGTTGTACGCATCATGCAGACCCAACAGCCGGAAACAAACCGAAAAAACCAGGCGTTTGTAATCCGCTAGGCGGCCTTCTCCTGCTCGGTAACGCCTAGGTACTCCTCGAGCGTCTCGCCCGCATCGGTTATCTCCTTGGCAATCGCGGGATCGCCGACATAGCGAATGTGCCACGGCTCGTAGCTATAGCCCGTTATGTCTTCCTTGCCCTCGAGGTAGCGCAGGATGAACCCATGGTCGGCGAGCTTCGCGTGGATCTTGGCCCACACCTCGGGATACTCCACCATGTCCTCATTCTCGTACACATCCTTGCCGTCGATGTTCAGGTACAGGTCGAGTGCCAAGCCCGTGTGGTGTTCAGAATAACCCGGCACGGCAACGTACTGCTTCACGTAGTCCTCGCCGTATTTCTTCGTGAAGTCATCGACGATGCGCTGCTGCTCGGCCACGCTGCGCCGCGCGGAGTCGAGATCCACCTTCACGTCGTCTTTCTCCAGGTCAGCCTTCAACTCGAGGTACGCATCATAGGCGTTCTTCTCCACCTCGACGTCATCGCCGAGCGAATTCTGGATGGTCACGGTCTCGAGCGCGTCTTCCCAGCCCTCCGGCAGCTGGTTCTGCTTGTTCACCAGCGCCAGGTAATCGATCTGGTAGCCCTCGTCAGACGAGGACGAGGCTTCCTGGTTTCCGCATCCCGCCACGGCGAACATGCCGATTACCAGCATGCACATGATGCTGGCGGCCACCGCGCTTCGAATGTGCTGTCGTGTCATCGCTATCCCCTTCTGTCCAATCGTCGGTTGCAGGCCTAATTCTAACGGATACCCGTAAGGTGGAACGGGGGACGGGTTTGGCGTTCCACGTCCCCCGTTCCACGCAGCTTCTAGTTTTGCGCCTTGAAGTTGAAGGTGGGCTTCAGCACCTCTTGCACGTCGACGCATTCGGCGATGGCGCCGACGATCTCGTCCGCGGACTTGTAGGCCATGGGCGCCTCGTCAAGCGTGCTCTGGGAAACGCTCGTGGTGTAGACGCCCGCCATGGACGCGCGGTACTCGTCCATGGACAGCGCGTTCTTCGCCGCGCGGCGCGACATCAGGCGGCCAGCCCCATGCGGAGCCGAGTTGTTCCAGTCCTCGTTGCCGCGCCCGTAGGCCACCACCGACCCATCGCGCATGTTCAGCGGAATGAGCACACGCTCGCCCGCCGCCGCACGGATGGAGCCCTTGCGCAGCACCATCTCGTCGATGTCGATGTAGTTGTGCACGGTGTGCCAACCCTCGCCACCGGAAAGTCCCGCAAGCTCCACCAGGCGCGCAGCCATGGTCTCGCGGTTCATGCGCGCAAACTCCTGGCACAGCGCCACATCATGCAGGTAGTCCTCGAAGTCCTGCCCGCTCACATGGCACAACGCCGGCTCGATCGTGTTCTTGTACTGGCGGTTCTTGAGCTCCTTCAGCGCCGCTTGAATCTCGCGCTGGCGCCCCGCCGCGGTGTACTCCGCCACCAGGCGGTCCCGCTCGGTGCGCTCGCGCACGCGCCCGCTGTTCGCGTCGATGGCGCGCTGCTGGTAGAACTTCGCCACCTGCAGGCCCAAGTTGCGGCTTCCCGAATGGATGACCAGGTAGTTCGTGCCGTCTGCCGCCC
>JAUNCA010000211.1 GCA_030526775.1 Coriobacteriia bacterium | reverse complement strand
CCAGCCGATGTAGTTCCATGCGGCGCCGTGCCACAAGCCCGTGGTCGCCCACACGACCGAGATGTTGAAGATGTTGCGCCCGATGGACACGCGCGAGCCGCCGAGCGGGATGAAGATGTAGTCGCGGAAGAAGGTCGACAGGCTTATGTGCCAACGTCGCCAGAACTCCGAGATGGACTTCGAGATATACGGGTAGTTGAAGTTGCGCAGGTACTTGAAGCCCATCATGCGACCGAGGCCTATGGCCATGTCGGAGTACCCGGAGAAGTCGAAGAAGATCTGGAACGTGTAGGCGATGAGGCCGCCCCACGCGCCTATGGCGCCGATGGACCCGCCGCCCATCGAGAGCATCTGGTCGGCGAGGATGGCGCAGGTGTTCGCGAGGAGCACCTTCTTCGAGAGGCCGACGATGAACAGCCGCAGCCCGCTCGAGAACCCGTCGAGCGTCTCCTTACGGCCGAGCACCTGCTCCTGGATGGTCTGGTAGCGCACGATCGGGCCCGCGATGAGCTGTGGGAAGCATGCGATGTACATGCCGAGGAACAGCACGTTTCGCTGCGGCTCCACCTCGCGCCGGTACACGTCGATGACGTAGGAGAGCGCCTGCAGCGTGTAGAACGATATGCCGATGGGAAGCGGCAGCTCGAGGTCGGGCACGAGCGGGAAGCCGACGAGGAGGTTGACGTTCTCCGCGACGAAGCCCTCGTACTTGAAGAATCCGATGACGAGGATGTTGAACACGCAGGCGGCGAGCAGGAGGAGCTTCTCGGTGCCGTTATGCGGCGCGCCGACGCCGGAGCCCTCCGGGTTCTCCCCTGCCGCGCGCCCGATGGCAATGCCGAAGACCCAGTTCATGAAAATCGAGCTGATCATCAGCACAACGTAGACCGGCTCGCCCCATGCGTAGAAGAACAGGCTCGCCAGCAGCAGCCAGGTGTTCTTCGCCTTGCGCCCCGGGCACAGGAAGTACAGCGCGAAGAATACCGGCATGAAGAAGAACAAGAATGTCGAGCTAGAAAATACCATTATTCCCGTATCGTCAAAGATTGCAAAACAGACGAATTATAGCGTACTGCGTGCAGCCGATGTGATGCATCCGCATATGCCCACAAGATGTGTACGAGCACTTCCAAGCTGCGCTGATAACGAAAGCGGGCGCGCAAACATGCACGCCCGCTTTTGCATCATTGGCAATTATCGTTTATTCGCCGCGCAGATACTTGAGCAGCTCTTCCTTGCTCATGTCGGCGATGCCCAGGTACTCGAGGCCATAGCGGCTGGTCTCGAACCAGTTGGTCTTGTGCATCGCGCCGCCGAGCACGATCATGGAGTCGATGATGGGCGTCTTCACGCCGAACTTCTCGCCGAGCTCGTGGTAGATCTTGCAGTTCACCGGGATGTCCTCGGTGATGTAGCGGTGATCGATGCTGTTCGGGCCGGTGTTGCCCTCGTCGCAGGGGCGGTTGAGCGGGAACACGACGTTGTCGTTGCCGTTCTCGTCGAGGCCCATGTACTCCTGCGTCAGCACGCTGCGGCGGCTGAAGAACATTTCGTACTTGTAGTGCGGCATGTCTATGCCGATGGCGTCCGCGATGGCGATCTCCTCGTTGTAGAACTGGTACTGGATCTCGCAGATGGACTTGCACAGGCCGTGCGAGTACATCGAGTAGGAGTCCGGCTCGTTGCCGTACACGTCGCTCCAGTTCTCCATGGAGGAGACGCCCAAGATGGAGGCCGGGACGTGGATGACGGGGTTGACGTTCGCGAACCCGATGTCGAGCATCGTGTCGCCGCGGACCGGGCCGTCGCCGGTGGTGACGGCGTCGAGGCAGGGCAGGTACTTGGACGACTCCATGAACTCGTCGATGTCGGTCATGGGCAGGCAGGCGCCGCGCAGGCTGATGGCGCGGTACTTGGCGCCGACGTGGGGCATCCAGAAGCCCTGTACCTTCTCGACGCGCGTGCCGTAGGGAGCGCTCGACCAGCCGCCGATGATGACGTCGGCGTCGTTTCCGCATTCCTTCATGTACTTGCGGATAAGCAGGCTCGAGTAGTTGTCGGTGAAGGTGTGCACGACCTGCCCGTCCTCGAGCAGGGCCGCGAGCGGCTTGAGGTAGTCGTCCTGCGAGAGGGCGGTGATGCCGATGACGATGAGGCCGGCGCCCTTGACGGCCTCGGCCATGTCGTTCGTGTACATGTCCAGGTGCGCGCGCCCGCTGCGCTCGAACCCGTAGAGGTTGCGCTGGATGCCGTCGAGCAGGATGCCCGTACGGTCGAAGTTCTTGATGGAGCGGGGGCTGCGCGAGTAGAGGCGCACCTCGCGTCCCGCGAGCTTGCAGTCCGCGGCGCAGGTCATGCCGACGGCGCCGCCGCCGAGCACGGCGATGGGCTTTTCAGCCAGGTAGGACATATCTTTCATGCGTTCTTCCCTTCCCGAGTGGTTTTGCTTCAACTAGCTTAATACAGCATGATTCACTTCTGCGATGACATTGCGAATCGGCATCGATAAATCACCGTTCAATACAAGGTCGACAATCTCCTGGGAGCTCTCCCCCATCACCGGATTCGTAATTCTTCTGAATTTCGCTGCGAGCCAGTCGTTTCCGATATTGTCGGTTGCCTCGCCATCAGCTGCATACACCTTAGACTTGAATACACGCCCGTCCTTGAGCTCGATTTCCACCCATGCGAGTCGGTTTTGTGGGGATTTTCAAAAGCGTTGGGGGTCTACAACCAAACGCCACC
>JAUNCA010000210.1 GCA_030526775.1 Coriobacteriia bacterium | reverse complement strand
CTGGTCGCGTCGATCGTCAGCCCGCTCGGCTTCAAGGACCGCCTGGGCGACCTCACCGCCATCCGCCATCCCATGAACGGCAACGATGACCTGTCCATCGCGGTGGGCGCGAAGGTTGTCGAGAAGACCTGCGTCATCCGGATGGAGGGCGATGTCGACGTGCTCGTGGGTTCGGTTGCCAAGACCGCGGGCGAGCTGAAGGAGAAGGCGGGCGCGAAGCCGGCCGCCTACCACTTCGTGCACTGCGGCGGCCGCCGTGCAGCCATCGGCGACCGCATTGGCGAAGTTGCCGACGCGTTCATCAAGGAAGCCGACGGCGTGCCCTTCATCGCCGAGTTCACCTTCGGCGAGTATGGTTACGAGGATGACGGCCTGAACGCCACCGGCGGCCTGATGCTGTCCTTCACCGCTCTGGGCTAAATACCGGCGGATGAACCCGAAGGCGTTTTTGCTCTAATGTGAATTTGAGCGAGAACAGATCCCCCGTTCGAACTGAGGTTTGGACGGGGGATGCTCTTTTGAGCGGCGGTTGGGCGTATTTGCAGGAGCATGAAGGCTGACGGATTTGGCATGAATACCCCTTTTGTAAGGTATGCCAAAGTGAGTATACTAAACCGATGATATATGGTTGCGGCCAGGTATCGCAGAGGGTAGCGGCATCGGGAATGATGGGTTGTTTAGGGAACTACATGCAAACGCAGCATAGAGAATCTCCACTTCCATTTTTGGAGCGACGTTTTGGCGAGATGGGGCTCGTAGAGGGCATCGAAGAGCTCGTCCAGATGGATAACCCCACCGTAGAAATCGTGGAATGCGCCTATCACATGGGGTATTTCGAGGAAGCTGCAGCGGCGGCGGAAAAGGTCGCGGTATCGGGCACGGCACTCACGCGCATGGTGGCGTTGTGTCTGGGAGTATATGCCTATCTCGCCATGGGTGATGCCGCTGCATGCAACAAGACCCTCAATCTCGCGGTCGAGGCGTGCCAGGAAGGCGTTTCCCAGCCCGACCCGTTCCTGCACAACATGGCTATCGTATGCGTGCGGATGCTCGAGGATGCGACATCGCTCGAATTCGAGGGCTCTCCGAAATGGAATGGCGCACTCGAGGATATGCCGCGTGGTTTGCAGGCCTACTGCGGCTTCCAAATGGCATACCGCATGCTCTTGCGGGGCAACGATCAGCAGGCTATCGGCATGGTCCGCGCGTTTCAGGCGTTAGCGGGAAGCCGGTATCCGGTATCGTATGTCAAGCTTCGCCTCGTGGCGGCATCCGCCTATTTGCGCCTGGGATATCCGGAAGAAGCCACGGAAGAATTCGATGAAGCATGGCGCGTGGCGGAACCCTTGGGAATCGTGGGTCCGTTCGTCGAGATGAATCCCTGTCTTCCCGGCCTTGCGCGGCACTGCTTGCACGGCAAAGACGAGGCGATGTACAAGGCGCTCCGCGCGATGATCTGCCGCCATCGCGAAGGGTGGCATGAGCTACGTCGCAGGCGCCGGTATCCGGTGCAGGGCCAGAACCTTTCGGCTTTGGAGTATTCCACGACCGCACTGGTGGCTTGGGGCTGGACCAATCGCGAGATAGCCAATTACATGGGCATTTCCGAGAACACCGTGAAGCACTACCTCACGAATGCGTATCAGAAGCTCGGGCTGAAAAACCGCAGCCAGATCATCCAGGCTTTTAGCAAGGGCGGAGTTCGTCCGGAATAGGCCGCTGCGGAAACCGGGATTTATTTCCGGGGTAGGCACGATTTATTTTGAAAATGAGCCTACCAGTTATGGTGGCAAGTCGCGACAATACCCGCTAACAGCAGCGAAGCCCCAGGTGAAAATCTTATTTCAGCGGGGTTCGCTCGCCGGTGACGCTGGATTGGGGATGGCGTTCACGCTGGACGCCGGTGCCGTTACGGCACCGGTTTTCTTTATGGGCGCTTGCCTAACACCAGGTCGGTTGAAGGTTGGCAACCAGCGTTTCCCTTGTCTTGCGTTGCGCGGCGAAACTGTTAATATATGCGCAATCCCTAAAACTCTCGTATTCATCTAAGGGATTTCCTGTTCACACGTTAGGAACCTCGGGTAATTATGCCCGTATGTCCATTCAATCCGCTTATAGGAGGACACTATGAAGTTTTTCCTGGACACCGCCGACCTTGACGAGATTCAAGAGGCCGCGAGCTGGGGCGCCCTGGCCGGCGTCACCACGAACCCGTCGCTGTACGCGAAAATCGGCGGCAAGCTCGACGATTTCCACGCGCACATGAAGCGCATCTGCGACATCGTCGGTCCGGATTGCCCGGTTTCCGCCGAGACCGTGGCCATGACCCGCGAGGAAATGGTTGCCGACGGCCTGAAGCTCGCCCAGATCGCCCCCAATATCGTGGTGAAGATCCCGACGATGGTCGAGGGCCTGGCCGCCACCAAGGAGCTTGCAAAGCACGGCGTGCCCGTGAACATGACGCTGTGCTTCAGCGTGCCGCAGGCGCTGCTGGCCGCGCGCGCCGGTGCGCGTTACATCAGCCCGTTCATCGGCCGCTTCGATGACATCAGCCAGGATGGCCTGGCCGAGGTGGGCAACATCATCGCCGCCATCGGCAACTACGACTTCAGCGACAGCACCGTCAACGGCGAGCAAGTCGAGATTATCGCTGCTTCCATCCGCAGCGCGAACCACGTGACGCAGTGCGCGCTGATGGGCGCCGACATCGCCACCGTGCCGTTCGGCGTGCTGAAGAAGATGGTCCAGC
>JAUNCA010000209.1 GCA_030526775.1 Coriobacteriia bacterium | reverse complement strand
CCAAAATCTTCGCAGCCAGTACGCTTCCCTGGCCGCCCACGCCAGTAATCAGGATGTTCTTCATTACTTCACCTCCAGCGGGGGCTCGATGCCGGGTTCAAGCGCATGGAACGGGCACACGTGCGTGCACAGGCCGCAACCGTTGCACATCGTGGTGTCCACACGCACTACCTTGGCTTCGGTGTCGAAGGAGAGTGCCGGGCAGCCGATGGATTTCAGGCAACGCTTGCATCCCGTGCAAGTTTCCACGTTCACGCTCACGGGCTTTCCTGGAGGCACGAGCGAGACGCACGGCGCCTTGAAGATAACCGCGCTCGGCCCCGCGAAGTCGATGGCCTCGCGAGCTGCGGCAACGGCTTCGTCCAGGTGATACGGATTCGCCTTCGTAATGCACTCGTAGCCGATGGCACGCAGGATGGCCTCGATGGAAACCGGCGTGCTGCGCGGCCCCATGAGGGTCTTGCCAGTCCCCGGATGCGGCTGGCTGCCCGTCATGGCCGTCGTGGAGTTGTCGAGCACCACGATGGTCACGTCGTGTTGGTTGTAATACGCATTCACCACGCCCGGCAGACCGCTGGCGAAGAAGGTGGAGTCGCCCACGAAGGCCAGGTGTTTGGAATCGGGCTGTGTCACGCTAAAGCCCTGGGCCATCGAGATGCCCGCGCCCATGCACAGGCACGTGTCGGTGGCGTTCAGAGGGGCGGCGTTGCCCAGCGTGTAGCAGCCGATATCGCCCGAGAACTCGTACGGGCGCTTGCCCACGGCCACCTTGCAGGCGTAGAAGCTGCCGCGATGCGGGCAACCTGGGCACAGCACCGGCGGGCGGTTCGGCAGCGCGATGTCGGCGGAAAGCGCCTCGGCTTGCGCCTGCTCGATGCCCAGGCCGGAAAGGCCGAGGAAGTCGGCAAGCTGGACGGTAAGGATGTCGGTCGCGTTCTCGCCGCGGTCAAGCGTCGTGCCCGTGAGCTTGCCGAACACGTCGAAGCTCGCATGGGTGCGCCCGGCAAACGCGAGCAATTCATCCTCGAGGAAGTGGTCGAGCTCCTCGAACACGATGATGCGCTCGAGGCCTTCGGCAAATGCCGCCACGGTGGCCTGCGGGAACGGGTACGGCGTGCCCACCTGCAGAAAGCGGTATCCCGGCACTTGCACGCCTTGGCGAGCGGCCTCGGCCTCGATGATGCGCAAGGCCTCACGTGCATACGCCGTGGAAATGCCACCGGCCAGAATGCCGATACGCGGCTCGCCTTCCCCGCCTTCAAAGCTGGGGTTGAATGCGCCAAAGACGTTCTCGTCGAAATCATGCGCGATCTGGACCAGTCGCGTATTCACCTCGCCGTGCCCCGCATAGGCGCGCGGCGGGAAGATGACCCATTTCGGGTCCTTCTCGAAGCCCTCTTCGGGAATCGGGCGAGCAACCGTGCGCTCCACTACCTCGAAAAACGCAGACGAATGGTTCACGCACGTCGTGGGACGGAAGATAACCGGAGTCGCGTAGCGCTCGGAAAGCTCGTAGGCCGCCTGGATCATCGCGTAGCCCTGCTCGGGCGTCGCGGGGTCGAACACCGGCACCTTGGCAAAGCTCGCATAGCGACGCGTGTCCTGCTCGGTCTGGCTCGAAATCGGGCCCGGGTCGTCGGCGACGAAAATAACCGTGCCGCCCTTCACACCCACGTAGTTCAAGCTCATTAGCGGATCGCTCGCCACGTTCATGCCCACCTGCTTGCAGGTGAAGAGCGTCCGCGCACCCGTGTAGGCCGCACCCGCCAGCAAGCCGAGCGCGATTGCCTCGTTGCTCGACCACTCCACGTGCACACCCTCGGCCACACCGGCCGCATGCCGTTTCGCGATGGTCTCGATAACCTCGCTCGACGGCGTTCCCGGGTATCCAGCCACCACGTTCACGCCGGCCTCGAGCGCCGCCTGGGCAAACGCCTCGTTGGCCATCATCAGTTTCTTACTCATCCGTCTCCTTTAGATGATGAATTACCGCGGGGATCTTTCATCATTAGAAGGCAATCCCCCTGCGCCCGCATCCGCGCTTACGCGTTTGCCATCTCTTCCTTCATGTCGATGATCTTCTGGCGGCACGCATCGTCACCGATGCCGAGCATCTGCACGGCCAGGATGGCGGCGTTCTTCGCGCCGTTGATGGCGACGGTGGCAACCGGCACGCCGGAAGGCATCTGCACCATGGAAAGCAAGCTGTCCATGCCGCCCAGGTCGCTCGTCTTCATGGGAACGGCGATAACCGGGTTCGGGGTGTATGCAGCTACGACGCCACCCAAATGCGCGGCCTTGCCCGCTGCGGCAATAATCACGCGAATGCCACGCTCCACTGCCGTGGAAGCCCATTCATGCACCTCGAGCGGCTTGCGGTGCGCGCTCGCGATCTTCAGTTCGTAGGGAATGCCAAACTCTTCGAGCTGCTTCATGCACGGCTCCATCGCCGGAAGGTCGCTCTTCGATCCCATGATGATGCCCACGATGGGCGTATTGTCTGCCATTGTGTCTCCTTAAACTCAACATCCCACACATTGGGACGTAACTTTCGTATCATAACCCACCCACCCCATTGCGGTGGCAACAGGCAGAAAAAAGGCGAGCCCCTTGTGGGGGCTCGCCTTGCATGCTGGATATGCGGTGCAGAATTACAGCTGCGGACCAGCGGCCACGAGAGCCTTGCCAGCTTCGTTGGTCTCGTACTTCTTGAAGTTCTTGATGAAGCGCTCAGCCAGGTCCTTGGCCTTGGCATCCCACTCGGCCGGGTCGGCATAGGTGTCACGCGGGTCGAGGATGGCCGG
>JAUNCA010000208.1 GCA_030526775.1 Coriobacteriia bacterium | reverse complement strand
GCTTTTTGCCGGTACCGCTTTATGTGCGGGGTCGGCCGTTTTAGCTGTGTTTGCATCATCACGAAGCGTATCCGTATATGAGTCTGTCTTTGCGCCCTCACCCGAAGCGCCAATACCTGCCTTCGCATTATCGGCATCTTCTAACGATGCTAGCGGCGATTCTGCAGAACCATTTGGCTCATCTGCCTGTTGCTCGCCATCAATCGCTACGGGAAGCTCTTCATCCGTAGTGCCGGTAACAACTTCGCCGGTATCGCAATGGCCTTCGTCTGAAGCCGTTTGCTCCAGGAAACGTTCTTCGGCATCAGATTGCACATCGGAACTGCCTGGCTCGATCGTATCAACGGAATCTGGTCCTACGTCGTTTCCGTCGATGGGCGCTTCTTTGTCCACAGCCTCCAAATCCGAATTGCCTGTCTGCGTTTGCGAAGCAAAATCCGCATGATCATCAGCCAATGCGATTCCCGGGATGCATAATGCAACACTCGCAACAATAGCAATGCATATGGCAAACCATGCTCTTCGCATCTGTATTTCCTCAGGTCGATACATATTTCTCAAAACGCTATCTGAAAGAATGCGCAAGCCGTATGCCATCTCGGTGAATCCCTGCAAACCCGACATCGCCCTACAACGTGGGTACTATGCCCAACGCCGCCTTCAGGGCATTTTGCATGTATTAGCACTTCAGCAGAGCAGCACGTGTTTGCTTACCGTAAATACCGTCCTGGAAAAGATATCAGCGATGCGGTGCGTTTAAGCTACCGTATAATGCCAAGAGCGCATTACGGGCTATCTGCAATTGGGAGGAATCTTTAGATGAAATCAGTTATTGAATACCTCGACAATTCCGCTCAACGATTCCCGGATAAAGTGGCTTATTCCGATGATAAGACCGAGATCACGTTCTCTTCTTTGAGCGAAGCCGTCAATTCAATAGGAAGCAACTTGTACTCATCCCTTCACGCACGCAACACGCCCATCGTCGTCCTCGTCGACCGCGATGTGAATAGCGTAATCGCCATGCTCGGCGTTGCAGCAAGCGGTAATTTCTACGTTCCCGTCAGCATCGACCAGCCAAGCGATAGGCTTCAAACGATTTTCGAACAGGTCAAACCTGCGGCAATTGTCATTCCGTCCAAAGAATCGGGGGCAAGTGCCTTTATGCCGGAATCTGTTCCCCTGTTCTATGGGGACGAGCTTAAAAACCTGCCAGCAGACCATTCGATTCTCCAGGCCATCCGGAAGGAATCGCTTGACACCGACCCCTTGTTCGCTATTTGCACATCGGGATCTACCGGTGTGCCGAAAGCAGTGGTGAAATCGCATCGTTCGGTCCTCGAGTTCATTCCATCGTTTGCCGAAATCTTCGGATTTACTTCCGACGAGGTTTTCGGAAACCAAGCACCCTTCGAATTCGATGTTTCGACGAAGGATATTTACACGACGCTCTACTGCGGCGCGAGCGCTTTCATCATCCCGAAATCCTGCTTTACGATGCCGAAGAAACTGGCAACGGCACTGGACGAGAAAAACGTGACAGCACTTGTCTGGGCGGTTTCTGCTCTCTGCGTGGTATCGGGGCTGAAAGCCTTCAAGCACACGAAGCCGGCGAGAATCCAAAAGGTTCTTTTCTCAGGCGAAGTCATGCCCATCAAGCACCTGAATGTTTGGCGCGAGTACTATCCTGATGCGCTCTTCGTCAATCTATATGGCCCGACTGAATCGACTGGCAACTGCATGTACTACGCCGTGGACCGTGAATTCGAAACCGATGAGACGCTTCCTCTTGGAATACATTTCCCAAATTCGAACATACTGGTTCTCAACGAGGAGCATAAGCCGATTAAACCGGGTGAAATCGGCGAGATCTACATCCGCGGAACCTCCCTCGCCCTTGGATACTATCGGGACCCCAAGCGAACCGCCGAAGCGTTCGTTCAGAACCCCCTCAACAGCTGCTATCCAGAGATTGTCTACCGTACAGGCGATCTTGCAACCCTAGATGAGACCGGCGAATATCGCTTCGCAGCACGCCGTGACTTCCAGATCAAGCACATGGGTCATCGCATCGAGCTCGAGGAGCTCGAAATGCATATAAACAGCATCGATGGCATCGGACGTTCGTGTTGCGTGTATAACGCGGCTTCGAAGAAAATCATATGCTATTATGAGGGCGCTTTGACGGCTAAAGAGATTATCGGAGAGCTTAACGCTAAACTGCCGAAATACATGATTCCCAACCGTTTTGAGAGCTTGGACGCGCTTCCGACCACTCCAAATGGCAAGCTTGATCGAAGAAAGATGCAAGCGCTCGCGGGGGCTTAATTATTTCGGATGAAGAAAGGACGGCCAGTACATGGACGAAATGTTGGAGATCCTCAGGGGTATTCGCCCGGATGTCGATTTTGAAAACGAGAAGAAGCTCATCGATGACTCCGTTCTCGACTCCTTCGATATCATCGCAATCGTGAGTGAATTCGATGAGGCTTTCGACATCGAAATCGACGCAGCAGACCTCGAACCCGACAACTTCAACACGATTGAGGCTATGTGGGAGCTCATCCAGGAGATGCAGCAGTAACAGCACGCGTTTTTCGCGGTAGCGGCATAACGTAATACAGCTCGCATGTCATTCGTATCTGCATTCTTCCTCGCGTTTATCGCGGTTGTAACAGTAGTCTATTTTGTGATGCCCAAAACGGTGCGTTGGGTTGTATTGCTTGGTGCCAGCTACCTGTTCTTCTTCATCAATAGCCATTTCTTAATCCTTGTCTTGTTCGCCCAAACGCTGGTCACATACCTCTGTGGCCGGTGGATGG
>JAUNCA010000070.1 GCA_030526775.1 Coriobacteriia bacterium | reverse complement strand
GAGCAGCACCACGAGTGCAGCGAGCAGCACCTTCCACCAGATGCCCTTGAGCTTGCTGTTCTCCTTCGCCTTCGCGGCCTCTTCTTCCTTGGCCACTTCGGCGGGAACGACGTTTTCCTTCTCGGGCATGACGACCGAGACGTTAACCGGCGGCGGCGGCCACATGATGTCGCGCCCGAGCGTGACGGTAACGCCGCGAACGACGACGTCTTCCTGATTCAGCACAAGCTCGCCGTCCTTGCCCGGCGTGCAGAGCTTGATGAAGTTCACGATGTTCTGGCCATAGAGCTGCGATGCCTGCGCGGGAAGGCGGTTGTAGAGCTCGGTGTAACCGATGATGGTAACGTCGTTGTCGGTAACGACGATGTCATCGTGCTTGGAAAGCGTGCAGTTGCCGCCGAATTCGGAGGCGCCCATGTCCACGACGACCGAACCCGGTTTCATGCCGGCAATGGCCTCTTCGGTAAGCAGGATCGGTGCAGGACGTCCCGGCACCTGTGCGGTCGTGATGACCACGTCGCACTTCGCAGCCTGCTTGGTGTAAACCTCGAGCACGCGCGCCTGCTCCTCGAGATCGAGCGCACGGGCGTAACCGTCGGTCGATTCCTGCTTCACGGGAATCTCGACGAACTTCGCGCCGAGCGAGACTACCTGGTCGGCAACGTCGGAACGTACGTCGGTGGCATAAACCTCAGCACCCATGGCGCTTGCCTGGCCGATAGCCGCAAGGCCCGCAACGCCGACGCCGATGACATACACCTTGGACGGGTTGACCTTGCCGGCGGCGGTAACCTGACCGCCGAACGTGCGGCCCAGATGGCTCGCGGCCTCGATGACGGCACGATAGCCGGCCACGTTCGCCATGGAGGAACGTACGTCGAGCGACTGCGCGCGAGAGATGCGCGGTACGGCATCGAGCGCGAGCGCGGTGATGCCGCGTTTGGCATAGCGCTCGGGCAATTCCTTGTCGGCCCACGGGTTCAGACGCGCGAGAAGCGTCGCGCCATCCTTCATCAGGGCAACGTGGTTATCGTTCGGCGAGTCGAAGCAGAGCACGATGTCTGCAGCCCACGCCTCGTCGGTGCCGACAATCTCGGCTCCGGCCTGTTTATACATGTCGTCTGAAAAGCTCGCGAATACGCCGGCACCGCGTTCGACGCACACGTCATATCCGAGCCGTATAAGAGCAGCCACGTTGAGGGGCGATCCAGCAACTACCGGCTGGCCCACCGCGGCCTCTCTCGGAATTCCTATTCTCACAATAAAACACCCCTTAAAACACAATGACCTAGAACCATACCACTAAGGCACGAACTGGGAAAGCGTTTGTAACCACTTCTTAATTCATCCACCACGAATTGCACGAAAATTAGGGTTCGCGCAACAGGGATTCGTGTTCTTCGAGGTATTTCAGCATATGCTCGATAAACGCCGCTGAAACCGCCCGTTGGGAGCTCTTCAGATAGGCGAAGTACACGTCGTGGCGGGCATCTTCGCCTAAGCCCTCAATGGGAATAACGACGATGCCGTCAATGGCTTCAACGACGAGGGAATAGCAGAACACCGCCATGGATAGCCGGTCGACCTGCACCAACGCCGCCATGGTCATCTCGTCGAGGAACGCATCCTGCATGTCGACACCGCTGTTGGCGAGGCTCCGCTTCACGGTTGCCGCAGCGGCATTCGCATCTTCATAGGTCAGAACGCTTTTGCCACGCAGCTTCTCTACCGGGATGCTCTTGAGCTTCGCCCAGGGATGATGGCTGTTCACGCACAGCACGATGGGCTGATACCCACAGGGACAGTAGTTGATTCGCGAATCGTCACCAACCTTGCTTACAAACGCCACGTCAATCTCGCCGCGGAGCAGCTGCCCTGTGAGCTCTGCCGAATGGGCTTGACGGATCGAATACGTGGGATGCAAGGGCGATTCCACGCGGAAGCTGTTGACCATACGCGACCAGGCAGCGCTCTGCACGCAGGGAATCGCACCGATGAGCACCGTCGAGTTCAGCATGCCGCGCTCCGCCTCACGCGCAAGCTGAATACCGTTGTCGATGTTGGCCAAAGCAAGGCAGACATGCTCGTAGAAGCTCTCGCCCGCTTCAGTGAGCTCTACCTTTCCCGCCCGATTGCGCTCGAACAGCTTCGCGCCGACTTCGAATTCGAGCCGCGAAATGGCCGATGAGAGCGCTGGCTGGGAAAGATGGAGGCCATTCGCCGCCTTCGTATAATTCAGCACTTCGGCAAGTGTCTTGAAGTATCGCAGTTGATCTAAGGTCACGATAGCACTCCATGGGCAAACGGATATTGCGCCTATTGTACGCATAGGCGAAGCAGGTGCACTACTGCCCGGCAATGGTGCACTCCGGCACTGTCATAACTATTCTACGGTAATCAGGAGTGCACCCCCCGCCAAATAGCGCTAGGAAACCTCCACCACCTGGTGCGTGTCGGCCGACTCGATAATCGCGTTCACCATCTTCAGGGTCTTCAGGCCCTGCTCGCCGGTGCAGCGCGGCACGGTCTCGATGCCGAGGCACAGGTTGAAGAAGTGATCGACTTCGGACTGCATCGGGTCGTTGAGTTCCACCTCGAACTGCTCGTGAACGAGCGGCTTGAACCAGCCCCAATGCTCCTCGTCGGGGTAGGTATAGAAGGTCATGCTCGGGAAGCCGATGGAGCCCTTCGTACCGAAGATGTGCATGCTGTCCTGGCCATCTTCCCAGCACATACGCTCGTCGGCATGGGCGAGCAAATCGTAGTTCCACGGGCTCGGCGTACCATCGGACAGGAAATAGGTGGCGGTGGGACCTTCGGCAAACTCGATGAGCGCCGAGCATGAATCCTCGGCCTGATTCCCGCGAATGGTGTTGCGCTTCGCAGCATAAACGCGTGTCGGAGTCATGTCGAGCACGTTATTGAGGTCGTCGATGTCGTGGATAGCATTCACAAGCAGCGGACCACCGCTGGGAACCTGACGCCATTCATCATCCCAATAACCGGGGTTCTTGCAGATGCCAAAGGTGCTCTGGACGCTCACGATGTCGCCGAGACGCCCGCTTGCCAGGAACTCTTTCAGCGCAAGGAACAGGTTTGCGGAGCGGCGGTGATGCCCTATGAGCAGGGTCGCGCAGGCCTCGTTGCACATATCGATAATGGCCTGGCCATCTTCTGGCGTCGCGGCGATGGGCTTTTCAAGCAGCAAGTACTTCACGCCCGCATCCAGGCACGCCTTCGTGGCGGGAAGATGCAGCTGGTTCGGAAGCGCGATGGCAACCGCTTCCACGGGAACCTGTGCAAGCAAATCGTTGTAATCTGCGAATAGCGGAGCGCCGAATTCCACGGCAGCGTCTTCCGCCTGCTGGCCAAAGCCGGCAACCGCTACGAGGTCGCATGCAGGATTCAACACCGCACGCCTGCCGATACGCGCACCCTGGTTCATACCGAAAATCGCGAGCCGCACCTTATCCATATCCTGTTCCTTTCAAAGCGATTGAATGAATATGGATAATTATCGCTTTATCTGGGACTATTGTTCATTCATTCTCTCAAGTTTTAGCTAACTGTTATAAGCGTTACTTATAACTACTTTTCGCTTTCCGGTGCTTTCTTCGCCTGGAGGAACAAGATGAGGAAACCGGCGATGCCCGCAACAAGCGAAGCGGTGAGGATGGCGGCCTTGGCGATGGTGATGGTCGCCGCATCGACGAAGGCCAGGTTCGCGACAAAAATCGCCATCGTGAAGCCGACACCGGCCAACACCGCGGCTCCCAGCATATGCCCCCACGTCGTGTTCTCGGGCAAACCGACAACGCCCGCTTTCACCATGATGAAGCTCACGAGCATGATGCCAATGGGCTTGCCCAACACTAGTCCGAAGAACACGCCGTAGAGCGCAGGGTTCGAAAACGGGTCGCCCAGCGTGCCATCCACCAGGCACACATCGGCATTCGTCAGCGCAAAGAGCGGCAGGATGGCAAAATACACCCACGGGTGGAGGCGCATTTCAAGACGCGTGGCAGGCGGCACTACGTGGCGGGTAACCTTGGCAATCTCGCGCACCGTCTCGAGGAATTCATGCTGCCCGACCACGAGGGAGTCGGGGTCGAACGCCTCTTCCGCTTCGCGCAGCTTGCGCAGGCTCCACTCGTGGAAATATGCCATGTTCACGTTCGTCCGGCACGGAATGGTAAACGCCAACAGCACGCCGGCAATGGTGGAATGCACGCCCGACATGAACACGCACAGCCACAGCAACACGCCCAACCCCAGGTAGGGCACGAGCGAGTACACATGCTTGCGGTTCACCAGCGCGAGTGCGCACAAGATAACAGCTGCACCGCCGAGCCACATGAAATCGGGGGCTTCACCGTAGAAGATCGCGATGACCAGGATGGCGATAATGTCGTCGACCACGGCCAGCGTACTCAGGAACACCTTCAATCCCGTGGGAACGCGGCTCCCAAGCAACGCGAGGATGCCCAACGCGAACGCGATGTCGGTTGCCGTGGGGACACCCCACCCGCTCGCGGCCTCGCTGCCTGCGGTGAACAGCAGGAAGATGACGATTGGAGCCGCCACGCCTCCCACCGCCGCAGCTGCCGGAAGCAAAGCCTGGCGCCAATCCGTCAGCGCGCCCACCGTCATCTCATACTTAATTTCCAAGCCCACGAGCAGGAAGAACACAGCCATCAGCACGTCGTTTACGATATGCGCGAGCGACATCGTATGCACGCTCGACCCCACGCCGAACGTCACGTCCGCGTGCCAGAAATGTAGGAACTCGGGGTAGACCGGCGAATTCGCAATGACGAACGCCGCAATGGCCGCGAGCAGCATCACGCCTGCGGCCTTCGTGGTGGAATGCGTGAAATGCACGATGCGCGTCAGACGGCGATGGTGCCCCTCGGACTCCTGAATGTACGGCCTGTTACTACCATCTACCATGCTTGCCCCTTAATCCACATCACTCGCCCCAATGTACGTACCTGAAATTGTACCAAGCTCTTCATCGAATACGAGCCGACCGGACAAAAGCAGAAATGCTTAGCAGCGCAAGCTTGCCGGGCTTGTGTTTATCGCAACCCAATAGAAGCCCAGCGCGTCATCCTAAAGCGTTGCGAAGAATCTTCAGCGTCTCAACTGGTGGTTGAGGTGCTGGGAGCCCTTCGACTCCGCGCTGCGCGATTCGTTCAGGATGACGTGCGGGGCGGCGCCGTGGTTCGCTGAACCAAAGAGGACTGTCCTCTTTGGTTCAGCCACGTTGTCATCCCGAGCGAGCGGAGCGAGTCGAGGGATCCCAAGCTGGTGAGTCAAGGTGACCAGCGGGGGCTCCCTTAGCTCCGCGGTTCACTCTCCGCTTAGGATGACGTAGGGTCTTGGTCGGGATAAGGATTACGCAATGTCACGGGCAAGGAGTGCTGAATACGATATGCTGATGTCAGAGAAGCCGGAGGTCAGGAAGGGAGTTTGTCATGAAAAAGTATCTCTCTGCGCTACTCGTCACGATGCTCTGCGTATGCTGCCTGGGGCTTGCAGCTTGCGGCGATTCCGGAAGTTCGTCGAGCGCATCGTCGAGCGCGGCTCCCGAGAGTTCCGCAGCCACCGAGAGTTCAAGCGCCGCTGCAGACCCCAGCGAGAAGTTCGTCGGCGATTGGATGATGGCCGGGCTTGAAATGAATGGCGTCACCGTCATAGGCGACCTTTCTTCTATGGGAGTGGGCACCGCTGCGCTGAGCATCGCTGCAGATGGCACTGGAAAGGTAACGCTGGATGATGACACGACCTCGTTCACCTGGAAACAGGCCGACGAGAATACGCTTACCATCGAACTTGAAAACAAGAGCGAAGATGCCATGATCTCCGGCGCAGCTAAAGTGACATACCAGGACGACACGGTTCGCCTCACCATCAATTCCAACGATCAAGAAGGCACCATCATCTTCAGCGAGAACGGCTCCATCGAGGGTATGAAAATGCTCGACATGAGCCAAGCGACCGACATCACCTCAGAAGACACGCTTATCGGCACCTGGAAGGTCACCGCCATGAGCTATGAGGGCGCCACGATGTACGGCGATTCCGCCAGCTTGGCCGCCATGAATGGCAGCGATGAGATGGTTATCGCCTTCGAAGCCCGAGGCAAGGCGACGATGCTCGGCAGCGAGGCCAACTGGAGCATCGGCGAAAACGGCGCCGTTGTCTCCGACGGTTACTCTGAAGTCGCCGTGAAAGCCCTTGGCGATGACATCGTCATGAACGTCGGCGAAGCGTATGGCATGGAAATGTACATGAGATTCTCGAAGTAACGCTTCGCAGTTTAAATCACGTAAGGCACTTGAAGCAGGAAACCCCGCACATGCGGGGTTTCCTTTTGGATTTCATCCGGGTCGGGGGCTATCCCCCGCGGGCTCCTTGTGGCTTACTCGGCAGCCATCTGCTGGTAGCGCTCGAAGCGGCGCTCCGCGTCGGCCTTGCTGGCCACGAACAGGCGGGCGGCCTCTTCGGGGAAGCTCTTCTTCAGCGATGCATAGCGGTTCTCGCCGTCGAGATACTCCAGGTAATCGCGGGTCGGTGCCTTCGAATCGAGCGTCATCGGATGTTCCTTGCGCGGGTCGAAGCGATACAACGGCCAGTAACCGCTCTCGGTGGCACGCCTCATCTCGCCCTGGACGTCCTTCATGCCGCACTTCAGGCCATGCGAGGTGCAAGGTGCATATGCGATGACCACGGCCGGACCATCGTATTCCTCGGCTTCCTTCAGCGCTTTCACCAGCTGGTTGTAGTCGGCACCCATGGCCACCTGCGCCACGTACACGTAGCCGTAGCTCATCAGGATCGCGCCGAGGTCCTTCTTGCTGGTCTTCTTGCCGCTGCTCGCGAATTCGGCCACCGCGCCGGCCGGCGTAGCCTTCGAGCTCTGGCCGCCGGTGTTGGAATACACTTCGGTGTCCACCACGAGCACGTTGAAGTTCTCGCGCGTGGACAGCACGTGGTCGAGTCCGCCGAAGCCGATGTCGTAGGCCCAACCGTCGCCGCCGAACATCCAGAAGGTCTTCTTAGCGAGCTGGTCCTTGTGCTTCAGGATGTCAGCCGCAATCTGGGCCGCATCGTCGGAGAGTCCCTCCGCCGCCTCGAGAGCTGCGACGAGGGAATCGGATGCTTGGCGGGAACCTTCGAAGCTATCGTAGGCATCCCTATAGGCTGCGCACAGGTCAGCGAGCGCGGCATCTGCGGGTAGAGCGGCCTGCAGCGCCTCGACGCGCATCTTCTCGGCCTCGCGCTGCTGCGTGCTGGACAGGTACAGGCCATATGACAGCTCGGCGTTGTTCTCGAACAGGCTGTTCGTCCACGCCGGGCCGAAGCCGCGCTTGTTCACGGTATACGGGATGCCCGGCTCGCCGGAACCCCATGCCTGCGAGCAGCCGGTTGCATTCGCCCAGTACACGCGACTGCCAAACAGCTGCGTGAGCAGCTTGGCATACGGCGTCTCGCCGCAACCGGCGCAGGCGGCGCTGAACTCGAGCAGCGGCTGGCGGAACTGCGAACCCTTCACGGAATACGGATCGAACAGGTCGCCCTTGTCGGAGAGCTCCTGCGAGTAATCCCATTCGGCGCGACGCTCGTCGGTGAGCTCCACGGGATGCATCGTCAGCGCATCCTGCGGGCACACGCTTGCGCAGCTCGCGCAACCGGTGCAGTCGAATTCCGAAATCTGGAGGGAGTACTTCAAGCCCTTCGCCTGCTTGCCCTTGGCGTCCACGACGGTGAAACCAGCGGGCGCAGCAGCAGCCTCTTCCTCGGTAAGCAGGAACGGGCGCACCACCGCGTGCGGGCACACGTACGAGCAGCGGTTGCACTGGATGCACTTCGTGGAATCCCACACGGGGGTCTGCACGGCGATGCCGCGTTTCTCGTACTTCGTGAAGCTGTTGTCGAAGGTGCCGTCCTCGAATTCGCCCACGAAGGTGCTCACGGGCAGGTCATCGCCCTTCAGCAACGCGGCGGGCATCAGGAACTTGCGAATGCCCTCGGGCAGGTGCGAGAAATCGGGCGCGGGCGTGTCGGCCGCGTCCGCCCAATCGGCGGGAATCGCGAACTCGTGCACGCCGAGGCCACCCTCGTCGATGGCGGCCACATTCTTCGCCACCACGGCATCGCCCTTCTTGGCGTAGGTCTTGCGAGCTGCGGCCTTCATGGCCTCGAGCGCCGCATCCGCGTCCATCAGGCCCGCAACCTTGAAGAAGGCTGCCTGCAGCACGGTGTTGGTGTGGCTGCCCAGTCCCAAGCGCTGCGCAATCTCCACCGCGTCGATGGTGTACATGCGGATGCCGTTGTTCGCGATGTAGCGCTTCACCTGGCCGGGAAGCTTCTCGGACAGCTCGTCAGCGCTCCACTGGGTGTTTAGCAGGAACATGCCGCCCGGCTTCACTTCCTGCACCACGTCGTACTTCTGCATGTAGCCCTGGTTGTGGCAGGCCACGAAGTCGGCACGTTTCACGAAGTAGGTGCCGCGAATGGGATTCTTGGAAAGGCGCAGGTGCGACTTCGTCACGCCGTAGCTCTTCTTGGTGTCGAACTCGAAATAGGCCTGCGCGAACATATCCTCGGCATCGGCCAGGATCTTGATGGTGTTCTTGTTCGCGCCCACGGTGCCGTCGCCGCCGAGACCCCAGAACTTGCAGCTATACACGCCGCCATCGTCGAAGTCGTCCAGCACGGGCACGGGAATGGACAGGTGGGTCACGTCGTCGTCGATGCCCACGGTAAAGCTGTTCACCGGGGATTCCGCCACCAAGTTGTTGAACGCGGCCACGATCTGCGCCGGGTCAACGTCCTTCGAGCTCAGGCCATAGCGGCCGCCCACGACGAGCGTGCGCTCGGCGCGGTCGCTGTCGGCGATGGCGCCCAAAACGTCCTTGTACAGCGGCTCGCCCGAGGCGCCCATGCTCTTGCAGCGGTCGAGCACGGCGATGCGGCAAGCGGTTTCCGGCAGCGCCGCCAGCAGCAGCTTGTTGCTGAACGGACGGTACAGGTGCACCTGCACGAAACCGAAGCGGCGGTCGGAGCCTTCGCGCTCTGCCTTCGCGTTCAGATAATCGCAGGTCTCCTGGATGGTGCCAGACACGCTGCCCATGGCAACCACCACGTCGGTGGCATCGGCGGCGCCGTAGTAGTCGAACACATGGTAGGTGCGGCCGGTGATACCGCCAACCTGGCCCATGATGCTCTCCACCATGTCGGGCAGCTCGTCGTACGCCACGTTGTTCGCCTCGCGGATCTGGAAGAACACGTCGCCGTTTTGCACCATCGCGCGCATGCGCGGATGCTCGGGGTTCAGCGCCCGAGTGCGGAAGCGGTCGAGGGCCTCAGCGTCGACCAAGCCTGCAAGCGCCTTCGCGTCGGGCTTGTCGATGCGCGACAGCTCATGCGAGGTGCGGTAGCCGTCGAAGAAGTGCATGAACGGAATGCTCGCCTTGATGGCAGCCAAGTGCGCCACCGCCGCGAGGTCGGCCGCTTCCTGCACGCTGCCGCTGGAAAGCTGCGCATAGCCCGTGTCGCGGCAGGCCATTACGTCGGAATGGTCTCCGAAGATGGAAAGTGCATGCGTGCCCACCGTACGGCTGGCCACATGGAGCACGCCGGGAAGACGTTCGCCCGCGATGCGGTACATCGTGGGAATCATCAGCATCAGGCCCTGGCTCGACGTAAAGCTCGTTCCGAGTGCGCCAGCCTCCAACACGCCGTGGATGGCACCGATCGCGCCTGCCTCGGACTGCATCTCGGTAAGCTTCACGCGCTGCCCGAACATGTTCAGGCGACCCTGGGCACTCCAAGCGTCCGTATGCCCTGCCATCGGGCTCGACGGGCTAATCGGGTAGATAGCCGCGACTTCCGTGAATTCATACGCCGTGCTGGCACATGCCTCGTTGCCATCAACGGTTACGTAATTGCTCATATGTGATCCTTTTCGATATGTCTCCAGGAAAAATGAATTATAACGCTCTCACAGCGGTTCTCGCAGAAACACACTGCAGACATATGATTCGCGAGCACCCGCAAATGGCTCGTAGCGATGAATTGGGCTCCGTGCATCGATTTGGGCAAATTTTCGAGTTAAAAATGACAAATTTGAAGATTTTTAATACTCGGAGAACCGTTATCGCCATCCCCATCGGGTATTAGCGTTCTATCGGATCCCATAACCAGGCATACTGGCCATTCGAGCCCTTTAGAAAGCGGCTTGCAGCCCTCTCTGGTATTAAATATCTTCATTTTTGTCAATTTCTAGATTAGATTCTGCCGAAACACCAATTCGAGCCGCCCAAACAAGCTACTCAAGCCTTTGTCCACCGAATCGAATCGGCGACGTCTACCGGCGTCGCGCCAAACAAAGGAGCCGGCGGTCTTCGTATGCTCGACCACCGGCTCCCCACATCATAAAACTCCCCAACTTCCTATTACGTCGTTATTACTTCACGAGATCCTGCAGGCCGAGGAACTCGACGGCTTCCTCGCGCATCTTGTACTTCAGGACCTTGCCGGCGGCGTTCAGCGGGAACGCGTCGACGAAGCGGATATAGCGCGGCACCTTGTGGCGTGCCATGTGGCTCTTGATGTACTCGCGCATCTCGGCCTCTTCGATGGTCTGGCCCGCACGCGGGATGATGCACGCCATGGCTTCCTCGCCCCACTTCTTGTCGGGAACGCCGATGACCTGCACGTCCTCTACCTTCGGATGCGTGTAGATGAACTCCTCGATCTCCTTCGGGTAGATGTTCTCGCCGCCGCGGATGATCATGTCCTTCAAGCGGCCCGTGATGACGAAGGTTCCATCGGGGTTGCGGCGCGCGAGGTCGCCGGAGTGCAGCCACTCGTCCTCGTCAACCGTGTTCGCGGTGGCGATAGGCATCTTGTAGTAGCCCTTCATCGTGTTGTAGCCGCGGCTGCAGAACTCGCCGTCCACGCCATCGGGCACTTCCTCGC
>JAUNCA010000207.1 GCA_030526775.1 Coriobacteriia bacterium | reverse complement strand
AAATGAGACAAAAATCCCCTGAGGGCGGGTGTCTCAATTGAGGGTGAGGTATGATAGGGCGTGATTTCGATAGCTCCCAAGAAGAGGGGATTTGCATGAATATTCTGGTGCTGGGCGGCGGTGGCCGCGAACACGCAATCGGCTGGGCGTTGGCAAAGTCGCCGAAGTGCGAAAAGCTCTACATGGCGCCGGGCAATGGCGGAACCGCGGGCATCGCGGAAAACGTGGCGGGCTTGAATGCCGAAGACGGCGCGGCCGTTCTGGCATTCGCGCAGGAAAAGGCCATCGACCTCGTGGTGATCGGCCCCGAAGCCCCGCTGGTTGCCGGCGTGGCAGACGTGCTGCGCGCCGCTGGTATCGCGGTGTTCGGCCCGAGCGCGAGCTGCGCGCGTCTCGAGGGCTCGAAGAGCTTTAGCAAGGAGTTCATGCTAGCCAACGGCCTGCCGACCGCCGATTACGGCGTGTTCGACGACGAGTCGTCGGCGCTTGCCTACCTCGACGAGCACGCGGCCCCCATCGTCGTGAAGGCCGACGGCCTGGCGGCGGGGAAGGGCGTTGTCGTTGCGGCAACCAATGAAGAAGCACGCGCTGCCGTGAAGGACGCCTTCGGCGGTGCCTTCGGAGCGGCCGGTGCCCGCGTGGTTATCGAGGAATGCCTCACCGGCCCCGAATGCTCGCTGCTCGCCTTCGTCAGCAACGGCAAGGCCTTCTGCATGGAGCCCGCACAAGACCACAAGCGCGCCTACGACGGCGACCTGGGCCCGAACACGGGCGGTATGGGCGTGTACTCGCCGGTACCCATCGTCACCGACGAGGAAATGGCCGCCATGAAGGACGTTATGGCCCGTGCCGCCGCAGCCACCGTCGGCGAGCCGTTCGACATGGACTACCGCGGCTGCCTGTACGGCGGGTTCATGCTCACGCCGACCGGCCCGAAGCTGCTCGAGTTCAACGCACGCTTTGGCGACCCCGAGACTCAGGTGGTGCTGCCGCGCTTGCAGAGCGACCTCGTGGACGTGATGTACGCGGTGGCCGAAGGGCGTCCGGAAGACGTGGAACTGGCCTGGTCGGACGCTTGGGCGGTTTCGGTTGTGCTGGCGAGCCAGGGTTACCCGAAGGCGTACGAGAAGGGCAAGGTCATCACTGGCATCGACGCTGCCGAGGCGCTGGACGGCGTGACCGTGTTCCATGCGGGGACGAAGGTTGCCGATGGTGCGGTGCTTACCAGCGGTGGGCGTGTGCTGAACGTCACCGCGCTTGGAGACTCGTTCGCGGGTGCGCGTGAATTGGCGTACCAGGCTGCGGCCTTGATTGACTTTGATGGGAAGCAGTTCCGGACTGATATTGGCGCGAAAGCCCTGCGTGGTAGGAGTGCTTGGGAATAGATTCTGACGACCGCGGTCTGCCGGAAGGTGCCTGCGGCCACGGTCCGCTTCCTCGCATTTGAAGGTGAAGACGCTTCGCTCTTCGCCTTCAAACAGCTCGGGCGCTTCCCTGGATGCGGATATAAGGGCGAAATCGAAGATTTCGCGACGGCCGGCCTAGGGCCGGCCTATAGTTTGTCGCATACGACCGCCGGCACCTTCCGGCAGACCGCGACCTGATGGGGTTTGACCATCGCTAGTAACTGGAGGATTGTTCATGGCAACTCATCCTAACTTTGAGGCGTTTTGCGAGACGGTTCGGGAGCTGTGCGATCCGGTTTCGGGGTGTCCTTGGAATCGGGTGCAGACGCATCAGAGCATCTCGCAGTACCTTTTGGAGGAAGCGTACGAGTGCGTCGACGCTATCGATAAGGATGATGCGGAGAAGATGCGCGACGAGCTTGGCGATGTGTTGCTGCAGGTAGTGTTGCAAAGCCAGATCGCGGCGAATGCGGGGGAGTTCACCATCGATGACGTGTGCGCGGTGGTGAACGAGAAGATGATCCGCCGGCATCCGCATGTGTTTGCGCGTGAAGATGGCCGCGAGCTTACTCCCGACGAGGTGAACGAGCTGTGGGAGCAAGTGAAGGTCGCGGAGCGCGCGCGCGAGGAAGCCGCCGCCGAGAAGCGCGGCGGGCGTCCGGAACCGCTGCTCGATAGCGTGTCTTCCGGCATGCCGGCGCTCATCCAGGCGCAGAAGATCTCTCGCAAGGCCGTGAACTGCGGGTTTGAGTGGGATACCGTCGACGACGTGTGGGACCAGGTGTTCTCCGAAATCGCCGAACTGCGCGAAGCCAGCGTCACCGGCGACAAGGAAGCCATGCAACTCGAGCTTGGCGACGTGCTGTTCTCGCTCGTGAACGTGGCGCGCAAGCTGAACATCGACTCCGAGGAAGCCCTGCGCGCAAGCTGCCGCAAATTCCGCAACCGCTGGGCATTCATGGAGGGCGCCGTCTGGGCCACCGGCCGCGCCATATCCGACCTTCCCTTCGACGACCTCCAAGCCCTCTGGGACCAAGCCAAAGCCGCCGGCAAGTAAAAGCGCCTCCGACCCCCTACGTCATCCTGAGCGAAGCGAAGGATCTCCAGCGTTCCAACTGCGGCGTATTCCCGCTTGCCAGCCAACAGCTTACCCAACCAGCACCGCTTGTCCCTCATTTCTATACTGTCATCTTTTATACTTAACGCACGCATTGTTCTATGGGAGGAGCTGGCAATGGAGGCAACCCGTTCATCATTCATCACGAAACTAGCCATCGGGCTATCGGCGGTATTACTGGCGGCGGTGATGACCGTTTGCATCCCGCAGGGTCAGGCACTTGCCGTTGATACTGCACCCGATGCCGCGACCGCTCCGGCATTGCAGGACTTTACGGCAACGAAGGCCGTCGGCGAGCAGTCGACCGCTTCTGCCGCCGATGTCGCCAATGCGCCCAAGCAAGCATCTGGC
>JAUNCA010000206.1 GCA_030526775.1 Coriobacteriia bacterium | reverse complement strand
GCCGGCCCCATGCATGGCGCGGGATGCAGCATCTGCTGCCGGCAAACCCTGCATCTGGAACCAAGCGATTGCGGGAATGGCGCGAAATGCAGACTTTGCTGTCAGCAAACCCTGCATTTGGGGCCAACCATCCTGCGGAGTGGCTCGGAATGCAGCCTTTGTCGGCCGCACACCCTGCATTTGGAGCCAGGGCCTTGTGCATGGCGGCTGGGTTCTTGCCTCGAGACTGACCATTCGCGAAAAGCTTCAACTGTCCATCTGGCTTTTCGGAGCGAGTGCGCGATAATACCTGGCTATGACTACGGCGAAGGCGACAGCATGCGTGTTGGGGGCTGGTGTGCTCTGGGGGTGCATCAGCCTGTTCGTGCGTGCCCTCGATGCAGCGGGGCTTTCCTCCATGGAAATCTCGGACGTGCGCATGGTGGTCGGCGCATTTGGAATGCTCGTCGTGCTGCTTGTGGTCGACCCATCCATGCTGCGCATCCGGTTGCGCGACCTGTGGCTGTTCTTCGGTACGGGCGTGGTGTCGGTCACATTGTTCAACGTGTGCTACTTCACCTGCATCAGCTTATCGGAGGCGTCCATCGCCGTGGTGCTGCTGTACACGTCGCCCATCTTCGTCGTGCTCATGAGCGCGCTGTTCTTCCGCGAACGTATTACGCGCCGCAAGGTTGTGGCGGTATGCCTGACCTTCATCGGGTGCGTGCTGGTAGCCGGTATCCTCGGCGGGCAGGTGGTGCTCCCGCCGATGGCGCTTGCCGCGGGCGTGGCCTCGGGTTTCTTCTACGCCACCTACTCGATTTTCGGGCGAAAGGCGCTCGAGCGTTACGATACCCTCACCATCACGTTCTGCACCTTCCTCATGGGCATGATTGCGAGCACCTTGCTGGGAGACCCCGCGCACACTATCGCGACCGCCCTCGCGGATCCGCCGCTCTTCCTGTGGTACCTGGGTCTAGGCTTGTTCTGCACCATCATGCCGTACCTGCTGTACACCACGGGGCTCAAGCACCTGGAAACCAGCCGCGCCGCCATCCTCGCCACCATCGAGCCGGTGGTGGGAAGCCTGCTCGGCATCTTCGTGTATGGTGAAAGCACCGGCGTGCTGAAGCTTACCGGCATGGCACTCATCCTTGCTGCCGTCGTGCTGGTGAACCTGCCAGCCAAGGACACCCACGTTTCTGAAACCCGCTGAATCGCGACCACCATGTGGGGACTGACCCCACATGGTTATGTACAATGGGGTTGCAGGGCAAAGCGTAGGGAAGGCGGCGCATGGCAACGGGTAAGGCCGGACTGCAAGTGGCGAAGGTGTTCATCCTGTTCATGCTGTTCTCGTGCGTCGGGTGGTGCTACGAGATCATTAACGACTTCATCGTGCAAGGAGGCTTTCATCCGCGCGCGAGCTTCGCGGGGCCGTGGTGCCCCATCTACGGTATCGGTGGCCTGCTCATCATCGCGTGCTTCAAGCCCCTGTGCGCCCGGTTGCGCGAGAAATGCCCGATGGTGGTAGAAGTCATCGTCGTCGCGGTTGGCATCTTCCTGCTCGTATCGCTTGTCGAGCTGGTGGCAAGCTATGCCTGCGAGGCCCTCATGGGATTCATGCCCTGGGATTATTCCACGTCGTGGGGCAATTTCCAGGGGAGGGTCGCACCTGAATTCACCATGCGCTTCGTCATCGGCGGCCTCGTGTTCCTCTACTTCCTCGAGCCGTGGATAGCGCGCTGGTGTGAGGCAAAGCCGCAGGCTGCCACCCGCCTTGCCATCGTGCTTGCCGTGCTGTTCGCCCTCGATGGCGCCCTCGAACTAGCCGGTGTCTGGAACGGCATCATCCCGCGCGGTGAAGTTTACGTGCAATGATGAGTCAATGTCCCCTGGGGATGTTGACTCATCGCGCGCAAAGAGTCAGCGTGCCAGGGGAGTGCGGGAAATGAAAACGGGCGCCCCGGAGGGCGCCCGCAAATGGGTTTGCTGTTGGCAACTGGTTAGTTGGCAGCGGAAACCTTGGAGTCGATGTGCATGCCCATGCCGGCGGTGTGCGAAGACACGGGGGAGGCCAGGTACACGACGGCCGTCGCGACTTCCTCGGGCTTGGCATAGCGCTTGTCCATGGCATACTGGCCGGCCAGCATAGCCTGGGCCTCTTCGTGGGTCATGGAGTCGCCGAAGAAGTCCTTCTCGATGCGCAGCATCATCGGGGTGTCCACCGGGCCGGGGCAGATGTAGTTCACATGCACGCCAACCGGGCCGAGCTCCATGGCCACGCACTTGGTGAGGCCGGCGACCGCGTACTTGGAGCTCACGTAAGCGCTGTTGCCCGCGGTGGGCTCGTAGGCGGCGGCGGAAGCGATGACGACGATTGCGCCGGACTGCTTCTCGATGAGCGTGGGCGCCGCGTACTTCATCACGAGCATCGGAGCGAACACGTTCATCATGTAGGTCTTCTCGAACAGGTCGAGGGTCATATCCTGCACCGGATGCGCCTGGCCTTCGTAGCCAGCGTTCGGGACGACGACGTCGATGGTGCCGAAGTGAGCCTTCGCAGCCTCGACGAAGCCCGCGATCTCCTCTTCCTTGGTCATGTCGGCGATGAAGCCCTGGACCTTATCGCCCGCGTCGAGCTCGGCCATCAGTGCGTCGGCCTTTTCCTGGCGGGTGGACGAGAATGCGACCTTGGCGCCTTCAGCGAGGAAGGCCTTCACGATTGCCTTGCCGATGCCGCCGGTACCGCCGGTAACCAAAACAACTTTGTCCTGAAGCTTAAGATCCATGAGGGCTCCTCTCTAAGGGCTTTTCCTATGGGCCCATGATAGCCCCGGGTGAACGCAGGAAACCCAAGAACCCGGTGAACGATACATACCTGAAACCGAAGGGTAGGGATCCG
>JAUNCA010000069.1:9395-11242 GCA_030526775.1 Coriobacteriia bacterium | reverse complement strand
GTCGGCCACGTAATCGACCGGCACCATGTTCAAGCGCTGCTCGGCCGATACGGGGGCCACGGGCAGCTGCCCCTTGAGGTAGAGCTTCATGGGGTAATACAGGGTGTTGAACGTGGCGACGAAACCCGTCTTGGTATCCCCCACTATCTGGGCCGGGCGCACGATGGCCACGGGGAAGCTCTCAGCAAAATCATGCACGAGGAGCTCGGCGCCATATTTACTCTGCTCGTAGAGGCTGTTGAAGCCGGGAGCAGTCAGCTCGTCTTCGCGAATGTACCCGCTGCGCGTTCCCGCTACGTATGCCGTGGAAACATGAACAAAACGCTCCAAGCCACCGGATTTCTGGGCTGCATCCGCGAACAAAAGCATATTCAGCGTGCCATCGACGTTCACCACGCCGAAGCGCTCCGCGGTCTCGTTCACCCCGATTTCGGCGGCGGTGTGCACAATATGGCTGACCTCGTTGGCGAGTTCTTGGTATTTCTCCTGGTCAAGCCCGAGGAGCTCGCGCGTTATGTCGCCTTCGACGGGCACGATCCGCTGCCCGAGCTCGTTCAGCAACGCGGGACGGCGCCACCACAAGGCCTG
The DNA here is from genome assembly GCA_030526775.1 of Coriobacteriia bacterium. Lineage (GTDB taxonomy): Bacteria > Actinomycetota > Coriobacteriia > Coriobacteriales > Eggerthellaceae > UMGS1519. Next base: position 10,654 of record JAUNCA010000069.1, on the reverse strand, counting down.
CAAGCGTTCGTGCACATCGTGCGAAGCCGACCTGCGGGCAAGCACGTAAATACGCTGGAATCCGGCTTCTAGCAGGTCTTCCACCACATACGAACCGAGAAAACCCCCACCACCGGAGACGAAGGCAGATTCCCGCCTTGTTGTAGCCATACGCACCTCCCCGTTTACCCATTTGGTTAGTGCTCGCTATTATATCGCACGCTATACGTCTTTGCGAATGACTGGCTATGCCAGACGGTCTACGGCTACGGCTGTGATATGCCCATCGCGGGTCTCGAACAGGCAGATGCGGTCGGATTCGTAGAGCAAGCGGAACGTGGCAAGCTCCATCGGTTCCTTTGGCGTTTCCTCCTCAACCGGCTCGCCCTCGTACAGGGGCGTATCGTCCCAATGCGAGGCCGGACGCTCGCCAAATCCATGTGCGTAATCGCTCGGCTTATGCATCGTCGCCCGACTTTCCGCGCAACCGGCGGAAAAGCCCGCCTTTCGCCTTGCCCTTCTTCTCCTTCTCGGCCTTGATGGCCCGGGTAGCCGCCGAATCCTGGTGCACCTCGAACGTTAAGGAGACCTCGCCTTCCGCCGGCTGCGGATCGGCCGGGGCAATGCGCTTCGTCCGCGGAGCCGCGGGGATCGCCGGCCCGGAAACCTCGTTCACGCGCATTTCCCCCTTGCGCACGCGTGCCGCAGCCTCTTCCACCGCCTTCGGCAAAGGAGCCGTGAGAACAGCCTCCGAGAACGCATCGCTCGAGGACCCCGAAGAGGTCACAACCACGTCCCCCTCTTCTTCCCCCAGCTCGAGCGCCTCCAAAGCAGCCTCCGCCAGCTTCACATCCTGCTCACTTACTCCCCCTAAGTGAGTATCGGTGGCATCAGTCTCTTCAGCCAGGTCCGGGCGGTCAGGTCCAAAGGCACCTCAAGCAAGTCCCGCTCATAACAAGGAACCCCACCGCGATACAAAACGCGCCAAAACACGAGCCCGCAGGCAGGCGCATTCTCCCCAGCAGCCTGTCGATCCCGCGCCTCAAGCACCTCCGCAACCCAGGCAGGCGCTCGCAGCCCCGCCCCCACCATTACGAGCGTCCCCACGATGGAACGCACCATGGAATGCAGGAAGGCCGTGCCCGTCACGCGAACGCTCAAGGCTTCCTCGCCCAGCACGTTCACCGGCACCACGTGCACATCATGCAAGGTGCGCACCGTGTTCTTTCCCTCGGCAGAGGCGGCAAACGTCGAAAAGGGCGACCGCGTTTTGATCACCT
>JAUNCA010000069.1:5102-9385 GCA_030526775.1 Coriobacteriia bacterium | reverse complement strand
GCAGAGGCGGCAAGGCAGAAGCTCTTGAAGTCGTGTTCGCCCACCAGCAGCGATGCGGCTTCGTTCATAGCATCCATGTCGAGCTCGCGACGCACATCCCAGCACCAATCGCGCAGGAACAGCGGATGCCGGCCGCCGGGCATCAGCAGATACCGGTATTCCCGCTCGATAGCGGAAAAGCGCGCCGAAAAATCGGGCGGCATCACCGAGAGCGTCTGGATGGTTATCGCGTCATCGGTAAGCGCTTGCAGCGAGCGCTTCAACTTGAAGAGGTTGCGCTCGTCGAGCTCTTCTTGCGTGATGGGAAAGCTCACCACCTGGCCGCGCGCGTGAACGCCCGCATCGGTACGACCCGCGCATACGACTTCCACCGGGCGACGCAGGGCAAGGCCGAGCGCGTGCTCGATATCTCCTTGCACGGTATGCTGGCCCGGCTGCCGCGCGAAGCCCGCGAACGACGCACCGTTATACGACAGCACGATGGCGAGCTGCGCGTCGATGCCCGCCGTATCGACGGTCATGGAATCGATTGCAGCGCGATTCACGATGCCGATCTCCACGATGTATGGCCGAAAAGGCTGGTTACCTCCGAGAGCAGCAGGGGGTTGTGCGAATCCACCACGACGGGCAACTCGGCGCGCAGCCGGCGTCCATCGCTTTGGCGAACGAACAGCTCCACTCCATCGTGACCTGGGTATTTCCTCAGGATGCGCACGAGGTTCGTCGACACGTTCTGGTTGAATTCGCGCATGGCGACCGAAATCGTGAGCTTGTCGGGCGGGCGGTTCACATCGGCTTCGTCAAGCTCGATGGGATGCACCTCGTAGGCCACAATCTGGCTTCCGCGGTCGGTAACCTCGAACTTGCCCTTAATCGAGACAATGGCGTCCTCTTGGATGGCGGCGGCGTTGTCGTCGTAGTTGAAGCAGATGCACTCCACGTGGCCGGTGGTGTCCTCGAGCGTGAACATCGACATCTTCGTGTTTCGCTTGGTCATGCGCGTGGAAACTCCCGAAATCATGCCGGCGAAGGTTCCGTTCTTCACGTCCTTGCCCCGCGATTCGAGCTCCGACAGGCTATGCTTCGCCAAGCGGGCGAGCGCATTCTTGTAGGGGTTCAGCGGGTGGTCGGAAACGAAGATGCCGAGGATCTCCTTCTCGAAGGCGAGCAGGGTGCGGCGCTCCCATTCCACGCCATCGGGCGGCGGAACTTCGTCGTCCATGCCGGAATCCATACCATCATCGGCGAACATGTCGAAGATGGAACCTTGCCCGGCCATGCGATCGCGCTGGCGCTTTGCGGCCGACTCGAGCAGCAGGGTCTCGTCGATGAAGTACATCAGCTGCTTGCGCGTGTACCCGGTGGAATCGAAAGCCCCGGCCTTGATGAGCGCTTCGAGCGTCTTGCGGTTGTACACCTTGTAATCGACGCGTTCGACGAAATCGTGCAGCGAGGTGTACGGGCCATTGGCCTTGCGCTCGGCGATGATGGCCTCGACCACCTTTTCGCCGACGCCGCGCACGCCGGCCAGACCGAAGCGCACGCCCTCATCGGTGGGCGTGAACTCGAGGTTTGAGCTGTTGATGTCGGGCGGAAGAACGGGGATATTCGAGCGGTTGCAGCTGGACACGTACTGCGTGAGGCGGTCGTTGTTGCCCATGTAGCTCGTAAGCACCGCAGCCATGAATTCGTACGGGTAATGCGCCTTCAGGTAAGCAGTGCGCATCACAAGCACGGCGTAGCAAGCCGAATGCGATTTGTTGAACGCATACTCGGCGAATTTCTTCGCGTCGCTCCAGATCTTTTGAGCCACTTCGAGCGAGTAGCCGTTGTCGACCGCGCCCTGGTTCCAGTCGTCTTCCAGGGCGTTCATGATGTCGATCTTCTTCTTGCCCATGGCCTTGCGCAGCTTGTCGGCTTTGCCCGGGCTGAAGCCGGACATAGCCATGGAAATCTGCATCAACTGCTCTTGGTAGACAATCGTGCCGTAGGTTTCCTCGAGAATCGGACGTAGGCGATTGTCGTAATACACCACGGGAGCGCGCCCGGAAACGCGGTTCACGTAGTCGTCGACGAAGCCGTTCTGCAGCGGGCCCGGGCGGTTCAGCGCGATGGATGCCACGATGTCGCTGAACTGACGCGGTTTCATGCGGGCGAACAGCGTGACGTACAGTGCACTTTCCACTTGGAACAGGCCGTCCATGTTGCCGCCGCACATGAGGTCGAATGCCTTCTCGTCGTCGAGCGGAATGGCGTTCGGGTCGATGTCGATGCCGAAACGCTCGCGGATGTTGTTGCAAGCGCCGGTAATGACACCCAAGGTGCGCAGGCCCAGGAAGTCCATCTTCAGCAAGCCCAGGTCGGGCGTGTAGTGGCCATCGTATTGCGTGATGATGCCGCCGCCCTTGGTGTCGCGCTTCAGCGGCACGTGCTCGCTCATGGGGTCGCGGCAGATGATGGTCGCGCAGGCATGCACGCCCTCGTTGCGCACGTTGCCCTCGATGGAGCGGGCCGCATCGATAACCGCGGCGATGTCTTCCTCGGACTCGTACGCCTGCTTCAGGTCGGGGTTCTTCGCGATGGCCTGGTCGATGGTGATGCCCAGGTCGTTGCCGATCATCTTGCAGATGCGGTCACCCACGCTGTACGGCTCGTCCATCACGCGCGCGGCGTCGCGCACGGCGTTCTTCGCCTGCAGCTTGCCGAAGGTGATCACACCCGCGACGTGGTCTTCACCATAGACGTCACGCACGTGGTCGATAACGTCCTGGCGGTGCTTATCGTCGAAGTCGACGTCGATATCGGGCATCTCGACGCGTTCCTCGGAAAGGAAGCGCTCGAACAGCAGGCCGTTCGGCAAGGGGTCGAGGTCGGTGATGCCCATCGCATAGGCCACGATGGCGCCAGCCGCCGAGCCGCGGCCCGGCCCCACGCCGATACCATGGTTCTTGGCCCACATGATGTATTCCTGCACGATGAGGAAGTACGCCGGGAACCCCTGCTTGATGATGATGCCCGCTTCATGCTCGTAGCGTTCGAGCACCGAGATGCCATTGACCTCCACCTCGCGCCAGTTCTCGCCATAGCGCTTGGCCAAGCCTTCCTCGATCTGATGCCTAAACCAGCTTTCCTCGGTCTCGCCGGGCGGCAGGGGAAACTTCGGCAGGATGGAATCGCGCTCGAGCACGACGTTGCATTTCTCGGCGATCTCCACCGTGGTGTCGCACGCTTCGGGGAAGTCGCGCAGCGCCTCGCGCATCTCCTCTTCCGTCTTCATGTAGAACTCGTCATTCGAGAAGCGCATGCGGTTGGTGTCATCGAGCTTGCTGCCCGTGCCAATGCAAAGCATCAGGTCCTGTTTGCTCGCATCTTCCCTGTTCAGGTAGTGGAAGTCGTTCGTTGCGACGGTTTTCAGGCCCGCCTCGGCAGCCACCTTCGTCAGCTGCACGTTCAGGTCGTGCTGCGTCATGCCCGCATCGGTGATGATGCCCTGGTCCTGCAGCTCGATATAGAAATCGCCCGGCTCGTACACGGCCGCGAGCTTGCGCGCCCAGTTCACGGCATCTTCGAACCGGCGATCGTCGAGCAGGCGCGGGATGATGCCCGCCACGCATGCGCTTGTCGCGATGACGCCCGCGCTGTATTTCTGCAGCATCTCGAAAGTCGTGCGAGGCTTGTAGTAGAAGTTCTCCACGTGCGATTCGGAGACCAGGCGCACGAGGTTGTGATACCCCTCGTTGGTCTTCGCGAGCAGGATCATGTGGTACAGCGGCGGCTTGCCCTCGCGCTTCAGCTCGCTGTCGGTGGTGAAATAGATCTCGCAACCGTAGATGGGCTTCACCTCGACGCCGAGTTTCTTCTTCACTTTGTCGACGGCATCGGCGAGCTCGGGCACGCCCGACATCACGCCGTGGTCGGTGATGGCGACAGCGGGCATGCCGAGCCTTGCCGCCTTCTCGACCATGTCATACACGTGCGTTGCGCCATCGAGCAGGGAGTATTCCGTGTGGTTATGCAGGTGAACAAATGCCATGCTACGCCTCGTCCGTCGTATTGAGGCCCCGATACCGAGTGTGCTTGAACCGTAAATGCAGCGGAGCGCGAATCTTTCGCAGCTATCTTACCAACACCCCCGCCCCGGCGGTAGCGAACATACTGTGGATTCTTAGCGATTGGGCGGCTGTGGAACGGGGTGGAACAGGGGACGGGTTTGGCGTTCCACTTCAATGGAACAGGGGACGGGTTTGGCGTTCCACTTTCAAGCTGAAGTGGAACGCCAAACC
>JAUNCA010000069.1:0-5092 GCA_030526775.1 Coriobacteriia bacterium | reverse complement strand
CCGGGGGGGGCACCGGGGGGGGGTTGGGGCGTCCCACTTCACTGCACCGGGGGCGGGGTGGGGCGTCCAAGTTACATGCTTAGGTGTCCCCCCAACCCCGTCCCCTGTTCCACCCCGTCCCAGCCAGGGGCCGGAGTAACCCGAAAGGAACGTTAAGGAAAGGGAAAGGTTGGCGTTTGGGTTTCCGAAAGAATGCCACCGTATCGTGTAAGCATCGAAACGGAACGCCGAAAGGAGACCAGTTATGTGGACACGGCGGCAACTGAAGGAAAAGGGCAAGACGTCCTTTCGTGCGAATTATTGGAAAGCGGTGCTCGTCGCTTGGATTCTGACGATTGCGATGTTCGGCGCCGCCACATGGAACACCGGCGCATCCTCCGTCGGTTCGGCCGGCTCTGATGGCACCGAGTACACGAACGGCAACTCGGAAGTCGTGGTCGGCGACAATGGCATCGTCATCCATGGTAATGGAAGCGACGTCGTACTCGGCGAGGATGGCGAGCTTTCCATCCGCAAGGGCGAAGACGGGCAGCACAGCTCAATCCCCGATTCCACCGAGGATGCCGAGTCGGTAGACAGCGCGCATGTCAGCCTCGGGGCCGACGGTCTCTCGGTCGACGTTGAAGGGTTCGATTCCGATGCCCCAGTACATGTAGAGGTGAACCCGGATGCGCTTCCTTGGGTTCTCACTCCAGCCGTTCTGAGCGGGCTCTTCCTCGTCCTCCTCATCACCTTCTTGCTCAGCCTGGCCGTCTACGCCTTCGTGTGGAATCCGCTCCAGGCTGGTTGCCGCGGCTTCTTCACCGCGAACCTGAACCGTCCGGCGCTGGTGCGCGAAGCGGTAAGCACCTTCGACCGCGGCTACGCGAACTGCGTGAAGGCCATGATCCTGCGCGACGTGTTCACCTTCCTCTGGACGCTGCTGCTCATCATCCCGGGCATCGTGAAGAGCTACGAATACCGCATGATTCCCTACCTCGTGGCCGATCATCCCGAGATGACCTACAAGGAAGCTTTCGCGGAGAGCAAGCGCCTGATGCATGGCAATAAGTGGAAGACCTTCGTCCTCGACCTCTCCTTCATCGGATGGTGGATTCTCTCGGGACTCACCCTCGGCCTGTTCGGAGTGTTCTACGTAAGCCCGTACTACTCCTCCACCGCTGCGGCCCTGTACGAGGAGCTCGCCTACGGAAACCAGCTGCCCGACTTTGCGAACGAGCCGATTCCCGCGATTCCCGTGCCCGCGACGGCCGGCCCGGAACCCACCCCGGAGCCTGACCCCTGGCGTGGAGCCCACGCGAGCCAGCAGTAAGCACACGGGATAACGCTTCCGCCCGATGCAACCGCGTCGGGCGGAAGCCGCGTTTCTGCGCCTATAATGGCGCAAAGGGAGGAAGACATGGAACAACGCTGCATACTCATCGCCGACGATGATGCCGATATCCGCGAGGTGCTTCGGCTGTATCTGGAGAACGCCGGCTACCGGGTGGTCGAGGCCGCCGATGGGCACGAGGCGCTTGAAGCCGTCACCTCCGACAACATCGACCTCTGCCTGCTCGACATCATGATGCCGCGACTCGATGGGTACCAGACCCTCAAGCGCCTTCGGCAAGACAACCCCATGCCGGTCATCATCATCTCGGCGAAAGGACAGGACCCCGAGAAGATCCTTGGCTTGGACTTGGGCGCCGACGATTATCTCGTGAAGCCGTTCAACCCGCTGGAAGCCGTTGCCCGAGTGCGCTCCAACCTGCGGCGCGCATACGAGATCGGCAGTGGCCCCAACCCGCAACCGGAGGCGCAATCGCTCCGCGTACGGGACCTCGAGTTGGATGTCGAAGGCTGTTCGCTCACGCGTGCCGGCCAAGCCATCGAGCTCACGCCGGTGGAGTTGCGCATCATGACGCTGTTGATGGAGCATCCCGGCCGCGTGTTCACGAAGCAGCAAATCTACGAGCATGGTTGGCGCGAGCCCTACGTGGCCGCCGACAACAGCGTGATGGTGTGCATGAGCAAACTGCGCGCGAAGCTTGCGGAAGATCCGGGTGCCTACATCGCCACGATCCGCGGGCTCGGATACCGCTTGGAAAGGTAGCGACATGGCAGCCGAAGGTGTCGACAATCGCTTCCAGCGCTATCTCGTGCTCACATTTATTATTGTCGCCGCATGCGTGGTGCTGCTCGAGGCAATCTGCGTTCCGGTTGCGGCAACCATCATCATGCCGATTGCATCATACCTGCCGCCGGTTCAGGCGTTCTTCGTCGCGCAAACGGCGCTCGTGCTTATCGTCATTCCGGTAATCGCGAGCGGTTTCGTGTATTCCCGCCTGGTAAAACAGCGGTTGACCTCCGAGCTCCAAGCCGCGGAGGAAGAGCGGCGGCAGTACTACGCGCAGCGCAACCTCATGCTCAGCGACATGGCTCACGACCTGCGCACTCCCGTGATGGGCATCTCGAGTCTCGCACGGGCGCTGGAAGACGGCATGGTGCCGGACGAGGCGACCCGGCAGCGCTATCTGCATTCCATCGTGGCGAAATCCGACAAGATGGGCGAGCTTGCCACGATGCTCTTCGACTACATCAAGCTCGAGAGCAAGGGCTTCGCGCTCGAGCGCGAGTATTTCGACTTGCCGCAGTTGCTCCTGAACGAGGCGGCTGCGCTCTACACCGATGCCGAGGACGCAGGCATGGAGCTGCTCGTCGAGGTGCCGGAGGAACCTGCGACCATCTGGGCGGACAAGACCCAGATCCGGCGTGTGGTCTCGAATCTCCTGTCCAACGCGATTCGCCACAATCCCGCGGGCACACGCATCGTGCTCGCCCTGGTGCGCCGGGCTGGCGTTGCGGAAGTCGTCGTAGCCGATTCAGGCAAGCCGATCGAGGGCAATCCGCAGGACCTGTTCGAGCCGTTCGCACGCGGCGATGCATCCCGCACCGAGGGCGGAAACGGTTTGGGCCTGTCCATTGCCAAGACCATTGCGGACATGCATGGCTACAGCCTGACCCTGCAGCAACCGTACGGCGAATACTCCAAGGCTTTTATCGTCGCCTGCTCTATCGACCGCGATTAACACGCTATTGATACCGCAGCGACTCCACGGGGTCGAGTTTGGCTGCGCGGCGGGCCGGGTAGTAGCCAAAGACAATGCCGATGCCGACGCAGATTGCCGTTGCAAGCATCACCGCCTGCATGTCGATGGTCGGGGTTATGTTGGCCGAAGAATCACCAGCCACCGCACTCGACACCGCACCACCGGCAATATCGGCAAGCAAGTACGCAGCACCGAACCCGACCAAGATGCCGATAACGCCTCCGATAAGCGTCAGGCACACCGCTTCGAGCAGGAACTGCCCCGTTATGTCGCTGCGACGCGCCCCGAGCGCCTTGCGCAGGCCGATCTCGCGGATGCGTTCGGTCACATTCGTGAGCATCATGTTCATGATGCCGATGCCGCCAACCAGCAACGACACCGACGCGACAGCCAACATGAGCGCCTGGAACGACCCGATCATCGTATCGAGCTGCTTGATAATCGAATCCATCGTCAGCACGTAAATCGACGATTCCCGCTCGTCTTCGGGCACCTTGAAATGGCGCGCGAGCCAGCGCTCCGTATACTTCGCTATCTCCTCCATATCGGAGCCCTCGCGCGCCAGGCCATACACCTGGGACACATCAGACCAGGCGTCAAGCCGTTTGATGCAGGTCGTATACGGCACGTTGACGGTTATCCAATCGTCCATGCCCACCGATGACGTATTCTCAATCACGCCGACCACGGTGAAGTCGTCGTTGCCGATATGAATGGCCTGCCCGACCGCCTCGGCATTGGGGTTATCGAACAGGGCTTTCAGCGCCGATTGCTCGATAACGACAACCCGCGCCTCTTCTTCGACCTCTTTCTTGGTGAAGAAACGACCCTGCGTGAATTTCAGGTTCTGGATTTCGGAATACTCCGCATACACGCCGTTTACCTGGGCGTCCTTCTTCACCTTGCCCACCACAACCGTCTCGGACGTGCCCGTCACGGGCGTGATGGCCTCGTAATAGGCGCTCATTTCCTTCGACAGCGCATCGACATCTTCAATCGTCATCTCGCGGTCGTAATAGCACCACATGCTCACCATACGCGCCTGGGAGAGCCCATATTGCTCGATCATCGACTGCCGCACGCCACCGATGAGCGCCGTCATGGCGATTACCGCGGCGATGCCGATGACGATGCCGAGCACCGTGAGAATGCTGCGGCCACGGTTCGCATCGAGCGCCGCCACCGTCTCGTATGCCAAGTCGCGCGCCCTCATGCGAGCCCCCTCGATTCGATAAGGCGTTTGTGCTCCTCGTCGGTGTACAGCAAACCGTCGCGAATATGCACGATGCGGTCTGCCCAAGCGGCAACTTCCTCGTCGTGCGTGATGAGCACGATGGTCTTGCCCGCATCGTGCAGACTCCGGAATGCCTTCATGATGAGCTCGCCGGTCGCCGTGTCGAGGTTGCCCGTCGGCTCGTCAGCAAACACCACTGCCGGATCGTTCACAAGCGCCCGGGCAATGGCGACACGCTGCATCTGGCCACCTGAAAGCTCGTTCGAGCGGTGCTCGAAGAAATCGGGTGGAAGCCCCACCGACGCCAGCGCTTTCGCGGCGCGTATCTTGCGCTCCGATACGGGAATGTCGGTATACGTCAACGGCAGGGTGACGTTGCGCAGCACCGTCGCCCGCGGAAGCAGGTTGAAGCTCTGGAACACGAATCCCAGGCGGTTTGCACGGATTTCCGCAAGGTCGTCATCTTCAAGCTGCGAGACATCCAAGCCCTCGAGCAGGTACGTGCCGGTTGTGGGGGTATCCAAGCAACCGAGGATGTTCATGAGCGTCGACTTACCCGAGCCCGAAGGGCCCATGATGCACAGGAATTCCCCTTTCGAAACCGTCAGCGACACGCCCCGCAACGCGTGGGTGTATCCGGCCGACGATTCGTAGATGCGGTGTATGTTGCGTATGTCGATAACGGGAAGCCCCATTATCAGGCCTCGAATTCCTCGGCATCTTCAAGCTCGATGTCATCCTCGAAGTCTTCGTCGAAATCCTCTTC
>JAUNCA010000205.1 GCA_030526775.1 Coriobacteriia bacterium | reverse complement strand
TCTATACACATCAGGCATTCTGTTTGAGGGGTGTCATGGCTCGATATGCCCCGCTTACCGGAGTGCGGTAATTATGCTTTGCTAACTCCACATTACGTGGTATCTTGCGTTCCCAGGAGATGCAATGCAAGGGATGACCCTTACCGATACGGGGGGTCGTATAGAAATGGAGGCCAACTATGTCCCGTCCCATTATTGATGAAGATACCTGCATCGGTTGCGGAATTTGCGTCGACGCTTGCCCGCAGGAGGTTATCGAGGTTGTCGATAGCGTGCTCGAGGTCGTGAACGAGGATGCATGCATCGCTTGCGGCGACTGCCTCGAGGAGTGCCCGATGGGTGCCATCACCGAGATTCAGGAAGACTAACAGCGTCATATATATGCTGTGCAGAAGGCGGGTCCCTTGGGCCCGCCCTTTTGTTTTTCTAAACCGCCTTATGCGCTGTCGATGGTGCGCGGGTTGGGGGGAAGCGGCGAGCGTTGGTGCTCGCCCTCCCAAAGATTGGCATCGACAAAGTCGAGGATCCTGTTCATGACCTCATCCGTCTTCATGGCGGGGTCGCCGTGAACACAGCCGGGGAACAGCTCGATCCGCGCACGTCCCTCGCCGCAGATGTCGTTGACCTTTCGCCACAGCGCTACCGATTGGGTGTACGGAACAAGTTGGTCGCAAATCCCATGTATTAGGTATGTCGGGGGAAAGCGTTCCGTGACGAAGTTGATGGGGCCCGCCGCCGCGGCTGCTGTGGGATTCTTCCGGGCTGAATAGCCGAGCAACATGTTATGCGGCTTCTCCATGTCGGGTACGCTATCGCAATCCGCGACATAATTGCCGTGCGTCTTCTCGAGGCCGCTGAGGGTAAACCAGTCATCTTCGTCGATTTTCACGAGGTCCGTCGGGGAATACACGCCCACGAGGCACTGGATCGAATCGTCGAACTCGGCATACCCCAGCTCTTCGCCTTTCATAATCGCGGTGCCGCCGACAGCTGCGACCATGCATGCCAGATGCGCGCCGGCCGAATTGCCCATGACGGCGATCTTGCCAGGGTCCAAGCGATATTCAGCGGCATGCGCGCGAATGAAGCGGATAGCCGTCCTCGTGTCATAAAGCGGCGCTGGCCATCGGTATGCCGGAGCCAAGCGGTACTCAAGGCAGACAAGGGCGTAACCCTGGGAAATCACCTTGAACACGCCGGGCATCGTGTTCTCGCGCTTGTCCCCGAAATACCAGCTGCCTCCATGGATGAACATCAGCACGGGGAAGGGTCCATCCCCCTCATCGGGGAGCCAAATATCCATCACTTGCCGCGAATCGACCTGTGCATACGGCACGTCAAGCCAGTGATTCGGATACTGGGTGGGGTCGATAGGCTTGAATTGAGGCTCGTCTGCCATGGAGCAATCCTTCCCTCTATCTGCGCTTTTACGAGAATACCATGTTGGCCTGCGCCATCGAGGGGGTTCCGCGGTCATCTTGCACCCCTATGGGCAATTTGCTTGAAATGTGTAGAAATAGGAAATCTAAGTGCGTTCGTATCAAGTTAACTTGACAACACCGCACTTAGATTATATATTGCTATCAACGTGGAAAGGGCGCATGCCCACCACCATACGATTGGTTATAAGTACCGCGGGAACGCGGATGGAGAAAGGAAACAGCAAATGGCAAAGATCATCGGTATCGACCTTGGCACCACGAATTCCGCCATGGCGATCATGGAGGGCTCCGAGCCGGAAATCCTCGTGAACGCCGAGGGCGACCGCACCACGCCTTCCGTCGTCGGCTTCCGCAAGGATGGCGAGCGCGTGGTCGGCAAGGCCGCTAAGAACCAGGCGGTCACCAACCCGGAGAACACCGTAAGCTCCATCAAGCGCTTCATCGGCCGTTCCTATGCCGAGACCAGCGAAGAGCAGAAGACCGTCACCTATCGCGTGAAGCCGGGCAAGGACGGCCGCGCGGTCGTCGACATCGACGGCAAGGACTACATGGCTGAGGAAATTTCCGCGGTTGTGCTGCAGAAGCTGAAGAACGACGCCGAGAAGCAGATTGGCGAGACCATCACCCAGGCCGTCATCACCGTTCCGGCGTACTTCAACGACGCACAGCGTCAGGCCACGAAGGACGCGGGCAAGATTGCCGGTCTCGAGGTTCTGCGCATCATCAACGAGCCGACGGCTGCTGCTCTGGCTTACGGCCTCGACAAGACGAACAAGGACGAGAAGGTCCTCGTCTTCGACCTCGGCGGCGGCACCTTCGACGTGTCCGTGCTCGAGCTCGGCGACGGCGTCTTCGAGGTTTGCTCCACCGCTGGTGACAACCACCTCGGCGGCGACGACTGGGATCAGCGCGTCATCGACTGGCTGGCCGACAAGTTCAAGAAGGACAACGGCATCGACCTGCGCGGCGACAAGATGGCCCTGCAGCGCCTGAAGGAAGCTTCCGAGAAGGCCAAGATGGAGCTCTCCAGCACCACCCAGGCCAACATCAACCTTCCGTTCATCACCGCCGACGCCACCGGCCCGAAGCACCTGGACTACACGCTCACCCGCGTCGAGTTCGAGCGCATCACGCGTGACCTGCTCGAGCGCTGCAAGGGTCCGGTCCAGCGCGCCCTCTCCGATGCCGGCCTTTCCACCGGTGAAGTGAACGAGGTCATCCTCGTTGGCGGCTCCACCCGTATGCCGGCCGTCCAGGAGCTCGTGAAGAGCATGACTGGCAAGCAGCCGAACATGTCCGTGAACCCGGACGAGGTCGTGGCCATGGGCGCTGCCGTCCAGGGCGGCGTGCTGAAGGGCGACGTCCAGGGCATCCTGCTCCTCGACGTGACCCCGCTTTCCCTCGGCGTCGAGACCATGGGTGGCGTGATGACCAAGATGATCGACCGCAACACCACCATCCC
>JAUNCA010000068.1 GCA_030526775.1 Coriobacteriia bacterium | reverse complement strand
GGCCAAAGATGAGCTCGCGGGCACTCACGAGCGCTTCGCGCGGGTAGAGGCCCGAGTCGCGGAAGAACGGCATGAGGAAGGTCTTCTCGATTACGCGCTCAATCGTGTCGGGCGTGACGCCGAACTTGCTGGTTACGTCGCCACCGCGCTCGTCCTCAAGGGTCCTGCGATGGCGGTCCATCATGACCTGAAAGCGCACGTCCAGCGAGGGGTCGATGCCGTCGAGCATGGCGGCAACGGGCGCGCCGAGTGCCTTGACCTCGGAGTTTCCCTCCACGCAGAACAGGATGAACTGCTTGCGTGCTGCCTTGCGGGCGCGCTTCTCTTCGCGCTTTTTTTGGGCTGCGAGCTTGCGTTTAGACGGCATGGTTGGCCCCCGCTCTCTTGAGGGCGCCAATGATCTTGAAGCGCTTGCTGCTGTCGTAAAGAACCTCGTCCTGCTCCCCCACCATGATCTCGCGGAAGTAACCGTCGCGCAGGTTGCCCTCGTCGTCGACCTCCATGCCGTCAAGTTTGTCGATATCGGCTTGACGAAGCTCCGCCGAGGCTTCTGCTAGCTCCTCTTCGGTAAACGCAAAGCCCAGGTTCGATGCCGCGGATGCGAACGATGCCGCATTCCCATCAACGATTGCGGCACGCACCTTCTCGACGAGTTCCCGGTCGGTTCTGGCCTGCTCTAAAAACCGTAGGGCATCTTCCTTTGACATAGCGGCGCTCCTATCGAGTAGGGGTCAAATCCTTGCGGCTCGTCATCCCCCTCAGACGGAACCTCCTCTGCTGTCCATTATACGTGCCCCAGGTAATCTCTATCCTCGCGCCCGGAAAGTATTCTGCGATAATCGAACAATAACGGGTCTGAGCAGGAGTGCAGATAATGGAACCTCTAGAAATTGGCAGCCTCCTTCACTTCGGGCGATGGGGTGGCGAGGACATTGAATGGCGTGTGCTCGATATCGAGCCGAACCGCACTCTGCTCATCACCGACAAGGCAATAGACTGCAAGCAGTACCACTACAAGTATGAAGACATAACCTGGTCGGACTGCAGTCTGCGCGCATGGCTCAACGGCGAGTTCTACCAAGAGGCCTTCAACCCTTCTGAACGCGCCATGATACTTGAGGCGCGGATCATCAACGACAACAACCCCTTATATGGCACCAACGGCGGACCGGACACGCGCGACAACGTGTTCTGCCTCTCCATTGACGAGGCGCGCATCTACTACGAAAGTGCGAAGGAGCGCATTTGCTATCCGACCGAATACGCGAGGGAAAACGGAGTCTGGACATCCGACTCGGGTGCCTGCAATTGGTGGCTGCGTTCGCCTGGCAGTAAGGCCCAGTCTGCAGTCGACGTTGATTACGATGGATACCTGTTCATGAGCGGCGAGGGGATCGCCGGCGGCCTCGATGCCGAATTCGAAACCATAATCGCCATAGAAGAGGCTGTACGACCTGCCCTGTGGATTAGCGCGTAATCGCCCGCTACGCCTACTCAGGGCATTTGCCGCAGAGACCATCATGCCGCATAATCTTGCCTGCAACCAAACCGCAGGAGGCGCCATGGAAAAACACGAAATGCAGCTGGACGCGCAAGGCCCGTACGACAACGAGGAGCTGCCCAATTGGCGGTATGACACGGATGTGCTCCAAGAGCACCTGCAAAAGGCTTACGTGAAGGGATGCAAGGTACTCGGGCAGGGCCGCGTAGCCGATTACATCCCCGAGCTGGCACGTGCCGATGCGTACGCGTTCGGCCTCGTGGCGCAGAAGACGGATGGCACCGTAATCGCCTGCGGGGATGTCGATACGCGCTTCTCCATCCAGAGCGTGGGCAAGGTGATGAGCCTCGCCATGGCGTTGAAGCTATTCGGCACCCACGAGGTTTTCTCCCACGTGCTGATGGAGCCCTCGGGCGATTCGTTCAGCTCCATCATCAAGCTCGACACGAAAAGCGACCTCCCCTATAACCCCATGATCAACGCGGGCGCGATACAGGTGGTGAGTCTCCTGGTCAACCGCTTGGGATTCCAGGACACGCTGCAATTCGCGCGGTATATGTGCATGGATCCCGACATCGACCTCAACGAACCCGTGTACCGTTCCGAGGCGCAGACGGGCGACCGCAACCGTGCCATCGCGTACCTCCTGAAAAGCAAGGGCGTGCTGATGGGCGACCCCGAGGAAACGCTCGACCTCTACTTCAAGCTTTGCTCGCTGAATGTGACCGCGAAATCGCTGGCCACGATGGGCCTCGTGCTGGCAAACGACGGGCAGAACCCCATGACCGGCGAGCATGTGATAGCGCCGCCCCATGCGCGCGCCATCAACAGCCTGATGTTCACCTGCGGGATGTACGACGGCTCCGGCGAGTTCGGCGTGAAGGTGGGCATTCCCGCGAAGAGCGGCGTGGGCGGTGGCATCGCCTGCAGCGTGAAAGGCCGCATGGGCATCGGCGTGTACGGGCCCGCGCTTGACGAGAAGGGCAACAGCGTGGGCGGCCTGGCCGCGCTGGAATACCTATCGCAAGCCTTGCACCTGCACGTGTTCGACTACCACCCCTACATCGTCGACGAGCAAGCCCGTGCTTGAATACCGGCTGCCAACCCCTGGCGACAAGGCGATGCTGCGAAGCTATCTTGCCGAGTGCAGTGAAAACGGCGAGCACAACGTGATGCTTGCCCAGGATCTGCTTGTCGAAGACTACGCCGCCTGGCTGGAACTCATCCACACCAACGCCAACGAAGGCAGCGCGGATTGGGGCAGGTCCCTGTTCCTGCTCTGCGAAGACGGCGGAGAGACCATCGGCATCCTGTGCATCCGGCACGAGCTATCGAAAGAGCTCGCGGCGATTTACGGAAACATCGGCTATGCGGTCCTGCCCTCGAAGCGCAACAGGGGCTATGCAACCCAGATGCTGCAACATGCCCTGGATGTTTGCCGGGATGCGGGCTTGGAATCGGTGACCCTCGGCTGCTACCAGGACAACGCCGCATCCATCGCGGTCATCCAGAAATGCGGTGGGGTTCTCGTCGCTGAGAACGACAACTACATCGAAGGACGGATGAGCCAGTACTACGCAATTCGCCTGGTGTGATCGCCGCCCATTTGCCTTT
Source organism: Coriobacteriia bacterium (assembly GCA_030526775.1). Classification (GTDB taxonomy): domain Bacteria; phylum Actinomycetota; class Coriobacteriia; order Coriobacteriales; family Eggerthellaceae; genus UMGS1519. The sequence continues at coordinate 8,170 of JAUNCA010000068.1, read as the reverse complement.
CTCCTTGCAAAGCTAGGACTATTCGCCATCCATGGCGTACTATTACAGGGGGGCTTGTTCTGTTAGAGGCGCAGCATGTTTTGCCAGCGTCGAAAGAGGAGGCCGACGATGGGTAACGAAATGTTTGAGTTGACGAATGAGCAGCTGGATGCCATCAGCGGTGGCGCATGGGATCGGGACACGCTCACCTATGATGAATGGCGTCGCCCGGATCTTCTTACATCCGAAATGGTCTATTCAGCGGCAAACGGGCCGGAATCGGCGCGCAAGCAGGCCTACGCGAAATTCACCGCCTACGTCGCGACCCTGGAAGAGAAATACGGCCCCAGCGAATGGGACTGGATGTCGGTGATTTTCGGGTAACCGCGCCCCACAATCATCCAAACTGGCGAAGGCATTACGGGTACAATAGTGAAGATTCGCCAGACCAAAATCTGATTCCTGATTTAGGAGGACACCATGGCTGAACAGTTCAGTGCAGAGTGGGCACGCGGCATTCTCGATAACGGCAAGGCGAAGGCCGAGAGCCTCATCGGCGATCCGGGCCAAATCGATGCGTTGCTGGGGCAACTCCAGGACAAGCTGAAGGACTTGCCGGGAGAAGCGGTAAAGCAGTTCGCCAGCGTCCCCACCATGGCCTCGATGGTTAAGAGCTACGTTTCCAAGGAATACACCGCGGTCTCTCCCAAGGTCGTCATCGCCCTGGTAAGCGCATTTCTGTACCTCGTGAAATCGAAGGACATCATCCCGGACTACATCCCCGTCATCGGTCTCGCCGACGACTTGGCCGTCGTCGCCATCGCCCTGGCGGTCTGCAAGCCCGAGCTGGAGGAATACTCCCAGTGGCGCTCCGGCGCACCCGCTGACGATACGCTCGTGTAACGAGAAACCGGAACTTACAGATAACCATTCGGGGGCTGTCCCCGAATGGTTATTTATTTCCCCGCCAAGCGCACGGGATGGCGCACGACGGTCTTCATCTTCGCGGGGTCTGCCTTGCGCGGGTCGGACAGGTAGATCTCGTGGTGGCGGCGCATATCGCTGAAATCGGGAACGTATCCTTGGGCTTGCGCGAACTCGTGCATGGCGGCAACCGTCGCGGGCTCGTCATCATAGGGTCCGAGATGCATGCATTGCACGCAGAGCCCCTCATCGACCTCGATAAGGCGAACAGGCGAGAAATCGAGGCGCTTCTTCGCCGTGGCCGCATCTACCGCCCAGGCAAATTCGGCCTCATCCACGAAATCGGGCACCCGGATGACGGACACCCAATTGAAGGACGCCTTGTCCGCATAGTCGACCCCCGCTACGCCGGGCTGCCACCAGAAGCCCTCCAGCGGCGGCACCACATACTCGAAGAACCCCGGAATCGCATGATCGGTCTTGTAGCTCATCTTCAAGGTGTAGGCCAATCCGTACAGAAGCTCGATCGCGGCTTTGTACGCCCCGCCTTCCTCGTTAGGATCGCCCGAACCCTCCACGGCAAGAAAGCGCATACGCGGCACCTCGATAATCGAGGGCTTCGCCTTCGGTTGGTACAGGTCGCGGTATTCCTTCTTGAAATCGAACGCCATCTCGCCTCCTTTGCCACATCCCCCTGAAAGCACCCGCTATTCGCGCTGCTCGAGCAGCTCGATGACGGTGAGGATCTTCTTCCAGGTAATGTGCGCCTTTTCCTGCTCCATCTGCTCCAAGTACACCGCGTTGTCCTCGTGAATACGGGACTGCACGTACGCATGGTAATAACGTCCGAACGCCTCGTACTGGCTGGTATCGACCTGCGGTTTTGCCGAAGCATATTTGTTTTGCAAGGTCTCGGTATATATCCGCTGGTAATCGCCCTGGTTGAAGCGATCGTCCAGCTCCGTCAAGCCATAGCAACGGTTGCCGTAGCTCATATCCTGCCGCACGTGCACGAACAGGAGCATGGCGTTCACGAACAGCGTCAGCATGAAGACCACGATCATGACTTTTGCGAATGAGGCCCATTTAGTCTTCATCGTGCAGCCTCTCGTCCACCAGCACCAGAAGGCGGGTATCGCTCATCGTCGATATATCGGCGAGGTCTTCGTCGGTCAGGTGCAGATTGTCCCTCACGTAGCTTTCGAGCTCCGCATTTATCCGCTCGACATGTACGAGCTTGTCCGGGCTTATATCCCTGCTCGTTATGTTGGCATAATTCTCCTTGAAGCCCTTGATGCGTTGGCATGCGCGGACAAGCGGGTCGTCATAGTCGTCGGTGCCATGGAAATACCTGGTCGTGTACTCGATAACATCGTTGTAGTCGGCGGCGAGCGATGCGATCATCATGTATTCGCGGTTATCGGAGTAGCTCAGGTGGTGCTTGTCCGCGAACACGCCCATCTCGATGTATTCGCCCTCGTCCAACAACTGGTCGAGCGTCGCCGTGATCTGGTTTTGGGTCATGTCGCCCTCGGTTATCGTATCCGCGATCTCGTAGCTTGCCTCGTGCATGGGCAGCAGCACCAGGTTCGCGAGCAGCAGCACAGCCAGAACGACGAGCAAGGAGTATCCGCGCTTGGCCTGCTTCACCTCGTCGACGACTTGTTGCCTCGTGGAATCGACTGCCTTGTCGAGCGCCTTCTGCTTCTTCAGGCTCTCCTGCACCTGGGGGTTCGGAGTGCCGCAATACGCGCAGACCGCCTCGTCCGGCGACAAGGGCGCACCGCAATTCTTGCAGTTAAGCATCGTCGCCCCCCTTCACGAACTCCTCGAGATCCTCGGCGTAGAGGTAGCCGTTGGAATCGACGCAGCGGTCGAAGATGTCTTTCAGCTGCTCCTCCGTGTAGCCTCGCTGCCGCATGAGGTCCAGGACATCCTGTCTCAGACCCTCATAGACGCCTTCGTCCACGCTCGCCATGCGCCTGTATCCGACATAGTATTCCGGCTTGAAGAGGAAGTAGAGCACCTGCCGCAGCTCGTAGCTATTGAAGAAGCGCGCCTCCATAATCTGGCGATGCACACGTTGCAACTCGTACTCGGGGTAGTGCTTCCATGAGTAGACGACGTCATGGTTCTGATAGGACAGCAACTCGATCGTCTTGAAATCGCCTGCGGCATACGCCTCCTCGAGTTTGTCGAGGTTCTCCTCCGCCCACTCGATGTTCTCCTGGGTCCTGAGGTCGTACTCATAATCCTCGGTGTAGCTCACATCCACGAGCTGGGCGCATCCAAACGCCAGCAAGATGATTACCGCCACGATGACCAGCGAACGCAGGCATGCCGCGAGAATCATCCTGCTCAGCGATTCATACGCCTCGTCCCGTATGCCGAACAACCTGTTAATGGCTTCGGAAACCCTCAGACGCGTGGCCTTCTGGGATCCCGTCCGAGTCATCGTGTTGCAATAGGGACACCGTTCCCTCCCGCTGGGAAAAGTCGCGCCGCAGTTTTTGCAGGATACTTGCCTCATGCGGCCATTATCCCATGTTCGCAGACAGTTCCGTCGGCGAATCTCCCATCGAGACCGCGGCCCCATGTTCTTTTCTGGTGGGGATGCGCGAAACCCGCCCCGCGCAACGACTTTGCGGCGCATTCGTTTGTACAATGGGCGCAGACCAAGACGATGCCGGCAATAGCAGGGGGACGTGCGTGGAACAACTCATCCGCATAACGCTGAGGCATCGCCGCCTGGTCGTCGGCTTGTTCCTGGCCGTGATGGCCATCTGCGCCTGTTTCATCCCCTTCGTGCGCACGAATTACGACATGGTCGACTACCTGCCCGACGACGCGCAATCCACCACGGCCGTTCGCATCATGTCCGAGGAATTCGAAACCGCGATGCCCAACGCCAACGTGATGGTGCGCGACATCACGATTCCCCAGGCGCTCGAAATCGAGCAGGCCATGGTCGCGATGGATGGCATCGAGGACGTCATCTGGCTCGATATCGCAGTCGACCTCACCAAACCGCTCGACACGCTCGATCGCGACACGGTGGAGACGTATTATCGCGTGAATCCGGAGAACCCCACCGTGGGGGCGGCGCTCTACCAGGTTACCGTTGCATCGGGCGAGGAAAGCGCGACAATCGCAGGCTTGAGGGCGCTCATCGATTCGTATGGCGAGGGCAACGCGGTAACCGGCGAGGCCGCAGACACGGCAGCATCCCAAGATGCGGTGGTCGACCAGGTGGCGGGCGCCATGGCCATCCTCGTGCCCATCATCTTGTTGCTGCTCATCATATCCACAATGGCCTGGATAGAGCCGGTGCTCTTCCTCGCGGCCATCGGCGTGTCGATCATCATGAACATGGGCACCAACATCGTGCTCGGCGAAGTCTCGTTCATGACCTTCTCCATCGCCCCGATCCTGCAGCTGGCGGTGTCGTTGGATTACGCCATCTTCTTGCTGCACGCATTCGCGGCACAACGCCAGACCACGTCCGACGTCGAGGAAGCCATGGTGCAGGCCGCCGTGAAGTCGGTGCCCACCATCGCATCGAGCGCCGTCACGACCCTGTTCGGCTTCGCCGCGCTCGCGGTCATGCAATTCCAAATCGGTGCCGACCTCGGCCTCAACCTGGTGAAGGGCATCCTGTTCAGCCTGGTGACCGTATCGGTGTTCCTGCCCTCGCTCACGCTGTTGCTCTACAAGCTTATCGACAAGACCGCCCATCGCCGCCTTATGCCGAGCTTCCAGAACGTCGACACCGTGCTCTCCAAAATCCGTATTCCGGCCATGGTGCTGGTCTTCATTCTCATCGTGCCTGCGTTCCTGGGGCAATCCCACGCGCAGTTCACGTATCTGAACACCTCCCCCGACCCGGAGCTGCGCACCGGTGCCGACATCCTCGCCATCAAAGGCGAATTCGGCGAGCAAAACGCCATGGTGGTTCTCGTGCCACGCGGCGATGTCGCCTCGGAAGCCGCCCTTTCGTCCGACCTGGCCGAACTCGACAGCGTGAAAAGCGTGCTCTCGTACGCCACCGCGGTCGGGGCCACGATTCCGGAAGCGGTCGCCGGTGAGGAAGCGCTCAAGCAGTTCTACTCGCCGAATTATGCGCGCATCGTGGCATACATGAACACCGATATCGAAAGCGACGAGGCCTTCGCGGCCGTGCAGGCAGTGCAAGACGTAACAGCCAAGCACTACGACAGCTACTACACCGCCGGCCAGAGCGCAAACCTCTACGACATGAAGAACATCGTGGCGGTGGACAATGTCCGCGTCTCGCTCGTGGCCGTCATCGCCATCGCGATCGTGCTGCTCATAACCTTCCGCTCGCTGGCGCTGCCGGTTGTCCTCATCTTGGCCATCGAAGCGGGCATCTGGATTAACCTGTGCATCCCCTATTACACGGGCATGTCCATGAACTTCATCGGCTACCTGGTCATCAACACCGTGCAGCTCGGCGCCACCATCGACTACGGCATCCTCCTCACCTCGCACTACCTCGCCCACCGCCACAACGAACCACCGAAGTTAGCCATACGCCACGCGCTGGGCGAGACCTTCGTATCGTTGGTGGTGTCGGCGGGCATCCTCTCCTCCGCGGGCTTCGCGCTTTCGGTCACCACCTCGATGTCGGCCGTCAGCAGTTTGGGATTTTTGTTGGGACGCGGCGCCCTGATATCGTTGGCCATGGTCACGTGCTTCCTGCCGGCGCTGTTGGTGTATGGTGATGGCATAATCCGACGGACCACGTACAAGTCGGGCTTTTTCACGGAAGAAGGCATCTCGATTGCGAAATAGCAAAACACCCGGCGCATGCAAGTCTCTAGCGCGCAACGCGGTTGCGACGCTTCCGTTCGCGTTTGCCCTCGCGCTGGCGCTCGCGTTGCTGTGCGCGTCGTTCGCAATCGCCGCACCGGAGAACACCGGGAATGCCGCCAAAGCGTCCACCTACACGAAATCCGAGATGGTCTACGGCATGCTGGAAAGCGATGGGTCGTTGCGCGAGGCCTACGTCGTGAACCGCTTCGAGTCGGACGCCCCGTGCCAAGTGGACGATTACGGCGCATACACGCAGGTGGCAAACCTCAGCACGACCCTGCCGCTGGCTTGCAATGACGGGAAGGTGTCCCTCGAGAAAGGGATGGATCCCTTCTTCTACCAAGGGGTTCTCAAGGACGCGCAACTACCGTGGAACGTGCGCTTCTACTACACGCTCAACGGGAAGTCGATTAGCCCCGCAAACCTTGCCGGTGCAACTGGGCTTTTGGGAATCGAGGTGCGCACAAGCGCGAACACCCAGGTGAATAAGGCGTTCTACGAAAGCTTCGTGCTGCAGGTGACCATCACGCTCGATGGAGATCTGTGCACAGACATCAAGGCGAAAGACGCGACTGTAGCGGCATCGGGCAAAGACCACACGGTGGCCTTCACCGTGTTGCCCGGGCACGATGGCAACTTCAAGCTGACCGCTCAGGTGAAGGACTTCGAGATGGCTTCTGCGCAAATTGCAGCGCTCCCCTACTCGAGCGTCGTCGAAATGCCCGACACCAGCGAGATGGAAGATGGGCTGAACAGCCTGACAGATGCGATTTCCCAACTCAACGAGGGAACGGACGAGCTTGCCGACGGCGTGGCACAGCTTTCGTCTGGCGCCGACAGCCTGGCGGACGGCGCCGGGGAGTTCGGGGATGGCCTGGAGTTGCTGGCTTCGTCTTCTACGCAGATCGTAGATGCGTCGGCCCAGATCAATAGCGTGTTGACCGATATCGCCTCCGCGCTCGAGAACGTCGACCTCTCTGGCATCGAAGACCTGCCGCAGTATGCCCTCGTGTTGCGCGAGATTGCAGAGTCGCTGGATGCATGCAAGACCGTTTTGCAGGAACTCGACGAAGACTATGCGCGCATGGCCGCGACGCTGGATTACCTCGCCTCGGTCGTCCGCGACAATGCGTTGTCTGAAGAGGAAATTGCGAATCTTCGAGCCGAGGTTGCCGATAACGAAGAGGCTGCTGAAGCACTCGAGAAGCTGCTTGCCACCTACTACGCGGTTCAGGAAGCCGTCGATGAATATTATGCAAGCGGCGGTTCTCCCGAGACCATCCAGGCCCAGCTCGAGGAGTTCTTCGCGAAAGGCGGCCAGTTCGACCAGATCATCGACGCGCTGAACACCGCGGCAGACTTCCTCGAGAGCGGCGGCGTCGACCAAATCGGGCAACTGGTTTCGGGGCTTTCGAGCTTGTCTTCCGGGTATACCCAGTTCCACGAAGGGCTTGTGGCTTACACGGACGGCGTGCAGACGCTCAGCGACAATTACAGCGCCCTCTCGTCGGGTATGTCCGAACTTGCCGAAGGCACCTCCGAGCTCTCCTCCGGGGCAGACCAGCTCTCCGGCGGCATCGCCGAGCTGAACAGCGCCACGAGCAACTTGCCTGCCCAGATGCGGGAGCGCATGGACGAGATGATGGCCGATTACGATTTCCCGGAGTTCAAGCCCGTTTCCTTCGTCGATAAGCGCAACAAGAACGTGACCGCCGTGCAGTTCGTGATGCTGACCGATGCCATCGAGATTCCCGAGCCGGAGCCCGTCGAACCCGAACCGGAGCCGGAGCCCACCATCTGGGACCGTTTCCTCAATCTGCTCGGATTGTCATAACATCTCGGCATAATCCCTCGTCAAAAGAGCGGGCATCAGAGCTGTCTTATCCCGTTGCGTTTCGCATTTCTCCTTAGGATGGAAAGCGACTAGAATACGTATCAAAGCATGAGAGCCGGAAGCGGCTCGATGCATTCTCATATGCACGCAATACGGCTTGCTTGGGATTGGGTAGCAAAACGGAAAGGATGTCTTATGGGAAGAAAGCTGATAATCACATTATCCGCCGCATTCGCGTTGATGATGGCCCTGATGCTCGGGGCATGCGCAGCGAATGACAAGGCAGAGGTCAGCGAGTACACGGGAACCCTCGTCACGGCGTACCAGAACCAAATGGTTCTTGCCGGCGACAACGGTGACATGGAATTCGTGACGAGTGAGAACACCAAGTACAACATGGATACGATGTATCTGGACGACGTCGTTTCCGTTAAGTACCACGTCGATGATAAGGGAAACCAGGCCGATGAGGTGCTACTCGTCGAGCATCAGGACCCTGCTATCCAGTTCGCGGGCACGCTCGTGGACGTGGATAAGGACACCATCTCCCTCGCCAACAAGAAGCTGACCGTCACCTTCCTCATCGACGAGGATTCGTAC
>JAUNCA010000204.1 GCA_030526775.1 Coriobacteriia bacterium | reverse complement strand
AACAATTCGAGCGACGATACCGCACGCATAGCGCGTGAATGCGGCGCCATTGTTCGCAAAGAACCGCGTCAGGGCAAAGGCAATGTCGTGCGCCAGATGATTCGCGACGTCGATGCCGACATATACCTCATTGTCGACGGGGATGACACCTACCCCGCCGAAGCCGCCCAGCAGCTCATCGAGCCCCTCATCGCCGGCGAGGCAGACATGACCGTCGGCGACCGCATCTCCAACGGCAGCTATGGCAAACAGAATGGGCGCGCTTTCCACGGGTTCGGCAACAACCTCGTCCGGCGGCTCATCAAGCTCATCTACGGGTTCGAGTTCAACGATGTCATGACCGGATACCGCGCCTTCACGAAAGTGTTTGCCAAGACGTTGCCCATAGAATCCCCCGGCTTTGAAATCGAGACGGAAATCTCGATACATGCCGTCGACAAGCGTTGGCGCGTGCTGGAGATTCCCATCGATTATCGCAGTCGCCCAGCGGGGAGCCATTCTAAGCTGAACACGGTCTCGGACGGCCTCGCGGTCCTGCGCATGATCGGATCCCTGTTCAAAGACTACCGGCCGTTGGCCCTGTTCACCGGTATCGCCATACTGTTCGTGATCCTCGGCCTCATCGTCGGCATCCCCGTGGTCATCGAATATAACGAGACCGGGCTTGTCGAGCGCTTCCCCTCCGCCATGCTGGCCATCGCCCTCGTCGGCATCGGCCTGCTCTCCGAAGCGGCTGGCCTTATCCTCGACACCACCGTGAAGAGCTCGCGCAAGGATTACGCCCTGCGCGTGATTCAGGCTTACGAGAAGTACTCGCTCCCCAAATGATGATTTATCCCCGCGGTAATTCATCATGAGACGGTGATTTGCCGTGAAAGAAAAATAGCCGCGCAGGAGGAGACAGGAGAGCATCATTCGCACTGCATCGCGCCAAGGAGACGTCCCGTGTGGCTGGTTACGGGTGGCGCTCAAGCGCAGCTGCGAAGACGGTAGGAGCCTGCGCGGCTTTCTGGACCTCAAACGGTCCCTCGGATTAGTTAGGTTTTCCTAACGCATATGAGAATACCAGGATTTCCGAACTTTGCAATACCTTTCGAAAATATTGTTAGGTCTACATAACTTTTCACAAATCTCGCAAAAAAAGAACCCGGGGCGCACTGCCCCGGGTTCTCGCACATCAAGTGTCGCGTGATTACACGAGCGGCTTGATATCGTAGTTGCTCATGTCGACGTCCATGAACTTGGAGCGCTGGAACTTGTCCTTCAGCTTGTACGGCACCGTGGCATCGAAGATGGTCTTGCACGCAATGCCATCATCGCGGAACATCGGGTTGTAGTACACGCGCTCGGACGGATCGAGCGGATGGCAGCGCACACCGGGAATCGTGATGATGTCCTGGTCGCCCTGGAAGCGGGTGTTGATCGCCCACAGCACGTCATTCGTATCGAAAATATCCACGTCCTCGTCAACCAAGATCACATGCTTCAGCTCGCTAAACGCGCTGAAGGCGATAAGCGCGGCCTGGCGCTGACGACCCTCGTCGGAAGGCATGGTCTTCTTGAACTGGATGATGGCAAGGTACTTGCCGCCGCCCGAGGAATGGCAGTACACGTTCTGCACGCGGCCGGGAAGCGCGGCTTCCTCCATACGCAGGATGCTCGCCTCGGTCGGGATACCGGCCATGCTCACATGCTCCTCGGAGGGGCCGATGCAGGTCTGGATGATCGGATGCTCACGATACGTGACGGCCTTCACCTTGATGATCGGCACCGCGGGGTTCGCCGCACCGGTGTAGCCCGGGAATTCCGGCATGGCCTTGCCGGTGTTCGTGTTCTGGTCCTCGACGACGCGCTTGCCGCAGATGAGCTCGCCTTCGACGACGAACTCGGCGTTCGCGATAGCCTTCGCGTTCACGGAAACGCAGTTGCACAGTTCGACGGCCTTGCCGCGCAGAGAGCCGGCGATTTGCAGCTCGTCGAAGCCATACGGGGTGGTTGGAGCCTCGAAGCAGGAGGCAACCTCGATGGCAGGGTCAACGCCGATGCTCACCGAAATCGGCAGGTTCTGGCCAAGCGCCTCGGCCTTCGCGAACATGGCGCCGATATGGCGGCCGCCCGGGACCATGTACATCGAGATCTCGTCCTTGTCCTGCAGGCACAGACGGTGAATGGTCACGTCCTGGACGCCGGTTTCGGGATCGGCGGCATACGCCATGCCCAGCGTGATGTACGGGCCAGCATCTTCCTCGGTGTTCTTCGGCGCCGGGAGGATCTTGCGAATGTCGAAGTCCTCATCAGTCGCGTACTTCACGACTTCCTGGCACGGAACCGGGCCATCGACCACTACCGGAGGAATCGGGGTATTCACAGCATCGCGCAGGAGGAAGCCGAGCTTACGCGGCTCGCAGTCCAGCAGATAACCGACGCGCTCACGAGTTGCGAGCAAGCCGATGGCAACGCGCATATCCGGGAAATCCTTGATGTTGTTGAACAGCAACGCCGGACCAGCCTTGGTCGGACGCATAACCGTTCCACCAGCACCAACATGCCTATACACGCCAGAAATCTCGGCATTGGCGTCCACCTCGGTATCGGTGTAGGCCATCTGCCCCTCAATCCCCTTCAGCAATTCAATTGCCGACCGCAGGCTATCAACCATAAAACCCTCCTAATGCGACAAATCTCACACCCAATTTCAAACAAACCGATTGTAATGGATAAACAACACCATCCACGATAGAACCCACCACACACATAAAAATCCGCGACACAAATAAGAACCGTCCCAACCCCAACACCCCCACCAAGGAGCGCTCATGCGCCATCGCATCTCATTTTGTCGACATGGTAAACGTAGCCCCGGAGGGTGGCCGGGGGGTGCCACGCGCAGTTCCGCACGACGCGAAAGTGCCAGTGGCAC
>JAUNCA010000203.1 GCA_030526775.1 Coriobacteriia bacterium | reverse complement strand
AATGGCCGCTTCTTTCTCAAAGCGGCCCATGACACCAACCTTCGGCACGCAATCCCCTTTAGCGGTGAAACCCTCGGAAAAGTTGAAAAACGGTGCATTTGACCCTGAAAACAGCATCAAATAGCTTTCTTTGGAACCGATTTCTCGGAAAAGTTGAAAAACGATGCAGATGGAACTATATCCGCGAGGATATTTAACTCTTCCTTATAGGTAAACGTCCCTTTTGGAAAATCTTTCTTCTGAATTCTCGTATCTTGAATTAGAATTAGGTAAACCTAATTTAGGTGTACCTAATTCCATGGAGGGTTATACGTGGCAGTTCTCTCGAAATCGAGCGAGGATTATCTCGAAGCCATATACGAATTGGCTGGTGAAGAGAATCGCCCAGTTCGTTCGGTTGACCTCGCTGAAAAACTTGGTGTATCCCGCCCCAGCGTGAATAACGCCTTAAATATCCTCAAGAAAGAGCATATGGTAATCCAAGAGCCATATGGCGCTATTTCCCTTACCTGCCAGGGACAGCTATATGGTTCGAGCATTTATAGCCGACACATAACGTTGTTTAGCTTCCTTCACCATGTGCTCGGCGTCGATGAAACCATTGCAGAAGAAGAAGCTTGCGAGATTGAACATACCCTGAGCGAGGAGACGGTACGTCGTTGGAGGGAATACACAAACAACCAGTTGAGGGATAAAGAGAGCATATAGCAATAATCCACGTATCCTCTCCGTGTTACTATTCCTTTCAGGCGACGAAAGGAATAACTATGGAGCTCAGGAATCTTGGTTCTACCGGTATGAAGGTATCCCCCATCGGCCTCGGTTTGATGCGGCTTCCGCTTGAAGGCGGTGCCCAGGGCTTTACGAGCTCGCGCGGTGCTGATTTCCAGGCAGGCGTCGAGCTGATTCGCCATGCCATCGATTCTGGCGTGAATTACGTGGATACCGCCTTCAATTACCTGCACGGCGAAAGCGAGAAGGTGCTCGGACAGGCGTTGGCCGACGGGTATCGCGATAAAGTCATCATTGCCTCGAAGTGCCCGATTTGGATGCTGAAGGATCCCGCCGATTTCGATTCCCTGCTCGCGAAGCAGATGGGTCGCATGAAGACCGACCATATCGACGTGTATCTGCTCCATTGCGTGATGCAAGGTGACTGGAAGAACAAGGTGCTCCCGAACAAGGCGGTTGAATCGCTGCTGAAAGCGAAGGAAGATGGGCGTGTCGGTGCCATCGGATTCTCATTCCACGATACCACCGACTTCTTCAAGGAAGTCGTTGATTACGCACCGTGGGATATCTGCCAGCTCCAGCTGAATTACCTCGACCAAGAATTCCAAGGTGGTTTCTCTGCTGCGGCGTATGCTGCATCGAAGGGCATGGGCGTTATCTCGATGGAACCGCTGCGTGGTGGCCACCTCGTGAATCTCCCGAGCCGCGTGGCCGATGTATTCCACGATGCGAATCCCGATCGCACGCCTATCGAGTGGGCGTTTGATTTCCTTTGGAATAAACCCGAGATTTCGCTCTTGCTTTCTGGCATGACCTACAAAGAACAAATCGACGAGAACATCGTTTATGCCGACCGCGCTCGCGTTGGCATGCTCTCCGATGAAGAACTCGCCGTATACGACCGCGCCATTGCGGCATTTGCCAGCTACGAAACGATCCCCTGCACGGGTTGCAACTACTGCACCGGTTGTCCGGAAGGCGTGACGATTCCCTACAACTTCCAGACATACAACCAGTACAAGCTTTCCGGCAACACGGAACGCGCGCGTTGGGAATGGGAGACCGCAATCCCGCTGAACGGCGCCCGCGCCGATGCCTGCACCGAATGCAGGACTTGCGAAGAGCGTTGTCCGCAGCACATCGAGATTTCCCAGGAACTCAAGAAAGTCGTCGCTCTGTTCGAGTAAAACGGTCTTTCGATATCTATAAAGGGAAGCGGGGCATGTAATTGCCCCGCTTCCCTTTATAGTGGAGTTTTCCCGCTATACCAGCCAGAACCCGCTGTATTGCTGGAGGATGGCGGTTAGGCCAGCTCCGATTGCAATGACGCCCGCGACAGCAAGCACGATGACAAGCTGGCGTTTTTCCTTCGCGGGGTCGGATTCAACCTCATCCTCGAGAGGAATATCGCGCTTTTCCGCGATGATGTGCTTGAGCGCTTCCTCGATGCGATCGCTGACCTCTTTCTCCAGCTTCTCCGGAGTTTCGACGCTCTTCACATGAAAGGAGATCCGCGTGCCGCCTTCAATAGGCGTGCCAGATACATGAATGCTCGCGCGATGCGTGCTGGCAATGACGCTGTACGATCGAATGAGGTCAATCGAAAACGAATCGTCGTTAACGTAGTCGGCTACGATATTGAATTGGTTGTTTGGGCGGATGAAATAGCCGCGGAGCAACTCATACGTCGTAGCGACGTCTTCGTCTATTTCAATGGGCCTCAGGTCGTAATGGGGCATTGGATTCCTTTAAATAGAACCAGCGCACAGGTGGTGTGCGCTGGCGAAACAGTTTGGATACGTTAAATCGTGGCAACGATGAGCGCAACGAATTCGATGTCTTCATCACCATCGTTGATGATGCAATGCCATTCGCCGTCGCCGCACTTGAAGACGTCGCCCGGCTTGCACGGCACTACCGTGCCGTTGTCGTTATACTTGCCCTCGCCGCTGAGGATGTAGTAGAACTCGAAATCGCCGACGTGCTGGTGGTAGCCCATGCGGGTGCCGGGCTTCACGGTAATCTTCGCGAAGGTCTTGATCGCCTTGCCGAGATTTTCCTCGCCTTCAGCGAAACGCTCGCGCAGGTACGGCCCTTCACCCCCGGTCAATGCCGCTTCTACCACTTCAGAAACCCTATTGTTAAAAGCCGTCATTTGCAGCCTCCTTCCATTTCATGCATGGTAACACGTTCTGCAAA
>JAUNCA010000202.1 GCA_030526775.1 Coriobacteriia bacterium | reverse complement strand
AGCACCGCGTTCACGCCGCCGATGGTGTCGCTTTCCATGCCCGCCATGGACCCGCTGCGATCGACGATAAAGACCAGCTCGGTAAGCTTCTCGTTCATGATGTCTCCCTTCTTCCGGTTGCTTGCAATTGCAAGGTTACGAAAGCGGGCGCGGAAATAGGTAACCCGCCAGGGGACATTGGGGGTGCCAGCCCGGGTGGTGCCGTAGCTGGGAGGCTGGAGATCCTTCGACTCCGCGCTTCGCGCTCCGCTCAGGATGACGTGGGGGCTGTTGGCCTTAGTTCAAAAGCGGTTGGTCGTAGGCGAAGAGGGCCTCGTTTATCGCGAACATGTCGTAGTTGCCGTGGGACACGAAGTACTCGACTATGATGTCGGATTTGTCGCTGTGCGTAAGCGCAAAACCGGCTCGGGCAAGCAACTCGCGCATGTCTTCCAGCGGCAATTCGAGCGCAATCGCCAGCGCTATTACGGTTTTCTTTGTCGGGCGGTACCCAGGGTTGCGCATCTTCGAGAAATGCTGGCGCGATATGTTCGCACGCTTATACACCTGCGCATCGGTGAGCCCGCGCGCGTCGATGAGTTGCATGAGCATCATCGAGAATGGGGCATCCATACGCGCGAGCATGTCGCCAAGCGACGGCGGACACTCTGCGGTAAGCGTTGGCGCCGCAGCGGATTCCCGTTCGGCCCGCCGGGGTGCAACCGACGGCGCGCCAAAGTGCCGACGTCCCTTCGGCAGCGGAGCCGCCTTCGGCGCCCTCGGCGTGGGCGCAGATTCCGGAGCAGACATGGAATAGCTCGCGGCAACAGGAGCCTCGCTTGCGCTCCAAGGCTCGGGGATGGCAGCCAGCTCTTCCAGGCGCCGCGCCTCTGAGGCGGAAACCTCACGGCCATCGAGGGGATGCCCGCACTGCATGCAGAACGCCGCCCCCGGCTTGTACGATGCCCCGCAATGTCGGCAGTATCCAACTTGGAATCCCGCCCCGGCAAGCTGGCCAGCGCTTTCATAGGGTTCTTCGACAGTCGCGGTGTCGACACCCATGCTCAAAACTATCGAGCCCGTGTCGCCCGGCCCCACGTCGGGAATGGCTTCTTCCTCCGCGTCAAAGCCCCCGCGGTAGCTATACGAAGACCAAGGCCGTTCAACCTCCATCCGGCGGCGCCGGCTCATGTTCGGGCCCACGTGCGAATCGGCATAGGCGTCGTCGATGTACTCGGCAATCTCGCCGAACATACGAGAGCCCTCGATAACGGCGCGCTTGTCGTACAGGACGAGGATTACATCCATATCCGGATCGGCCGCATCCAGGAAAGCACGAATCGCCTCGACGGCTATCTCGAACGCCTCGCGCATGGGATACCCGAACGTCCCCGCCGACAACAACGGCAAAGCCACCGAACGGGAATTCAGGCGCAGCGCAAGGTTCAAAGCGCTGTCGTACGCCGAACGCAGCAGCTGGGCTTCCCCGTTATCGCCGCCTTGCCAGATCGGCCCCACCGCGTGAATGATGTGCTTGGCCGGCAGCTTGAACGCAGGCGTAGCCACCGCATCGCCCACCGGGCACCCGCCCAGCCGCTTACACGCGCGCCTCACACGGCGCAGGCCTGCAGCCTCTGCAACGGTAAGGCCGGTACCCCCGCTAATCTCGAGGTATTTGTTCGCCGGCACCACGATGGCATCGGCCTGCACCCGCGCTAGATCCTCGCGAATAATCGTGAATGCCATGCTTCCTCCCCCATGCAGGATTAACAGCAGGAGCGGTTCTGCTACGAACTCGATAAGAGCCGACACGCCTACTACGTCCGGATATACAAGTGGCGGGGGTCAAACGCCCCCGCCACAACACATTAGCATGTGCGCCGCTAATTGGCTAATCGATTAGATGGCAGCGATCTTGCTGGAGTAGTTGCTCCAAGGGTAAGTTGTCCGATAGCTGCTCATCAGCGAATTCGGCACCTTGATTGCCACGCCAGACGAAATGTTTGCGATGCCACTTTGCGAAAGCATGCTCGAGGACCCCGAAACAATGCAGTTGGCATTGAGCGTCAACGTCTTTAGCGACGAACACTCCATGAAGGCACCGTACCCGATGCTCGTGCAGGTAGTAGGAAGCGAGAGAGACTCGATTAGGGGCGACTCGGCAAATGCGTAGTCGCTAATGGTTGTCAGCTTGGTTTTCTCAAGACCGCTTACGGTTTTAAGGTACGGCATCATTGCAAAGGCCTCATTCCCGATGGATTTCAAGGTTGCGGGAAGCGCAAGCGAGGTAATGCCGGTCTCTTCAAAAGCATACTTGCCAATGGAGGTGACTTTGGTGCTGCCCAGGCCCTTAACGGTTTTCAAGGCCTTGTCCTGGCGGAATGCGTTCTCGCCGATACTCGTCACCGTTGACGGCAGGTAGATTGAAGTGATGCCAGACTCGGCGAATGCATATGCGGGAACACTCTTGAGCTTGGTCTTTTCCAGACCAGTCACCGTCTTAAGTTTGGACGTTTTCCTGAAAGCGTTCTTCCCCATTTTGGTAAGCGTCTTTGGGAATGCAAGCTTGGTGATCTTAGTGCTGCCGAAAGCATTTTCGCCAATCGTTTTCACCTTTGTCTTGTTGAAGTTCTTCACCGACTTCACGGTGCTGTCGATGGCATTCTTGCCAATGGTGTCAACGGAGTTCTTCCCCTTCTTGGTAAGGAAGATAATCTTCGTAATCTTGTAGGAAACGGGGTAGCTCAGCTTGATGGTGGACTTATAGCGAATCTTCCACGTTCCCGTGTACTTCTTAGCGTTCGATTTGACGAAGACGGTTGTAATCGTCGATCCCACACGCCAGTAAGTACCGAGCTTCTTGCCCTTCTTGTTGGCGGGATATAGGTAGTACTTCTTGCACACCTTGCACAGCAGGCCATTCTTGCTCTTGTCGCCTGATGCTTGCTTGGGCTCATTGGCGACA
>JAUNCA010000067.1 GCA_030526775.1 Coriobacteriia bacterium | reverse complement strand
GGCGCCTACAAGGTGAAAGATTAGGCCCACGAAAACCACCATTTGGGGACTGCCCCCAAATGGTTATCACGTATACTGGGCAAACACGACGACGAGATGGAGCGACGATGAGTCTGTTCGATTTTCTGGGTGGCAATTCTGGGCCGAAGAAGCCGAAGCGGTTTTACGATGTTAACGCCGGCACCTACAAGGTGCAGGTGCACGATACCAACGAGACGCAGGAACTGCTGCGCGAGCAGCGGAGCCACATTATGAAGGGCACGTCGGGTCTGGCGATTGCGCTGTGCGAGCGCACACCCGAGCAGATTGCGGCCGGGCATCCCGACGAGCACTGCCTGAATGTGTGCACGAAAAATTCGAAGGTCTGCAAGATGTCGAACTATCTGGGCTATATCGACGTGGATCGCGCCCATGCCGGCTACCTGAAGGATTTGGTTAAGGAATACGCGGTGGTTGAGGCGCATTCGAGCATGACCGACGCTGGCGGCAAATTCCGCCTGAACGTCCTGCTCCAGCCGCCGGAGAATCGCAAGAAGCAGAAGCAAGCAGAAAAGCTCAAGGAGCGCCAGAACAAGCGCTAGGATTCCAGTACGTCATCCTGAGTGGAGCGCGAAGCGCGGAGTCGAAAGATCTCCAGCGTTCCAACCATGGTTGCGCCCGTGCCACGCGATTCGGCCCTATTTATGATAGGGCTCGCCGCGAATTATCTTGTGTGCGCGATATACCTGTTCGAGCAGCACGACGCGGGCCAGGTTGTGGGGAAGCGTTATCGGGCCGAAGCTCAACCGTTCGTTGCAACGGGCGGCTACCGTGGGCGTCACGCCGTCGCTGCCCCCGATGACGAATGCCACATGCGAGACTCCCTGCACGGCAAGCGATTCGAGCTTTTGTGCCAGTTGCGTGCTCGACGCCTGCTTTCCCTGGATGTCTAACAGGATGATGTGCGCGTCGGCAGGCAGCTTATCAAGTGCTGCAAGCACGGCGGCTTCCTCGCGGTCGATTGTGCTGTCCGGTACTTCGCGCACCGTTATGGCCGTATAGGCGGAAAGGCGTTTCAGGTACTCCGCGCAAGCGTCTTTCCAGAAGCGCTCTTTCAGCTTTCCGACGGCCACCACCGTGGTCTTTTGCATGGCGCCTGGCTACTCTTGCCGGCTGAAGCCGTAGTACGAGAGGACGAACGCGGCGATACCGGTGCCCACAAGTAGCGGGATGTTCGTGTCGAACGTGCCATACCGGAAATACATAGCTGCAACGACGATGACCAGCACGCCGACGGTGAGAATCACCGCCTTGGCAATCGGGCTCAAATCGGACATGCAATCCTCCTCTCGACTATGAAAGCGCTAGCGCCATAGTAAACCAGGAATGGCCATTATCCCCAATCAGCGCCGATTACCACGAGGAAATCGCCCTCATATGCATAGGTTCCATCGTTGTAGAAGGTCGAGCCGCATCCTAGGGCCTGGGAGATCTCGTTGGCTTCCTTTGCCTGGCCGCTGCTGTTGTACACGACGAGCGTTTCCTCGTAGTCCAGCGAGTCGGCGTTTGCGGCGTCGGTTTTGAAGCCCATCTTCTCGAGGATTTTCGCCGCCTTCGCAGCCGCGCCTTCGAAGTTCGATCCGTTACGGACCACAACTAAACCGCTATGCGTGCCAAGGTCCTTCTCCTCCACGGAGCCGCGTCCTGAGCCGCCGGCGGTTGCCAGGATGGTGCCCGTTGTTGGGTCGATAATGTCCTCGGTGACGGGCGGAAGGCCTTGCTCGATGCGCGCCTTCATGGTTTCCCATTCCTCGTCAATCGAGATATCCCACCAGATATCGTCGGTGTATTCCGAGGTCACGGGATATACAGCCGTATAGAAACTCGTATCGGTATCGAAGCCGCGGAACTGGTTTGCCAAGTCGAGGATTTCATTCACGTTGAAGTCGGTCTTGACGTATTGCGCGCAAGAGTTGATGGCGCTTGCCATGGTTGCTGGGTCGCTGGCGAGGATCTTCTTCACGATGGCGCCCAAAACCAGGCGCTGGTTGGCGGCGCGGTAAAGGTCTCCGTCACCGACAACCTCCTCGTAGGCGTTACGTGCCCGGCACAGCGTGAGCGCCTGCCAAGAATTCAGCGTCTGCAAGCCGGCATCCACGTGGCCGCCCGCATCCTCATCGTCGATGGCCATGGGCACGTCCACTTCCACGCCGCCAAGGGTGTCGACCAGCCCGATGAACCCGTCGAAGTCGATTTCCGCATAATGCGATATCGGCAGGCCGGTAAGTTCCTCAACTGCCTGTACCGCAAGCGTGGCGCCGCCGAACGCATGGGCGGCGTTGATCTTCTGCGTTCCATATTCACCCAGCTCGACTTGCGTATCACGGGGAATGGAGATCATGGTGAGCGTTTGCTCTTTCGGGTCGACGCGCGTGAGGATGATGGTGTCCGAGCGGAATACGCCCCCGAGTTCCTCGTCGTCTTGCCTGTCGGCCGATTCGTCGGTGCCCAGCAGCAGCATGTAGAACGGCTCGCCGGCATTCGCCTTGGAAAGCACGCTCCACAGGCTAGAATCTAACCCGCTGTGCAATGCATTGTTGATAGTACCGAAGAACCCGGTTACCACTCCGATGGCGATTGCGGCAACCGCCATCACGGCTACCACGGCTGCGGTGATGCGCCGTTTACGGCGCCGGCGCTTGCCTGCGGCGGCATAGCGCGCACGCGAATCCGAGACAGAATAGCCGTCGGAAGCGTTAGGCGTCGGGGAATAGGCCCGCTGCTGGGCTGCCTCGTTGTACCCCTCGTCACTGCGGTCGCGGTATCGGTCTGCGCTGAAGGCCTCGGCGCCGCGATAATCGCTTGGCTCCGCATAGCCGCTGGCCACATAATCAGAAATCCGCTGGTCGGGGAGGTCCCCGTTGCCCAAGCGTCTACGTGTTCCGTTTGTTTTGCTGCGTTTTCTCATGCGTGCATTGTCGCGCAGCGTTTGGCCTGCCGGGCGTTTTCTCAAGAAACCCCCAGACCCGCGATAACAACTCCATGTTTCCTACGAAACGGGCGGTATCGCGCGATTCCAAAGGAACAGCCTTATGCCCTCGATTTTCCTGCCGTCAGAGTTCGATATCATGGACTACTTCGGCGGCTGGATATGGCCTGCATCAGATGCATGTGTCATTCGCGTTAAATCGGCGGTTCCTCCAAGCCCCATTTCGCTGCTCGATATAATCTGGATACCCCAATCCGAACAGGCGCAAGGGGGTTTACGCCCCTGTCCGATAGGAGAATTCAATGTCGCTTCCTCCCTCAAATACCAGTTTGCAAGCCGACGGCCGCACCACGATGGAACTGGGAGCCGTCTTGCCGAAGACCGCCGAAGTGCGCGGCAGCCACCTGTTTGTCGGCGGGGTCGACATGGTGGAGCTCGCACGCACGCAGGGCACGGCGCTGTACGTGTTCGACGAAGCCGACCTGCGCGACAAGATGTCGCGTTATCGCGATGCGTTCAAATCCCGCTATCCGGAATCGGATGTGCTGTATGCCAGCAAGGCGTTCCTGAACAAGGCGGTTCTGGAGCTGGTGGCCGAAGAAGGCCTGTGCCTCGATGTTTCCGGCGGTGGCGAGCTTGCCGTCGCTCAGGCTGCTGGTTTCCCGATGCAGAAGGTGTTCGTGCACGGCAACAACAAGACCGAGCAAGAGCTTGCCGAGGCCATCGACGCAGGTGTGGGCCGTATCGTGCTGGATAGCCGCATCGAGCTCGAACGCGTGAATCGCCTTGCGGGCGAGCGCGGCAAGGTGCAAGACGTCTTCATGCGCATCACCCCGGGTGTCGAGGCCGATACGCACGAGTACATCCGCACGGGCTGCGAGGACTCGAAGTTCGGGTTCACGATGCGCGAGGACTTCGCATTCAACTGCGTGGGCGACGTGCTGGCTGCACCCAACGTGCGCCTTGTGGGCCTGCATTGCCACATCGGCAGCCAGATTTTCGCGCTGCATTCCTTCGACGAGGCCGTGGCGGTGATGATCGAGTTCATCGCGCGCATCAAGGAACGCTATGGTCTGGAGATCGAGGAGCTCGACGTGGGCGGCGGCCTGGGCATCGCCTACCTGGCGGACGACGCGCCGAGCACCATCGAGGATTTCGCGGCTTGCACGACGAGTGCGGTGGTGAAGTACTGCGAGAAGTACAGCGTGAAGCAGCCGCACATCTACACCGAGCCCGGTCGCTCCCTTGTGGCGAACGCCGGCATCACGCTGTACACCGTGGGCATCCTGAAGACGCTCCCCGGCATCCGCAAATACGTGGCCATCGACGGCGGCATGTCCGATAACATCCGCACGGCGCTTTACCATGCAGATTACGAGGCGGTCATCGCGAACAAGGCAGATCAGCCGCGCACCGAGATCGTCACCCTGTGCGGCAAGCATTGCGAAAGTGGCGACGCCGTCGTGCTCGATGGGTCGATTCAACATCCCGACTTGGGCGACATCGCGTGCGTGTTTGCCACCGGCGCCTACTGCACCACCATGGCGAGCAACTACAACGGCCAGCCGCGACCGGCCGTCGTGTTCGTGAAGGATGGCCAGGCGCGCGTGGTGACCCGCCGCGAGACGTATGCCGACTTGCTTGCGCGCGACCTCTAATCGGCTGTTTGCACGCGAATAGCGTGGGATAGCGTATACTAGCGAAGAATATTCCCTTCCCGAAAGGAAGTGCATTATGGCAGTTAAGATTGGTCTTGTCGGCACCGGCACCGTCGGTGGAGGCTGCATCGACATCATCAAGGCGCATAAGGAAGAGTTCTTGCGCCATTACGGCATCGACATCGAGCTCGTGGCCGTGTCCAGCCTGAACCCCGAACAGGCGGCAGCGCACGGCGTGAGCAAGCTCTTCACGCCCGATTTCATGAACATCATCAACGACCCCGATATTGATATCGTCATCGAGCTTATCGGCGGCACCACCGTTGCGCACACGGTGGTTACCGAGGCGCTGAAGGCGGGCAAGAACGTGGTCACCGCTAACAAGGCACTCATGGCCACCTATGGCGTCGAGATCATGGAGCTCGCGCGCGAGCAGCACAAGGAGCTCGCGTTCGAGGCCAGCGTCGGCGGCGGTATCCCGATTATCGGCCCGCTGAAGCACTCGCTTATCGCGAACAAGATCACGCAGATCATGGGCATCGTCAACGGCACCACCAACTACATGCTTACGCGCATGGATGAGGCTGGCCTCAGCTACGACGAGGCGCTCGCCGAAGCGCAGGCGAACGGCTTTGCCGAGGCTAACCCCTCCGCCGACGTCGACGGCTTCGATGCCGCTGCGAAAATCGCCATCCTCGCGAGCATCGCCTTCAACACGAACGTCTCGATGGACCAGGTATACACCGAGGGCATCCGCGATCTTTCAGCTATCGACATGGCCACAGCCAAGGAGCTTGGCTATGCGCTGAAGCTGCTCGCCATCGCGAATCTGAAGGAAGACGGCGTGGAGGTGCGCGTGCATCCCACCATGCTGCCGCTCGAGCATCAGCTGGCCCAGGTGAAGGGCGTGTTCAACGCCATTTGGTGCGTGGGCGACTTCGTGGGCGAAACCATGTACTTCGGCGAAGGCGCCGGTGCCGGCGCTGCGGCAAGCGCCGTGATGGGCGACGTGCTTGAGGTTGCGCGTCACGTCCAGCAGGGCATCCTGCCGATGTCGGGCAACACCACGAAGGACGAGCTCGAGATCATCCCGATGGACGAGCTCTCCACCAAGTACTACCTGCACCTGGTGGTGCACGACCAGGCGGGCGTCCTGGCTAAGAGCGCAGCCATCTTCGCGAACTACGGCGTGTCCATCTCGGCGATGATGCAGAAGGGCAAGCAGCACAACGGCGCGGTCGACCTCGTGTACATCACGCACCATGCATCCGAGAAGGCCATCCGCCAGGCAGTCGAAGACATTGTGTTCACCGAGGGCATCCTCGCCAACAACACGCGACCGGTCGTTATCCGCGTCCAAGAGTAACAAGAAGCAACCGCTCCCAGAACGTCTTCCTGAGGAGCGAAGCGACGAAGGATCTCCAGCGCCCCAACCCCGGTTGGGGCGCTTCACTTAGATGAGTCAAAGTCCCCTGGGGACTATGACTCATCGTGCGCGACTTTTCTTTTCAAGGCGCATTATGGCATCCCATCTGGGCACCTTTGCTCATTCTTTTAGGTGAGCTGCACTATAATAGGCGAAAGTAGTCTTCGAGAAAGGGGCCATCATGGCATTCTTCGAACGCATTGCCGACATCCTGAAGGCAAACATCAACGACATGATTGATAAGGCCGAGGATCCGGTGAAAATGGTGAAGCAGCTTATTCTGGAGATGGAAGACCAGGTGGATGAGGCCACCCGCGCTCTCGGCCAAGCCATGGGCAGCCAGAAGGTTGCCGCCAAGGAGCTCGCCGACGCCAAGGCGAAGGTTGCCGACTGGAACGACAAGGCCAAGCTCGCGCTGAAGAACAGCGACGAGGCCCTTGCCCGCAAGGCACTTGACATCAAGGTTGGCCTCGAGGGCCAGGTTACGCAGCTGCAGGCCAGCTATGATGGCATCACCGCCCAGGTCGACAAACTGAAGGACCAGGTGCAGACCCTGAAGATGAAGCTCGACGAGGCCCGTGCCCGCCAGAACGTCCTCATCGCCCGCGCGAAGATGGCCGAAGCCGCCACCAACGTTGCCACGAGCATCAGCGCCGCCACCACCGAGTCGGCCTTCGCGAAGCTCGACAAGCTCGAGAAGAAGATCGTGCAGCAGGAAGCCACTGCCGAGGCATTCACCGAGCTCAACGCAGCTGGCGTGACCCAGGCAGCGGTTGCCGACGAATTCGAGGAGCTGCAGCACAAGGATGCCGTCGACAGCGAGCTCGAGCGCCTGAAGACCGAGCTTGGCATGGCGTAATCTGTTTCGCGTCGCTGTATAAAGGAACAGGGCGGGGCTGGACTTCAGCCCCGTCCTCGATACCGGTCTCTACCAATGAGGTGACATCATGGGAGACGAATACGTAATCATTGACCTGCTATTCATGTTCATCCTGCTCGGCGTCATCGGCATGATGATCACGCGTCGTCAGCGCATGGGTAGCAAACCGCAGGCGAAGCCCCAAGATGCCGCCAAGCAGAACACGGTTTCCGAGGCGAAGGCCCGCGCCACCAACCCCGACCAAATCGTCGAGGACGTGAAGATGACGCAGACGTCGCGCATCGTGGATGCCATCCAGATTCTGGATGACCTGGGCAGCACATCGCCGGGGTATCGCCACTATTGCGAGCTTGTCGGCCAGTCGCAGCCGACCGGTGGCGTTATCGCGCCTTACAGCCAGCGGGAAGTCGCCTACTACGACCTGCGGTGCTATCGCATCGAGGTGCGCGGGGGCGTGGACGTCGAAACGCTCGTGGCGCATGAGCATTCCATCGACCCCTTCTATTTCCGCGATGCCTCGGGCGACAACAGGGTGTACGTGGACCTGGATTCGTTCGGCAAGCACGTCATCCTGGTGAACTCGACCAACCGCGTGGAAGGCCCGAATTCCGATTTCGCCAAGAAGTTCTCGAGCGTTATTGGAGCGGCAAGGCAGAATAGCGCAACTGGCGTTCCCGGCGTGATGGCCGCAGCGAGGAGTGCCATCGAGCGCGGTGGCAACGTGATGAGCGGCGTACGCGCAGGCGCAAAGGCAATGTTCAATGGCGGCATGCAGCCGGCGTATGCAGGGGCTGCAGTTGGAACGCCCGCCCTTTCGGCTGGCACGGCGCACGAGCCGAAGAACGTGCAATTCGCCCGGGGTTACGGCAACCCGAACATGGGCGGCATGGGCGGACAACGTCCTCCGCAGTATGGGCAACGTCCCCCGCAGTACGGCAAGCCGCGTCCCCCGCAGGGAGGCTACTATACTGGCTCCGGATTCCCGCCCGATTTGTCGATATTCCTCGGGCCATCTGTGGGCAGTAGCCACTTGGGTGGACCGTATTATCACAAGAACGACCCGACAAGCGCTGCGCTGGAAACCCTCGTGGGTATGAGCCTTGGCGCGCTGGTCGGAAGCCTTACGAGCGCAAGTCAGCCGCGTCCGCAGTCCAGCCCGTATGCGACGAATCGCCCCGATCCCACGTCGGTGAGCTCCGTCAACGGATTCCGTGGTTACCGCATCATCGAGGACGTCATCCCGCTGAACAGCCCCATCTACGCGCTTGGCGAAATCTACCGCAACGGTCCTGACGTGTACATCGGCCGTTCGGTTGCGCCGGAGTATCCTAGCTCGTACTTCGCCACGAGGCCCGAGGCCGAGGTTATCGCCGCGCTTTCGTAGGCTCTTCGAATCCATAGACGCAACTACTTGAAAGGCCCGATTTCATCGGGCCTTTCTTCCTCGCGAGCGAACTGGATGCCCGCTGCCGTTCACAACCTGCGTTTCTGTCCCTTGTAGGACAGCAATGTCGCTTATGGATGGATACCGCCGTTCATAACTCGCGTTTCCGTCCCTTTTTGGCTTGCAAATGCACTTGTGAACGGGAGCTGCTATTCACAACCTGCGTTGCTGTCCCTCGCCTGCCAGCAATGACACTTGTGAACGGGCTCGAAAACGGTACCTACAAGGTGAAAGTCAAATTAACCGCCATAGCTTACGCCAACTACAAGGCCGCAAAGGCAAAGACCATCGCTTTCAAGGTAATCATCAAGTAATGGTAGGCTGCGGCGCTAGCCGAGTTTCTGTCTAGAGCGCATGGCCCGAATCTAAAAAGGAGCCGCAGACGATAGCAACGTCTGCGGCTCCTCGCTCATAACGGCGCTGCCTTGCTAGCAGACGAAGTAGTCCACGCCTGCTTCGAAGATCGGCTGGTACGTGTAGCCCGGGAAGTTGGCGTACAGACCGGCGCCGGAGCGCTCGGTGTGGCCCATCTTGCCGAACACGCGCCCGTCGGGGCTTGTGATTCCCTCGATGGCCAGCAACGACCCGCTCGGGTTCGCATCCCAGTTCATCGTCGGCGTGCCGGAGGCATCCACGTACTGCGTGGCGATCTGCCCGGAGGCCTTCATCTGCGCCAGCAGCTCCTCGCTTGCCACGAAGCGGCCCTCGCCGTTGGAAATCGGCATCGTGTGGATGTCGCCCACCTGGCAGCGTGCGAGCCACGGCGACAGGCTCGAGGCCACGCGCGTGCGCACGATGCGGCTCTGGTGTCGGCCGATGCTGTTGAACGTGAGGGTCGGGCACTCGGCAGTCATCGGTACGATGTCGCCGTAGGGCACCAAGCCCAGCTTTACCAGCGCCTGGAAGCCGTTGCAGATGCCGAGTATCAGGCCGTCGCGGTTGAACAGCAAATCGCGGACGGCTTCAGTGACCGCCGGTGCGCGGAAGAAGGCCGTGATGAATTTCGCGGAGCCGTCGGGCTCGTCGCCGCCGGAGAAACCGCCGGGAATCATGACGATCTGGCTCTCGCGGATGGCCTTCACCAACGCATCAGTGCTCTCGGCCACGCGCTCGGGCGTGAGGTTGTTCACGATGAGCGTGTTCGTCTTCGCACCGGCGCGCTCGAACGCAAGGGCGGTGTCATATTCGCAGTTGGTGCCCGGGAACACCGGAATCACGACCTTCGGCTTGCCGGCGTCGAAGCCCAGAAGCGTGGTGGGAAGCTGTTCGTCATAGCTCACGGTTTCCACCGGCTGCTTCGCTTCTTCCAGGTTGCGGTATTTGTAGACGTTCTCAACGCCCGCGAACCAGGTCTCTTCCAGGGCCGCGAGGTCGATGTCCTCGTCGCAGGCGTGGAAGACGTACGCCTGCGTGGTGGCGCCGATCTGCACGACATGTGCAAGCGGCGTGCCTTCAGGCATCGGGGCGCCTTCGTTCAGCTCCACGATGAAGCTGCCGTACGCGGGCATGAACAGCAGGTAATCCAACGCTTCGGCGGTGATGTTGTCGTTCAGGGCAACGCCGATGCGGTTGCCCAGGCACATCTTGAACAGAGCCTCGGCCGTGCAGCCGTAGCCCATCGTGCTCACCGCGGCCACATCGCCCTTGGCGATGAGGTCCGTTACCAGGGCGAACGTATCGCGCAGCGCCTCGGGCTTCGGCGTGATGTCATCGTCGCCGTACATCGGCGAGATGCGCACCACGCGCCGTGCGACGTTCTTGAACTCGGGGCTCATGGCGCGATCGACCGTGCCGGTACCCACTGCGAAGCTCACGAGCGTCGGCGGCACATCGAGCTGCTCGAAGCTGCCCGACATGGAGTCCTTGCCGCCGATGGCGCCGATGCCCAGGTCAAGCTGCGCCATGAGGGCGCCCAGCACGGCACCCGCCGGCTGGCCCCAGCGCTCGGGCACGGTGTGCAGCTTTTCGAAGTATTCCTGGAAGCTCAGGTACATCGTGGAGGTGTCGAAACCGGCGGCAACCAGCTTGGAAACGCTTTCCACCACGGACAGGTACGCGCCGCGGAATTGGTCCTTCTCCATGAGGTAGGGGTTGAAGCCCCAGGCCATGCCGCTCGTCGTGGTGGTTTCGCCGTTAACGGGGAACTTCGAAACAAGCGCCATGCTCGGGGTGAGCTGGCGCGCGCCGCCGAAAGGCATCATCACCGTGCCCGCGCCGATCGTGGCGTCGAAGCGCTCGGACAGGCCGCGGTTGCAGGCGACGTTCAGGTCGGACACGAGCGAAGTCATCTTCTGCCCGAGCGTCTTGCCGGGCCAGCTGGGGTAATACTCTTCCCCGGCGGGGATGTGAACGTTCACGTGCTTTGGTGCGCCGTTGCTAGCCAGGAACTCGCGGCTCACGTCGACGATGGTGGCGCCGTTCCAGACCATTTGCACTCGGCCGGTGTCGGTGACCTTCGCCACCGGGGTTGCCTCGAGGTTTTCCTTCGTGGCCAGCGCGATGAAGGCATCCACGTCTTCAGCGGCCAGCGCCACGGCCATGCGCTCCTGGCTCTCGGAGATCGCGAGCTCGGTGCCATCCAGGCCGTCGTACTTCTTCGGGACCTTGTTGAGGTCGATCCACAGGCTATCGGCCAGCTCGCCGATGCTCACGGAAACGCCGCCGGCGCCGAAGTCGTTGCAGCGCTTGATCATGCGGCACGCGGTTCCGCGGCGGAACAGGCGTTGAATCTTACGCTCGACCGGCGCGTTGCCCTTCTGCACCTCGGCGCCGCATTCCTCGACGCTGCTGGTGGAGTGTTCCTTCGAGCTGCCCGTGGCACCACCGATGCCATCGCGGCCGGTGCGACCGCCCAGCAGGACGACCACATCGCCCGGCGCCGGCTCCTCGCGGCGAACGTGGTTGGCCGGGGTTGCGCCCAGTACCGCGCCAATCTCCATGCGCTTGGCCACGTAACCGGGATGGTATAGTTCATTTACCTGGGAGGTTGCCAGGCCAATCTGGTTGCCGTAGCTCGAATAGCCAGCCGCGGCCGTGGTGACGATCTTGCGCTGCGGCAGCTTGCCGGGCAGCGTTTCGGACACGGGAACCGTCGGGTCACCCGCGCCGGTGACGCGCATGGCCTGGTATACGTAGCTGCGCCCGGAAAGCGGGTCGCGGATGGCGCCACCCTCGCAAGTGGCTGAGCCGCCGA
>JAUNCA010000201.1 GCA_030526775.1 Coriobacteriia bacterium | reverse complement strand
AGACGCCTTGGGTGGGGTTCGTCAGGCGCCCGTAGATGTTGCCCGGCGCCTGCAGGTGGAAGCGGTCGGATGCGTGCTGCGCGTTGTGGAACACGTAGGACGTGGTCTGGTAAATGGGCACCGCCCGCGAATCGGTGGCGGGATCGGCGCTTTCCTGGCCCACGTGGATGGCCTTGGTTTCGAATGCGTATTCATGCTGGCTCATGGTTTCAATCCTTTTCTGGTCGGGGGATACCTGGTGTTTCGCGAATCAACGCCGTTCATTCTTCCGGGAAATCCATAGCAGGTCAATAGGAATTGATAGACGCGTTTTCGGGAAATAGTTATCTGAGAAACAGAATGCGGGACTATATGGATAGGAAATATATGCACCATCGGGGGATTTCCAGTGCCGATGGTGGAATGAACGCCGAGAGCCCGGGGGTTGGGTCTATAGTGTGTATCCGAAGTAGGAGAGAACCGTGTAACGGGGGATGAACATGCAGATAAAACCATTCGCCGCATTGCGTCCGGCGAAAGAACGCGCAGCCGATATCGCCGCGTTGCCCTACGATGTCCAAAGCACCGAGGAGGCGCGTGTCATCGTCGAGAAGAACCCGCTTTCGTTTTTGTGTATCGACGAACCGGTGGTGAATTTTCCTGAAGGAACCGACCCCTATGCGTTTCGCGTGTATACGAAGGCGGGTGACCTTCTGGGGGCGTTGGAGTCGTTCGGCCTGATGCACCAAGACGAGACCGCGGGCTATTACCTGTACGAGCTGACGATGCACGGCCGGGTGCAAACGGGCCTCGTGGCCTGCGTTTCGATAGACGATTACCTGAACGGCGTGGTGAAAGAGCACGAGTCGACGCGCGTCGACAAGGAAATCGACCGTATCAACCATATTCGCGGATGCAAAGCCCAGACGGGCCCGATTTTCCTGGCATACAACCACGATGACGAGCTCGCTCGCATATATCGTGAAGCAAAACAAGGGGAGCCCCTGTTCGACTTCGTCGCGGACGACGGTGTGCGTCACCGCGGTTTCGCGATTCCGCGCGCAGAGGCATCGCTCGTGGAGGCGCGCTGCGCGACCATGAAGCGCGTATACATCGCCGATGGGCATCATCGCGTGGCGGCGGCCTCGGAAATCGCCAAGGCGCTTCGCAAGGCGAAGGGGACCGCTCCCGGCGAGCTCGAATCCGATTGGTTCCTGGCTGTGATGTTCCCGGATTCCGAGCTGGAGATCTTGCCGTACGATCGCGTGGTGCGCGACCTGAATGGCCTGAGCGAGGCGGAGTTCCTCGCCGAGCTGCAGGTTCGATTCGAGGTGAAGCCGGTGCCCGACCTGCCTTCGGGAGAGCCGTTCAGCGTGCTCGGCGCGGAAAACCCCGAGGCGGCGGAACGCGCCCTGCGTCCCACCGAAGTTGGCGTGTTCGCGACCTTCCTCGGCGGGCGTTGGTATATCTGCCGGGTTCGCTCCGAGGATATGCCCGACTATTCGCATGTTACCGGCCGCCTGGAGGTATCGCTGCTGCAGCGCATGTTGTTCCAGCCGGTTTTGGGCATCGCCGACCCGCGCCGTTCGCCGCGCATCGACTTTGTCGGCGGCATCCGCGGTGTCGCGGAGCTGGAGCGCCGCTGCCAGCAAGATTGCGTGGCGGCCTTCGCGCTTTCGCCCACCCGTATCGTGGAATTGTTCGCAGTCGCCGACGCCGGCCGCCTGATGCCGCCTAAGTCGACCTGGTTCGAGCCGAAGCTACGATCCGGATTGTTCATTCACAAGCTATAGACGCACGGCCAGCCAGGTCGTACGCAGCCCGAGTAAACGCACAATAGCCCGGTATGCTATCTGCTAGCATGCCGGGCTATCGTATTAGACGAACGCGAAGTATCACGATTTCGTATGTCGCGCACAATTGTTTTTCTAATACCTAGCAAATAAATAGGATATAGTACCTGTGAACAACGGACCGATCCGAAAGACCAACCTGAAAGAAGGAGTGAACATGCCCCAACCGAAAATTCTCGAGGCGAATGTCGCCCAATCCATCGTCGAGCTAATCGGCAACACGCCGCTGCTGCAGCTCAACCGCTATGCGGCGGCCCACGACCTGGATGCTGCCATCCTGGCCAAGCTCGAGTACCGCAACCCCGCCGGTTCGGTGAAGGACCGTATCGGCTATTCGCTTATCGCTCAGGCTGAAGCCGACGGCCTCTTGCAGCCCGGCGGCACGATCATCGAGCCCACCAGCGGCAATACCGGCATCGCGCTGGCGGCGTACGGTGCGGCGCTGGGATACAAGGTCATCATCGTCTTGCCCGAGACGATGTCGGTCGAGCGCCGTGCGCTCATTCGCCAGTACGGTGCCGAGCTCGTGCTTACCCCGGCGGCCGAGGGTATCAAGGGCTCGATTGCCAAGGCCGAGGAAATCCGCGATGCCACGCCCAATTCGTTCATTCCGCAGCAGTTCGAGAACCCCGCGAACCCGGCTATCCATGCGCGCACCACGGCCGAGGAGATCTGGCGTGACACCGCCGGCCAGGTTGATATCGTCGTCGGCGGCGTGGGCACGGGCGGCACCATCTCCGGCATCGGCCAGGCGCTGAAGGCGCGCAAGCCTGGCCTGCAGATCGTGGCCGTGCAACCGGCAGAATCGCCGATCCTCGATGGCGGCAAGCCCGGACCGCATGGCATCCAGGGCATCATCCCCGGATTCGTGGCCAAGAACTACGACGCGGATGTGGTGGACGAGGTCGTCTCGGTTCCCACGCAGACGGCCATCGCGACCTCGCAAGAACTGGCGCGCACCGAAGGCGTGAACGCCGGTATTTCCGCGGGCGCGGCCCTGGCGGCAGCGCGGGTGCTTGCCGAGCGTCCCGAGAACGCCGGCAAGAACATCGTGACCATCCTGCCCGACACCGGCGAGCGCTACCTCTCCACCGCCCTCTTCCCGAAGGTCGAGGAGTAAGACCCAGTTTCCAACGATAACATCTCGGCAAATCGAATCGGAGGATCCT
>JAUNCA010000066.1:10579-11592 GCA_030526775.1 Coriobacteriia bacterium | reverse complement strand
CGGAGGCGATGCAGGAGGTGCTGGCGGAAGGTGCAACGATCGCCTGAACCCGCCCCAGGCACCGTGACTCATCCGTCCGTTAGCTTGGTCAACGCGGCCTTACAGGCAGAAGCATGGGCAGACGCCGATGCTGCCGCCCGTGTTGGCGTGCGACATATTCCACTCTCCGGTGGTGGAGTAGATGTCGTAGACGGTTGTGCTGCTCTCAGGGTTGGGGGAGCGTAGCCACCAGGACTTTTTACTGCCCTTGTACGTCTTGATAAGCGTGGGGTTCTTCACCCGTTCGGTGCTGTCGTGGGCATCCGTTACCCCTTCGTCCCGGAACCGCTGGTATTGCGAGCCTTCGGCAGAAAGCACAGCCTTGTCGGTCGTGCCGAACACCTCGATGTACGAGGGAATCCACAGCTTGTCGGAACTCGCTGAAACCGAGGAGGTGCGAGAGGTTTTGCCGTCGTTGTTCGTGAGCTTTTCGACCGAGACGATGTGGCGCCGCAGCTCCTTTGGCAGTTTGCCGCCCACGCGCGAGCTCAGCCAGTCGCGTATCTCGTTGTTATATGCCCATCCGCCGGCATTGCTCTTCGAGTTGCGCATTTTCTTGAGCGCCAGGATGTCCGTGAACTGGAACGTAATTCCCGCCTTGCCACCGCTCGTCTTCTCGTCTTGCGCGAACCCGATTATCTGGACGTAATGCTCTGCGCCCGCGAACTCGACGAGCTTCACCTGACCTTCGAGTTTCCCTGAGCTATTCACGAGCTTGTAATAGCGCGCAATCTCGATGGGATCGCTTGCCTGGGCGATTTCGTCGGCGATGGCGGAGAGCTCGTCCCAGCTGTACTCCGCAAGTCCGGCGCGCTGCGGTGCGGCATGGGGATCTTCTTCGATTACCGGTTCTTCCGATTCGGTCGAGCTCGTTTCTTCCGATGACGAGGTGCTCTCGTCATCCGGCTCGTCGACAACATCCACGTCGTCCACGTCGTCCAGACAGTTCAGCGGAACATTCAGGCTGCCGGGGA
>JAUNCA010000066.1:0-10569 GCA_030526775.1 Coriobacteriia bacterium | reverse complement strand
ACGTCGTCCACGTCGTCTCCGTCATCGACGTCATCGATGCCTTCACCCTCCGTGGTATCTGTGCTGTCCGTGTCTTCCGAGCTTACGGTAACCGAACCCGCCGGTCCGCTGCACCCGTTCGCGGCGCCTTGGATAGAGCCAAAGTTCAAGCCAAGCACGATCAACACGATTGCGAGCACAAGGGCAATGGCGATTTTCAGGATGAGCGAAGATTTGCCTTTTGGTTCCACCACAACGCCAGAATTTCTTTGCGCCGCGTCTCCCGAGAGGGGTTTGCCGCATCCTGTGCAAAACCTGGTGCCAGGTTTTATCGGGGTGCCGCATTGCGTGCAGAATCGATTCAAGCTTGCGGTTGGCCCTTGGTCATAGGCGCTGCCGCTTTCCCAATCGTTGTAGGGTTTGTTGTGCTCGTCCATTTCGGCCTCCCAGGTGGGTTAACGCTGCCCTTATGGTAACGAAAAACGAGCGCTTTTGCCCCGAGATGCTGTGGCCTCACCGGCATACGTGCCGGCTATTTGCGATTCTCGGCGTTTGTCTTGTCGAGGAGGCGCTGGACGGTTTCGATTTGCTCTCTGAGGTCGTCGAGCTCCTGGGCGAGCTGCACTTCGGTGGCGCCGGGCTCGACGCGTTCGGCTTGGCGGCTCTCGGCGATGGTGTCGAGGATTATCGCGAGGATGATGTTCAGCATGATGAACGCCGTGAGGATGACCAGCGGCACGAAGTACAGCCAGGCAAACGGGTGCGCTTCGATAATCGGACGCGCGATGTCGGGCCAGCCCTCGAGCGTGACGATTTGGAACATCGTGAACATGCCGGTGGCGAGGTCGTCGAAGTATGCGGGGAACTCTGCGCTGAACACGAACACGCCGATGACATCGAACACGTAGAGCACGATGAGCAGCAGCACGCAGGTCCATAGCACCGATGGGATGGATCGCCCGATAGCCTCGACGATTACGCGCAGCTTTCGGAACATCGAGAGCAGCCTGAACAACCGCACGACGCGGAACAGACGTATGGTACGTACAACCTGCACGGGAATTGGCATAACGATTGCAAACAGCCCCAGCAATAGGGCTACGACCGACACCGCGACAATCGTGAAGTCGAAGACGTTCCATCCGTCTTTGAAATATGCGTTTCCATAGGCGGTGAGTTTCAGGTATGCCTCCACGATGTACACGCACAGGCACGCGAAATCGAACAGGTTGAGCGCTGTTAGCGCCGGGCTGGGCAGCTTGAGGGTCTCGAAGCCGATGGTGATAGCGTTAATGCAGATGACCGCAGCGATGAATACCTGAAACGAACGTGATTCGACAATGCTGCCCGCGCGTCCGCAATCCATGCTGCCCTCCTTTCATCTGCGCTTTCGCCTGCCGGACATTATACGGCAGCATTCGGGCTCTTCCGCCCAGTACGTGCAGTTATCGGGCGATCTGGTACACCAACGAATCGGCGTCGGACAGCTCGTGGTCCTTGATGAGCTCACGGCCAAGTTCAATGGCCTGGTCCAGCGAATAGGTGGGATACGTCGACCAGCCGCGCGAAAGCAGGCTGCCATCGGCAAGGAAGGTGCTGCCATCGGTGGAGAGGGCGACCGCCTGCGTTATCTCGGCGAGGGGGCCGAAAGAATCTGGGTCCGTGGATATCGCTGCGACGCCCAGGCTGCCCTGGATGCCGCGCTCGAGATATGCTGCCCAAATCGTGGATTCGTCTGCGGTGATAAGGCGTTTCAACGGGTGGATGGTGCTCAGGGTCGAGCTCAGAACGCTTCCGTCATCTGCGGAAACCAGCGAGCACCGACCGCGTTCGTCCTGGATGAGGACGGCCGTGCCATCGGGGGTGAATGCAGCGAATATCGAGCGGGTTGACGATTCCGTCGACTCCCACAGCAAGTCTCCGGTATTCAGGTCGAATTCGCGCAGGCAGCCATCGGAACACGAGATGACAATCCGGTTCTGATCGGCATCGGTGGCGGCGACGATGCCGTTGATTGTCTGCTGGTACGAGAGTTGGCGGGCATCCATCTTGGAGAGCTCGATAGCGTCCGCGGCAGAGTACCGATATGTATTCAGGTCGGAAGGCAGGGTCTCGCCGGTTTCCTGCGATATGAGGTGAATAGTTCCGCGCTGCCCAAGATTCGGTCGCTCGAACAGCAGCAGTATGCCGTTTCCGCAAAACGCGAGGTCGAGTGTTCCGGCGGTGTCCGTCGGGAGGCGGCGTTCGATGTTCAGGGTTTCCGCATCGAGTACAATCGCCTCGTTCTTGGCGGCGTAGACGATGCGGGAATCGCTTCCGAATTGCAAGCGCGACTCGGCCGGACGCGACTCGAGCGCCCCGCCGACGTTGGCCAAGGCTCCCTCAAGCATCACCTTCGCCGCGATGTCGCCGTTCGGAAGGATACGGCATATTACTAGATCGTACGGATTATCCAACGCTTGCCCGAATACGTATGTGTCACCGTTTTCCCGCAAAGAGGCCGAGAGGTCCGAGCTCCAGTCGAGTTCCGGCAGGACATCTTTGCTTAAGGTGGAGGTGACCTTGAAGGTATCCGGGTCGAGAAAATCGACGCCCGTTTCGCCCAAGATGGCAACCCGGCCATTCTCCCATATCCCGTACCCCCCTTTCGGAAGCCAATCGGCCTTCTGCCTGTCCGCGTCGGAGATAATCCCGCTTCCGAGGTTAAACACGGCGAGCCTGCTCGGCGATGCCGTCTTGCCCGCAAGATAGACGATGGTCCGCTCGGAGGAAGGAGCTGTGACGATGCCGGCTGCGGAAAGCTCGTCGGTCATGATTTCTTCCAGAATTGCATTATGCTCGCTCGTTGAATCCGTTTTCAGGAACGCCTTGCCGTTCGAAAGCAAGCCAATGTACGTGGCGCTGTCTGCAGTTGCAACAAAACCGCACGTGAGAATGGATTTTTCGAATGTCGACCGGTTGACTGTTTCGCCGGTTTTCGCATCAAGCCATGCCAGCGTAGTCGAGAACGTGGCCACAAGCTCATTGGTGTGCTTGTTAATGCCACATATGGAGTCGTTGGAGGCATCCACCAGGCCGTGTTCGTTGAAGGCCATGGGCGCGTAATCTTCGTGAACCCATGTCCTCGAGAACTTCTGGTCGAATGCCTCGACAAAACGCTCCCCAAAGAAGGCGCTGCCGCTTAAGGCGTACGCATTGCCGTCGTCGAGGAATACGTGCAGTCCGAATTCGCCCTCAAGGGCGCAGGTCCCTTGCTGGCCTTTTATATTCCGCAGTTGCAAGGTATTGCTTTGCGAAGATGTGAGCGCGGCGGTATCGCCCGTTTTCGATATGAAGAGCGAGCTGGAAAGGACGTATGCGGTATCAAGATCGAACGACTGTAGGAGCGTGCCGTCCGAACGGTCGAACATAAGCAGTTCGCCACCCACCGAGGCTGCTCCCTTGTCGGGAGAGTCGACCAGCTTGAGGGAAACGGCCGAGACAACGTCGGTTCCGCTTTTGACGGAAAGAACGACGTCGCCACCCTTGGTTTGCCACACCACGTTCCCCGATTCCGCTTCGAGGCACGCGATGGTGTCGTCAAAAGCGCAGACGAGCTTGTCCTCCGAAAGCGTCACGCCTGCGAAATAGCTATCGTCAGCATACGTGGGAAGCGACAGGTAGTCGCGATCGATCGAATAGAGCTTCTTGCCGAACAGGGTTTCATAGACCTCGACGGTCTCGTTGGAAGTGGTCGCTGCGACCACGTTTTCGTTCATTGCGAAGTCAGAGCTGTTTTGCATTGGCAGCGAATAGTTGGGTGTCCAAGACGACCAGGATTCTGCGGGATACAGCCCGATTGCGCGTTGGAGGGAAAGGCTTGCAGCGGGCACGAACGGGCGCGACGTATCTTGCGAGTTCTCGGGGAGAGCGGAAAGCGCGACCTGAATGGCCTGGTAACGATCGCCCTGGTTCAGCAGCTGCTCCGATTCGGACGCGAGGAGCTCCGATTCGTGTATCTGCGAGATGCGGTGGTTCTCCTGGATTTGCACCTGCTGGTAGAACGAGAAGGCTCCGAACGCGAGCGAGACCACGGCCGTCGCGGCCGCGGCGATGGCGGCGACCTGCATGCGGCGAGCCCGCATGCGCTGGCGCAGGTCGTCGTAGTTGCAGCCGAACAGGGCCGCCGCGACGCGCAGGGCCTCG
The DNA here is from genome assembly GCA_030526775.1 of Coriobacteriia bacterium. Classification (GTDB taxonomy): domain Bacteria; phylum Actinomycetota; class Coriobacteriia; order Coriobacteriales; family Eggerthellaceae; genus UMGS1519. The sequence continues at coordinate 6,405 of JAUNCA010000066.1, read as the reverse complement.
TCCTTGAACTTCTTCTGCTGGGATGTGCGGAAGTCCGCGGCGATGGGCTCTTCGTCCACGAGGCGGCATTCGCCATTGGGCGTCGTGCGGTACCGGTGCAGCAGCAACGGCGGGAAGCTCTCCTCCGGCTCGCCCTCGGCGAGGGCGACGATGATATGGTCGCGCCCGTGCAGCGATGCGAAGGTCTCGACCTCGCGCATAACCCACAGGCTTTCGGGGGTTTTCGGGGTGCACACCACCACGAGGTAGCGCGAATGCTTGAGCGCCTCCTGGATTTGCTCGGAGAGGGAACTCGAGGTGGGCAATTCGTCTTCGTCGCGGAACAGCCTGCCCAGGCGCTTCTTCTCGTGCGTGGCCTCGAGCTTCTTCGGCAGCTTCAAGCCCTCGAGGAAGCGCTGCAGCCGCTTGGCGGTGCTTCGGTCCAGGTTGAGGTGCCGGTAGCTGATGAACGCCTCGTAGATGAAATCCTGGCATTCCTCAGCGCCGGGAGCCGGCGTGCTGCACTGCGGGCAATACACCGATTCTTCGGGTATGGGGTTATGACATGCGTGGCATTCCAATTGCAAACCCCCGGCCTTTTCGGATTCGTTCACCTGCCACTTGCATTGTAGATGATAATGGAGAGGAGGACGATTCGAACAGCCCGCCTGGGCTGGCGTGATGCACGGGGGTGCACGATGACTGTTGTGGTACAGGTGTTTTGCGAACGATGTGGCCAAGAAGGTCACAACATGCAGAAGAAATGCGTGAAATGCGGGAAAAAGCACCTCGTGGAACGCCGTATAGCATCGTGTCCGACCTGCGGAAGCGTCTACCGGAGAACCGATAATTACTGCGCCGCATGCGGCCATGACCTGCGTGCATACAAACAATCGGTGCATGCGTATTGCAACTGCGGCTTCACGCTAGGCGAAGGCGCTAATTACTGCTACATGTGCGGGGCTCCCCAGGGGAGATTGTTATCCCCGGCGCCGTTACGAGAACCGAAGAACCCTGCGAGCTGATACACTGGTCGCAGGTTGGCGGGACGCTTTTGGAGGAAGCCATGGCCGAAGCATTCGATCCGGTTGCGTACATTAATACGCCGCGCTGGCGGAGCTCGCGGTTGGGGCTCGATCGCACGCGCGAGTTGCTGGCGGGGTTGGGAAACCCCCAGGACAAGTTGCGGGTGGTGCACGTTGCCGGCACGAACGGCAAGGGCTCGACCTGCGCGTTCTTGGCTTCCATTTTGCAGGAGGCGGGGTATAAGACCGGGTTGTTCACCAGCCCGTACATCATCGAGTTTGCCGACCGCATTCGCGTGAACGGGTGCAACATTTCGCCGGACGACCTGCTGGACGTGACACTGGCCGTGCGCGAGGTAGCCGAGGCCATGCCCGACCACCCGACCGAGTTCGAGCTGATGACAGCCGTGGCGTTCACGTATTTCGCGCGGCAGGAGTGCGACATCTGCGTGGTGGAGGTGGGCTTGGGCGGCCGCCTGGATTCCACGAACGTGCTCGAGGCGCCCGAGCTGTGCATCATCACGCCCATCGCTCTTGACCACACCGAGTTGCTGGGCGATACGCTGGCGGCTATCGCGGGCGAGAAGGCGGGCATCGTGAAGCCGGGCGTTCCCGTGGTGTCGGCCATCCAGGAGCCTGAGGCAATGGAGGTTATCGCTGCGGTGGCAGCCGAGCAAGGGTCGCCGCTTACCTGCGTGGATGCCAATCAGTTAGAGGGTACGCCCGCTGATTTCTCGTACCGCGAGTGGCAACAGCTTGCGGTTGGCCTGTTGGGAAGCTACCAGCCGGAAAACGCCGCAACGGCGCTGGAAGCCGTGGAAGTGCTCCGGCAGCGGGGCTGGACCATTCCGGATGAGGCTGTGGTCACCGGCTTGGCAAACGTCTATTGGCCGGGGCGTTTCGAGGTGCTGGGCGACGAGCCAACCTTCATCGTCGACGGTGGGCACAACCCGCAGGGCGCACAGGCGCTTATCGACTCGCTGAAGCAGCGTTATCCGGGCCGGCCGGTTATCTTCGTGATGGGCGTGCTGGGCGATAAGGATTACACGGCCATGGTGCGCCAGATTATCGGGTACGAGCCAACACGCATGGTCATCTGCATCGAGCCGCCGAACCCGCGCGCGCTGACGACAGAGGATCTCTCCCGGGCGCTGCATGACGAGTTGCTCGCGCAGAATGCCCAGATGGCGAAGCTGCATCCATTCACGCGACCGAAGCACGAGGTGATGATTCGCGAGGCGAAGTCCATTCCCGCCGGCGTCGAGGCGGCATACCGGATAGCCTGCGATCTTTCGGACAGCCGCCTGGTGCGCGATTCCAAGGCCGACCCGTTTGCGTGGCTCAACGGCTGGAGCCGTGCTGCGAGCTACGTGAATCCCGTGGTGGTGGCGTGCGGCAGCTTGTATTCCGTAGCCGACGTGACGGCCGCGTACTACGAGGTGGTAAGCCGCGTCGGGTAGTGGCGCGCTATACGGTGGCGCGGCGAATGGCCAGTGCGAGCACGATGAACGCGGCGAGCATGATGACGAGCCCGCCGGCGTCGAAGATGACGAAGCGCATGATGCCCGCCGCCATAAGCCCGTCGCCAAGGCCGGCGTTGATAAGCCGCCACCAAATGAACGATTCGCCGACCAGCCCCACGAGCTGCTGGATAAGCACGACCACGTACAGTGCGCGGAATCGGCGTGGGCTACAGATAACCGCCGGATACGTGACGTTCCACATAAGGAAGGCCACGCCGAGGCCCGCGACCATGGCCGCCGATTCCTGGGTGGCGGGTAGGCCGTACGCTGCCGCGTAGCGCAGGGGTTCCGCGATGAACTGTATCGCGCACATCACGTTCAGGATGAAGACGATTAATACGGCGATGCGCGCGAGCCAAGCTGCCTTGCGCACGCTCATGCGCTTGCGCGGTGCCGGCGCCTCGAGCGGGTAATACGCGTAGCCGTCGTATTCTCCGTCGTTATACCGGGGCCGCATGGGCGCTTCTTCGGCGTGCGCGGGCGCACTGCCCCTTACCTGCCCATTTAACGCGGCTTCAATCGCCCGCTGGTTTCGCCGCTGCGCATCGGCTTCCGCGGCTGCGTCCAGTCCGGTTTCCGCGTAGTATCTGTCTATGTCCTGTTGCTTTCTCATGGAGCCATTGTAGCAATCGCGCGAAGTTTGGCATCCTAAGGTATACTGCGCAACCAGCGAATGCCCTTGGTGGACTTGGGCGGCGACATACTCCGAACCTGGTCAGGACCGGGAGGTAGCAGCCATAAGGGGTCACTGACGAGCGCCCAAGTCTACCAAGGGCATTTTTGCATCTTACGACCCGGTCGTAATGCAGAGAGGAACCATGGGCTTCATCGATTTCATATTGAACTTGCTGCACGACCCGCGCGCCGCCATCGCGGGGTGGATCGTGGCGCTGGGCCCGGGCCTGGTGTACGGCCCCTTGTTCCTTATCGTGTTCATCGAGACCGGCGTGGTGGTGTTCCCGTTCCTGCCGGGCGACTCGCTGCTGTTCGCCGCAGGCGTTTTCAGCGCCGACGGCGGCGGGCTGAACATCATCGCGACGCTGCTCGTGTTCTACGCGGCAGCCATTTTGGGCAACACCTCCAACTATTGGATTGCGCGTTTCTTCGGCAGCCGCATCCTGGATTCCGGCAAGGTGAAGGCCCTTACCCCCGAGCGCATGGCCAAGCTCGACGAATTCTTCGAGCGCTACGGCGGCCTGACCATCGTCATCACGCGCTTCATGCCGTTTTTCCGCACGTTTGCCCCGTTCATTGCGGGTACCGGCCACATGAACTTCGGCAAGTTCACGTTCTTCAACACCATCGGCGGCGTGGCCTGGGTGAGCCTGTTCGTGCTGGTGGGTTACTTCTTCGGCGGCGTGCCGTTTGTGCAGGAGCACTTCGAGGTCATCATCTTGGGCATCGTGGGCGTGTCGGTGCTGCCCGCGTTCATCGGCGCCATCAAGACTGCCCTGAATTCTCGCGCCCGCAAGCAGGCCGGCAGCATCGACGAGGAAGTAATCTACGATGCCCACGTGAAAGCCGCCCAACGCCGCGGTAAGCACGAGCGCTAAAGTCAAGGCCGTTCTCTCATGATGCCGTTGGCGGGCTGTCTACCCATGCGCCAAATCCAGTTCAATTGATTGCGCGCAGAGCTTTTGGAAAACCGAGGTTAAAAGGGGTCAAAACGGACAATAATTACGGCTATCGGTAGACTTTGCGAGTGTGTCGGAAGTGCATAATATTCTCAATGTAGAATAAAACGAATATGACCAGGCTGTTTGTAACGCAAAAACGACCGATAGGTGAACTGCGTTTTAGAATCCTACCGACGGGCGTAATTTTTGTCCGTTTGAGCCCTGTTTTCGCGATGAACTATCCTAGTTGAAGGTTTGACCGCTGTTTCCGGAGCAGATGCCAGGCAAATTAGGGCAACGGGTTGTTTTATGTTGGGAGACGAAGAGCCGAAAGCAAGCCAATCGCGGTTTTTACCGGCCGGACTTGTCCTGGGCTCCGACCTCTGGCAGTAAAGCATGTTAATCTGCCCAGCCTCGGAATGCGCTTGCGGCTCATCCCTCCATATGCTTGCGGTACACTAGCAAGATACGCTGACTTCAGACGGAGGCCGTTATGACCGAATCGCTGTACCGGAAATACCGTCCGCAAACCTTTGCCGACGTGGTGGGGCAAGACCCCATTGAGCGCACGTTGCGCAACGCGCTCGCGCAAAACAAGGTGTCGCATGCGTACCTGTTCACGGGTCCGCGCGGCACAGGCAAAACCACCACGGCGCGCCTGATGGCGAAGGCGTTGCTGTGCGCGCAGGGTACGACGCCCGACCCCGACGGCACGTGCGATTCCTGCCGCATGATTGCCGAGGGTGTTCACCCCGATGTCTACGAGCTCGACGCAGCCAGTCGCACTGGCGTGGAAAACGTGCGCGAGGAGATTATCGGGCGCGTTAATTTCGCCCCCACGCTCGGGCGCATGAAGGTTTACATCATCGACGAGGTCCATATGCTTTCGACGGCTGCCTTCAACGCGCTGTTGAAGACGCTCGAAGAGCCGCCGGGGCACGTGGTGTTTATCCTGTGCACGACCGACCCGCAGAAAGTACCGGCCACCATCCATTCGCGTTGCCAGCGCTTCGATTTCCACCGCATCTCGGCCGACGAGATTGTGGCGCGCCTCGGGGCCATCTGCGTGTCCGAGGGTGTGGATTTCGAGCCCGAGGCCTTGGCGCTCATCGCCGACCGCAGCGATGGTGGTATGCGCAACGCGCTTACCACGCTCGAGCAGCTCATGGTGTTCTGCGATGGGCATGTGACGATGTCGGGCGCGGAGGACCTGCTGGGTTCGCTGGCTTCGAGCGACATGGCCGAGATCGTGCGCGCCATTGGCCAACGCGATGCCGCAAAGTGCTTCACCTGGACCGCTGGTTACGTGGAAACAGGTGCCGACCTGGCACAATTCGTGGAAGACTTGGCCGCGCGCATCCGCACGCTGTACGTGGTTTCCGTGGCGGGCGAAGATGCCCCGGTCGAGCTGAGCGACACCGACCGTGCGGAGCTGGTCGAGGAGCTGAAGCTGTTCGGCCCCGATCGTCTTGCGCGCCTGCTGTCGATTATCGGTGACCTGATGAACGAGCTGCGCGGATCGCGCAACCCCCGTCTGGCGTTCGAAATTGCGCTCACCCGCATGGTGCATCCCGCCTCCGACTTGACCTTGGAAGCCCTGGCGGAGCGCGTAGAGGAGCTGGAACGCAAGCTTACCAGCCTGGGAGACGTGCCCGCTGCGGCTTTTGCGGCGAGTCCTGTCGCAGCTCCGAGCGCTGAGTCGCGCGAGGAAACATGGGAGCCGGAGGCGGAGACACCGGCAGCGAAAACGGCGCCGAAGCCAGCCCCCGAGAACCCGCCTGCGACCGCGCAGCAACCGGGGCGTCCGGCACCTGCGCCGATGCCGCAATCCGCGACCGAGCCGCCAGCGGTCGCACCTGTCCCTGCAGGCGACATCGCCCGCACCCTCGGCAACCCGGCAGCGCTCCAACGCGCGTGGAAAGCAGCCATTGACCAGCTGAAAACCGTGAAGACCGCCTATGGCGTGCTCTTCATGAACACGAACGTCGCGCCTGCGCCATCGGGCGATGCCCTGACCGTGACCTTCCCGGCCGCGAACACGTTTGCCTACGGTGCCGCAAGCAAGCCCGAGGTGTACACCGAGCTCCAGCGGGCGGTTGCGCAAGCATTTGGCCAGCCGTTAACCGTGCAATTTGTGAAGGAAGGCGGCCCTGGGGCCGCACCACAGGTTCCGCGTCCGGCCGCTGCTGCGCCCCAGGCAGCTCCGAAGTCCGTGCCCGCACCAGCGCCTGCCCCGAAACCCGCCCCCGCACCGGCCCCGGC
>JAUNCA010000200.1 GCA_030526775.1 Coriobacteriia bacterium | reverse complement strand
TCAACAATGGCGGGGGCATCCATGTGGAAATACGACAAAAGCTCTTCATAGGAGCCGGACTTGCCGAAGGTGCCGCGCATGCCGATGCTGCGCATGGGTGCCGGGTGATGCTCGGCGAGCGTTTCGGCAACAGCCGACGCCAAACCGCCGGTGACGAAATGGTCTTCAACCGTCACGACTCGCCCGGTCTTGGACACCGACGCGACCAGCGTCTCGACATCGAAGGGCTTAATCGAGAAACAGTCGATGACCTCGGCCGATACCCCTTCTTGCGCCAACAGCTCGGCGGCCTTCATGGCCTCGTCGACCAAGCTGCCGCAGGCGGCGATGGTTACGTCGGAACCCTCGCGGATAACGTAGGAACGACCCACCTCGAGCACGGCCCCCTTCGAGTAGACCGAAGGCACGCTCGCGCGGCCGAGCCGTACGTAAACGGGGCCCTCGGTGAGGGCGGCAAGCTGCACCGCGCTGGCAGCCGCGGAGTAATCCGCTGGTACGAGAATGGTCATGTTCGGAAGCTGACGCAGCAGGGCGACGTCCTCCATCATTTGATGGCTGCCGCCGTCGGGACCCACGGAAAGGCCCGCATGCGTGGGCGTGAGCTTCACGTTGAGCTTGGAGTAGGCCACCGTGTTGCGGATCTGGTCGTAGGCACGGCCGATACCGAACACCGCAAACGATCCGGTGAACGCGATGTTGCCGGTCAGGGAAAGGCCAGCGGCCACATCCACCATATTCTGCTCGGCAATGCCGACGTTGAAGAAACGTCCCGGATAGGCCTTGCCCAGCTTGGCGAGCGTCGTCGAACCCGAGAGGTCGGCATCCACTGCAACAACGGGAACGCCCTGGTCGGCAAGGCGCACGAGCGTCTCGCCCAAGGCCGCGCGCGTGGCACGCTTTACTTGCTTCTCTTCCTCGGTCGCAAGCTTCAGGGCCATTAGCGGCCTCCTTCCTCGAGTTCTGCAAGGGCGATGGAAGCTTCCTCGGCATTCGGCGCTTTGCCGTGCCAGCCAGCTTGGCCCTCCATGAACGAGACGCCCTTGCCCTTAACCGTGGTCTCGATGACCATATGGGGCTTGCCGTCCCGCTTTGCTTTCAACGTATTGAAGAGTTCGATCATAGCCTCGATGTCATGGCCGTCGACGCGGTTGACGTCCCAGCCGAAGGCGGCGAACTTGTCGCCCAGATCGCCTACCTGGCACACATCATGCGTGTCGCCGTCAATCTGCAGCCCGTTGGCGTCAACGATGGCCACCAGGTTGTCGAGCTTCTGGTGTGCGGCGAAGGTCGCGGCCTCCCACACCTGGCCCTCCTGGCACTCGCCGTCGCCCAGGACGGTGAACACATGCTGGTCGCCGCCCTTCAAGCGCAGGCCGGCGGCAATACCGCAGGCAATGGAAAGGCCTTGCCCGAGCGAACCGGTCGATACCTCCACCCCGGGCACGAGATTGGAGTCGGGATGCCCCTGCAAGCGGCTTCCCAGCTTGCGCAGGCTCGCGAGCTCCTCGCGCGTGAGATAGCCCGCATGCGCGAGCACGGCATAGAGCGCCGGGGCTGCATGCCCCTTCGCCAGCACGAAGCGGTCGCGCTCTTCCCAGTCGGGATTTGCGGAATCATGCTCCATCACGCCGCCAAGATAGAGTGCAGCCAGGGTGTCGATGCACGAAAGCGATCCACCAGGATGGCCGCTTCCCGCTGCCTCGAGCATACGGATGATATCCTTGCGCATCTCGTTTGCGGCAGCGTTCAGTTCGAGGGTATCCATACACAGCCTTTCGTTAACCCATAAGAACACGGTAGGATTATACGACACAGAAGCAGAGAAGCCGCGATAATCTCCCAGCGGTAGCACATGACGGATGAAGCGGACTGTCGGAAACGCAAGGTTCGGCAATCGGCGGGTTTCCAGGGCGCCTGGCCATCCGTTTCCCTTGGCCGCCTGAAACGCCTCGCTGGCGGGATTTGCTATCCTCGAAGTGCGCAGTTGGATAATCGCCGCAACGCCGCGTTTCAGGACAGCCCGAATGCGCGTATCGAACCGGGAGGTGTCAAGATGGAGCGTTTAGAGGCCTTCGAGGCCATGCTTTCCGACATCCAAAAGCAGGCAGAGTTCGAGAAACGCCAGATGGAGGAGCTCAGAGCAGCGGGGAAAGAGAAGACGGTCACGTACCGCCAGTATTTCGGCAACCGCATGTTCTACAAGATGATGCTCGACAAGTATCGCGAATACGGGCTGCTCCCGTAAACGGCCCGAAGCGAGATGGATGACCATGATCAGCACGACGATTACCGATATCTTCGCCGTTTCCAAGGCAGAAGCGCTGGAGCGGGCGCGAAACCTCACGCGGCCAACCATCATCATCTCCCTGACGAGCCCGGATGAACCCGAGATCGATTTCGGGAGCAGTCCGGACCTCTTGGGGGTCCTGCATCTGCATTTCGGCGATATCGACTACCCCGACAGCTCCGCCATGTCATCGGAAGACGCCGACGCTATCCTCGATTTCATCGAGGAGTATTCGGAGCGATACGTACAGGTTGTCGTCCACTGCTACGAGGGGGTATCACGCTCGGCCGGCGTTGCGGCCGCGTTGCAGTGCCTGCTGGTAGGCCGGGATAGCATCCACGGCGACTGGCACTACCGCCCCAACCCCCTGTGCTACGGCAAGATGATGGAAGCCGCCCGCCGCCGCGGTTGGCGCTAGCTTCCCGCAAGGAATCGCTTTCTACCGTTCGCCCGCGACTTGCCCACGAGGCACCAAGAGGCCGGCTTTCATCCGGACTTCGCTTCGCTCTTCCCCGCCATCAATGGGCCTCGGCGGTCCCATATGCAGAACGTGCCGCCAGCAACGTCTGCATTCCGTGCCATCAGCCTGCCGGGTTGGCTCAAATGCAGGGCTTGCCGCCAGCAAGGTCTGCATCCCGAACCACGAGGGGCTCCCGATGGTTCCATTTGCAGGGTTTGCCGCCAGCAACGTCTGCATTCCGAACCACGAGGGTT
>JAUNCA010000065.1 GCA_030526775.1 Coriobacteriia bacterium | reverse complement strand
GCATGCCAAAATAAGTCATTAGGCCGAACCCGGTGGCACGGCGGCACGCCATTAGGACGTTCAATTTATAATTGCGCACAATTTTTTTTGCGACCCGGGCTTCACTTTGACGTAAATAGGGTATTATGCACTCCAATCGAATAGAGCAGTAAAGCAAACCGTTGAAGCGGAAGTAACGGCAAGCACGACTTCACAGAGAGCCCGCGATGGTGGAAATCGGGCAGGCACGGCTTGTCAAATGGCCCGCGGAGGGCGCAGGCAAAGGGCAACCGAGTAACCTGCGACGTCAGGCACGCGTTAGATGCCGGGGATGTAGAGGCATCCCGCTAAGTGCGTGGGAAACCGCGAATCAAGGTGGCACCGCGGAAGCAATTTCGCCCTTGACGAACAAAGCGTTTGTCGGGGCTTTTTTATTACCCCGACACGAGCAACAACCATGTGGGGCCACATCCACATGGTTATCGGGAAGGTGGTGAACATGGCTGTCTCCGGCATCATACCGAGCCTGGATGAGGTTTTAGCCTACGCGGCCGAAGGCTCATACCGGCACGTGCCCATCGCGCGGGAAATCCTCTCTGACACCGTGACCCCTATCACGGTAATGCGCAAGCTCAAGAACGTTTCCGACCATTGCTACTTGCTGGAATCCGCTGCCGATTCCGCGCAGTGGGGTCGCTACTCCTTCTTGGGCTACGACCCGACCCTCGAGATAACGTGCCAAAACGGCCATATGAAAGTGGGCGCCCTCAGCTTCGAGGTAACGCACCCTGGCCCGTACCTGCGCCAAATCCTGGAGGAATACCGCACGCCGCGCATCCCTGGATTGCCGAGCTTCACCGGAGGACTGGTCGGGTACTTCAGCTACGACTATCTGAAATACGCCGAACCCAGCCTGAACTTGAACGCGCATGACACCGAGGGGTTCAAGGACGTCGACCTCATGCTGTTCGACAAGGTTATCGCCTTCGATAACTTCAAGCAGAAGATCGTCCTCGTCGTGAATGCCGATCTTTCTGAAGGCGAAACGGGATACCGGCGCGCCGTGATGCAGCTCGACCAGATGGCGCATCTCGTATTGCACGGCGAAGAAGCCCCCGAACAACCTGGCCAGCTGAAGAGCGAGCTTACCGCGTTGTTCGATGAGGATCGGTATTGCGCGATGGTGCGCCAGGCGCAGCACCACATTCACGAGGGCGACATCTTCCAGGCAGTGCTCTCGAACCGGTTGGAGGCCGAATACGAGGGAAGCCTGCTGAACACGTATCGCATCCTGCGCACGTTGAACCCCTCGCCATACATGTTCTACTTCGCAAGCTCCGACATGGAAGTGGCCGGCGCTTCTCCCGAAACGCTCGCAAAGCTCGAGGACGGCGTGCTGCACACGTTCCCGCTGGCAGGCACCCGGCCCCGCGGTGCGACCTCCGAGGAAGACGCAGCCCTGGAAGCCGAACTGCTCGCCGACGAGAAGGAGCTCGCAGAGCACAACATGCTCGTCGACCTGGGGCGCAACGACCTGGGGAAGATATCGCACTTCGGTACCGTCGAGGTCGAGAAATACCTGTCTATCGAACGGTTCTCGCATGTGATGCACATTGGGTCCACGGTGCGCGGCGAAATCGACGCATCCCACGACGCCATAGACGCCATCGACGCAATCCTGCCCGCTGGCACGCTTTCCGGCGCGCCGAAGATTCGTGCCTGCCAGCTCATCAACGACTTGGAAGACAACAAGCGCGGTATCTACGGAGGCGCCATCGGATACCTGGACTTCACGGGCAACCTGGATACCTGCATTGCCATCCGACTCGCATTCAAGAAGAACGGCAAAATCTTCATCCGCAGCGGTGCGGGCATCGTGGCGGACAGCGTACCGGAAAACGAGTACCGGGAATGCATCAACAAGGCCGCCGCGGTGGTAGCGGCCCTGCACGAAGCGGAGGGGCTGCAATGATTCTGCTTATCGACAACTACGACAGCTTCTCGTACAACCTGTTCCAGCTCGTGGGCAGCATCGAATCCGATATCCGCGTTGTGCGAAACGACGCGCTGTCGGTGGATGAGGTGGCCGCACTCGCACCGGCCGGCATCATCATATCGCCGGGCCCCGGACGACCGGAGGATGCGGGCATCTGCGTAGACGTGGTGCGCGAGCTTGGCGCACGCATTCCCATTTTGGGCGTTTGCCTGGGCCATCAGGCCATCTGCCTGGCACATGGCGCGACCATCGGCTATGCGAAGAAGCTCATGCACGGCAAGCAATCCATCGCCACCATCGAACCCGAAGCCCAAGGCACCGGATTGTTTGCGGACCTCAGCCGGACGGTTGCCGTCGCGCGCTACCACTCCCTTTCGGTTGACGAACACACCTTGCCCAGCGAACTCGTGGCTACTTCGCGTGCCGACGACGGCGAGGTGATGTCCGTACGGCATGTGCAGCATCCCATCTTTGGCGTGCAGTTTCACCCCGAAAGCATCCTCACCCCCAAGGGGCCGGCGATGCTTCGCAACTTCATCGAGCTAACAAAGTAATCCAGGAAGAAGGAGGACGACATGATCAAGGAAGCCATCGAGAAGATCGTCATGAAGGAAGACCTGAGCTACGACGAGGCCTATACCGTGATGAGCGAGATTATGAAGGGGGAAACCACCTCGACGCAGAACGCCGCATTTCTCGCCGCGCTTTCCACGAAGAGCACGAAAGCCGAGACCATCGACGAGATTTCGGGATGTGCAGCCGCGATGCGCGAGCTGGCAACGCCCGTCCCGCACCCGGGCATGGAAGTGCTGGAGATCGTCGGCACGGGCGGCGACCGCTCGAACACCTTCAACATCTCCACGACCGCCGCGTTCGTCATCGCGTCTGCAGGCGTGAACGTGGCCAAGCACGGCAATCGCGCGGCAAGCAGCCAATCCGGCACGGCCGACTGCCAAGAAGCCTTGGGCGTGAACATCCGCCAAGATCCGGAAAAGGCGCTTGACATGCTGAAGCGCACGGGCATGTGCTTCTTCTTCGCGCAGCAGTACCACCCCGCCATGAAATACGTCGGCCCGGTCCGCCGCGAGCTGGGCTTCCGCACGGTCTTCAACATCCTGGGGCCGCTGACGAACCCGGCAAGCCCGGAGTATTTCCTGCTGGGCGTATACGACGAATACCTGGTGGAGCCCGTGGCGAAGGTGCTCGACAAGCTCGGGGTAAAGCGGGCCCTCGTCGTGTACGGGCAGGACAAGATGGACGAGATCTCGGCAAGCGCCCCCACCACAATCTGCGAGCTGCGCGACGGGTATTACCGCACGAGCACGATTAAGCCGGAGGATTTCGGGCTCGAGCGGTGCCAGAAATCCGACGTGGAAGGCGGCACGCCCGAGCAGAACGCGCAGACGACGCGCGACATTCTTGCGGGCGTCGAACAAGGGCCGAAGCGCACCATCGTCCTGCTGAATGCAGGCGCTGCACTCTTCGTCGGCGGAGCTGCGGAAACGATTGCCGACGGCGTCCGCCTCGCCGCCGAGCTCATCGACTCGGGTAAGGCACTCGCGACCATGGAGGCCTACATCGCCGCCTCGAACAATTAGCGGGGCAACAGGAGCACACATGCCAAACATTTTGGAAATACTCGGCGAAGCGGCGCGGTTGCGCGTGGAAGAGGCGCGCAAGGAAACGCCGCTCGAAGCCCTGCGCGAGCAGGCGCTCGCGCTGCCGCGTGGCACGGCGGCGTTCGAGAGCGCGCTTACCGGCACCGACCCGACAGGCGATACCCTGCATTTCATCTGCGAATGCAAAAAGGCCTCGCCCTCCAAGGGGCTCATCGCGCCCGACTTCCCCTACCTGGACATCGCGCACAGTTACGAAGCCGCGGGGGCAAGCGCGATTTCGGTGCTCACGGAGCCCACGCGTTTCCTTGGCAGCGATGCGTACCTGCGCGAGATTGCCGGCGCGGTTGGCATTCCCTGCCTGCGCAAGGATTTCACGGTGGACGAATACCAGGTGTACGAAGCTAAGTTGCTCGGTGCGCAGGCAGTGCTGCTCATCTGCGCCCTGCTCGACACCGCCACCATCCACCGCTTCCTCGGCATATGCGACGACCTGGGCATTTCTGCCCTCGTCGAGGCGCACGACGAAGACGAGGTGGCAAGCGCGCTTGCTGCTGGTGCGCGCATCGTGGGCGTGAACAATCGCAACCTGAAGGATTTCACGGTGGACATCGGCACGAGCCTGCTCTTGCGCGAACAGGTTCCGCCCGAAATTCCGTTCGTCGCAGAAAGCGGCATCCGCACGGCTGCGGACGTGGCAGCGTTGCGCGACCATGGCGTAAATGCCGTGTTGGTGGGCGAACAGCTGATGCGCGCCGCGGATAAGCGCGAAGCCCTGCGGGAGCTGAGGGGGGCCTTCGCATGACGCGCATGAAGTTCTGCGGCATTTCCCGAAGCGAAGATGTCGCCGCCGTAAACGAGCTGCACCCCGACTACATCGGCTTCGTGTTCTGGCCGAAGAGCAAGCGCTTCGTGGCGCCTGCACGGGCGCGTTCGCTGAAAGCGCAGCTGGCACAGGGTATTACCGCGGTCGGCGTGTTCGTGGATGCACCGGTGCGCGAGGTTGCCGCCTTGCTGAACGAGAGCGTTATCGACATCGCCCAGCTGCACGGGAACGAGGACGATGCCTACATCCAAGAGCTTCGGCAGGCATTGTCTGCCCCCGACGCGAAGAGCATCGTGAAAGCATACGTCGTGAAAGGCCCCGCGGACATCGAGGCGGCACGGCAGACTTCCGCCGACATGCCGCTGCTCGACGCGGGGCTCGGCGGCGGATCCGCCTTTGACTGGACGCTTATCCAGGAGTTCGACCGTCCCTACATGCTGGCCGGAGGCCTGGAAGCGGGCAATGTGGCCGAAGCCCTTTCGCGCACGGGCGCCACGTGCGTGGACACCAGCAGCGGCATCGAAACCGATGGCGTGAAAGATGCAACGAAGATGTGCGCATTCGCAACCGCGGTGCGCACTTGGGACGAAGCAAACCGCACGACCCACACCACTAACACCAAGAAGGAGCTCAACATGACGAATCCACGGGGCAGGTTCGGGGTGCACGGCGGGCAATACATGCCCGAGACCCTGATGAATGCCGTGATCGAGCTGGAAGAAGCCTATGATCGCTTCAAGGACGACCCGGAGTTCAAACGGGAGCTCGCCACCCTGTTCGACGAATACGCCGGGCGGCCGAGCAAGCTGTATTTCGCCGAGCGCACCACCCGCGACTTGGGCGGCGCGAAGATCTACCTGAAGCGCGAGGACCTGAACCACACGGGCGCGCACAAGATCAACAACGTGCTTGGCCAGGCGCTTCTGGCAAAGAAGATGGGCAAGACCCGCCTGATCGCCGAAACAGGAGCCGGCCAGCACGGCGTGGCCACCGCCACAGCCGCAGCCCTGATGGACATGGAATGCGTCGTGTTCATGGGCAAGGTCGACTGCGAGCGCCAGGCACTGAACGTGTACAAGATGCGCTTGCTGGGCGCCGAGGTCGTGCCCGTCACCACGGGAACCGCAACGCTGAAGGACGCGGTGAGCGCGGCCATGCGCGAGTGGACGAGTCGCATCGCCGACACGCACTATTGCCTGGGATCGGTGATGGGGCCGCATCCCTTCCCCACCATCGTGCGCGATTTCCAGGCGGTTATCTCGGCTGAGATTCGCGACCAAATGCTCGAGCGCGAAGGCAAGCTGCCGGATGCGGTGCTGGCCTGCGTCGGCGGCGGCAGCAATGCCATCGGGTCGTTCTACCACTTCATCAACGAACCCAGCGTACAGCTTATCGGCTGCGAGGCGGCCGGGCGCGGCATCGACACGTTCGAGACGGCGGCCACCATCGCCACTGGGCGGCTCGGCATCTTCCATGGCATGAAGAGCTACTTCTGCCAGGACGAATACGGGCAAATCGCGCCGGTGTACAGCATCTCGGCGGGCTTGGATTACCCGGGCATCGGCCCCGAGCACGCGTGGCTGCACGACATCGGGCGCGCCACCTACGTGCCCGTGACCGACGAGGAGGCAGTGCAGGCATTCGAATACCTCAGCCGTCTCGAGGGTATCATCCCCGCCATCGAAAGCGCCCACGCGTTGGCCTACGCCCTGAAACTTGCACCGACGATGCGGCCCGACCAGAGCATCGTGGTGACGCTTTCCGGCCGTGGCGACAAGGACTGCGTGTCGGTAGCACGGTACCGCGGAGAGGAGTTGAGCGAATAATGAGCCGCATTTCCCAGGCCTTCGCCGACGGTAAGGCATTCATCCCCTTCATCACCTGCGGAGACCCCGACCTCGAAACCACTGCGTCATGCGTTCGCGCCATGGTGGCAGCTGGCGCCGACCTCGTGGAGCTCGGCATTCCGTTTTCCGACCCCACGGCCGAAGGGCCGGTAATCCAAGAGGCGAACGAGCGGGCACTCGCCGCGGGCACCACCACCGACAAGGTGTTCGACCTCGTGCGCGACCTGCGTAAAGACGTGCAGGTGCCCATGGTGTTCATGACCTACGCGAACGTCGTGTTCTCGTACGGCGCCGAGCGCTTCATCGCGACCTGCGAGGAAATTGGCATCGACGGCCTTATCCTGCCCGACGTCCCCTTCGAGGAGCGGGAGGAATTCGCCCCGCTGTGTGCCGCCCACGGCCTCGACCTTGTGAGCATGATTGCCCCGACAAGCGAAAATCGCATCGCGTCGATTGCCCGCGAGGCATCCGGGTTCATCTACGTGGTGTCGAGCTTGGGCGTGACGGGCGTGCGCAGCGAGATTACGACCGACATCCCCTCGCTCGTGCGCGTTATCCGCGAAAACACCGATGTCCCGTGTGCCGTCGGTTTCGGTATCTCGACGCCTGAGCAAGCGGCGAAGATGGCCGCAGCCTCCGATGGCGCCATCGTCGGCAGCGCCATCGTGAAGCTCGTTGCCCAGCACGGCCGCGATGCCGCCCCCGCTGTAGGCGCGTACGTCCGCGACATGGCAGCAGACGCACATAATGCGTAAGGGGCCGATGAGTCAAAGAACGCATCTTTGACTCATTTTAGAGAGGCCTTCCGGCTCGAATACCAGTTTGAAAAATGAGTCGAAGATGCGTTCTTTGACTCATCGGTATACTGTATGCAAGCAAAAAGCATTGCATCTCAGTAAGGAGCCGAGCCATGACGCGAATTAAGATGTGCGGAGTCGATAGCGAAGAAGAGGTCGCAGCGGTTAACGAAATCCTGCCCGATTATGCGGGCTTTGTTTTCTGCCCAGACGATCCGCAGTACGTAACGCCCGAACGTGCGTTGGAATTGAGCGACAACATCGACGAGGACATAACGATCGTGGGCGTTTTCTCTAACGCGCCGATCCGCTTCGTCGCAGCCCTGATGAACGAGGACCTCATCGAAATCGCTCAGCTTTGCGGCGACGAGGACGACGCCTACATCGACTCCCTGCGCTCGGCGCTGCGCGTGCCCGACGAGAAGGCCATCATCAAAACCGCGTCGGTTGAGGACACGTCCGGCTTGGAAACCGCGCTCGCATCTTCTGCCGACATGGTGCAGCTCGAAATCGTGTCCCCTGACTTCGATCTGGCCCTTCTCGCAGACGTCGCGCAGCCGTATTTCCTTGCCGGCATCGATGCCGAATCCATCGGCGCAGCCCTCTCGCAGACCTATGCGGGCTATGTCGATGCGGGAATGCTCGTCGATATCGACGGCATGCGCGCATTTGCACAGGCCGTACGCACATGGGATGAGGCAAACCCCCGCCTGAGCTTCCTGGAGTCGTTGCACCCCGAGTATCACGAGGAAGCGGACGAGACTGCGCATCCCGAGCTGAACTAGCGAGCCGAACGAAAACTGCAGATATACCCGCTTTTTTCATGCACGATGCGCCAGATGTCGCAGTGACTGCCATACTATAGAGCCGACCTAAGGAGGGAATATGCTCTGCCCGAACTGCGCAGCCGCACTATCCGACACCGCGAAATTCTGCTCGAACTGCGGAACACCCGTAACCCACAACGAGGATGCGTCGCCATACGCAGCCGCAACCGCTGCCGCCGGCACCGCTGCCGCTGCCGCCGCAGCAACGCCGTACCAGGCAGCTAGCCAGCAAGCGCAGCAAGCCGCCCAGCCCGAACCTTCCGCATTCGAGAAGGGCTACAAGCAGGGCTATGCCTGGGCCGCCGGCGACTCGCCTGCGCAGGATTCCCCGTGGGCCGACCCGTTCCAGCAAGATGCCAAAACCCAAACGGGACAGTCCGGAAGCCCGTATGCCCAGCCAACCTACGCGGAACCGACGTACACACAGCCGGCTGCTCCGGCATATTCGGCGGCGACCGCGAAAAACCGCATTGCCGCAGGTGTGTTGGCTATTCTCCTCGGCGCGCTCGGCGTCCACAAGTTCTACCTGGGATATACCACCGAGGGCGTCATCATGCTGCTCGTATCTCTGCTGACGTTCGGCATCGGCGCCAGCGTCATGGCGGTCATCGGCATTATCGAAGGCATCCTCTACCTGGTGAAAACCGACGAAGAGTTCTACTACACCTACGAGGTTGGCCGCAAACCCTGGTTCTAGGCTGCCGCCCGCATTCGGAATCCGCGACATAACTGGATATGCGAAAACCCCCGCGATGGCATTCGCGGGGGTTTTCTTTGCAAGGTATTGGGTAGGAGATGCAGGGGTTACGCGATAGGTCCCTCCGTTCGAAATTAGGCTTCCCTTACTGTTAGGCTCCACTAACTTATAAACCGCAGGCCACGCGGTGTCAACATCTTTTTTTAAATCCCTAAAAGAGGCTCATTTGGTCGCCGAATGCATCGTCTTTCGGCAGCTCTTCGGGCAGGACATCCAGCACCACACCCGAGCGGTCGGCAAGCTCTACCCAATCGGCGCTCAACCATGCCTCGAGCTCATCGCGACGTAGCACAACGGGCATGCGGTTATGCACCGGCGCCACGAACCGGTTCGGCTCGGTCGTCACCACCGAGAAGTGGTCGCCCTCGCTGATGCCGGCAAGCCAGGTTACCGGCTCATCCACGAACTTGAACTCGTACTGCCGCTTCACGGGGCGGCCTGTTTTCTTGCTGCGGACTGTCTCGGTGGCATGGCGCTCGAAGAACCCGCGGGTTGGAATGAGGCAGCGCCCGTTTTCCGCCGACTCACGCCACATGCCCTTGCCCGAAAGCAGCGACTCGATGCGTGTGTTGAACACCGGGCTCGGGCTCCACCCCACCGGATACCCCCAGCGCAATATGCGAATAGGGGATTCTGCAGCATCTTCAGCCTCGTCCAGCGAAGCAACCACCGGAACCTCCGACTGCGGGTAGGCGTTTATAGGCGCCCGCGCCGGCCAATCGGGAAACGGGTTTTCCACGCGGCGCATCGAGCGCAAGATCTCGCGCACCTCATCGTTCGTGAAAACGAGCATCCTCCCGCACATAGCTCCCCGTTCGCCTTGTGGAACACCAGCATGGAGACATTTTATAGCCGAATACGGCAATAGTCGTATTTTGTATATCTGAACGTACGAAATAGGCATTGGCGAACCGCGCGCCGGTACCCGATAATCGAAGGCGGAATGCGAACAACATCCACACGAAAGGATTCTCATGGCACAGCAGAACCCCATCCCCGGCAGCAACGGCAATGTGTATGTCCCCTACGAAAAACGTACGGGCGGCGAATCGGTCGTCTATTTCACCCGTGATCTTTCGGCAGCAGGTCTGCGCAAGATTTTTGCGAAGGTGGCCGGCTCCATCACCGGCAAAGTCGCCGTGAAGCTGCACACCGGCGAGAAGGACGGTCCGAACATCATCCCGCGCCCCTGGGTGAAAGAGCTCATCGACAACGACCTGCCCGGCGCCACCATCGTCGAGACCAACACCTACTACGAGGGCGACCGCTACACCACCGAGCAGCATCGCGAGACCATCGCGCACAACGGCTGGACGTTCTGCCCGGTCGACATCATGGACGAGTTCGGCGTGGCTGAATTCCCCGTAGAAGGCGGCAAGTGGTTCGACGTGATGCACGTGGGCGCGCATCTGGCCGATTACGATTCGCTCGTGGCCCTCACCCATTTCAAGGGCCATATGATGGGCGGCTTCGGCGGCTCGAACAAGAACCTCGGCATCGGCTGCGCGGACGGACGTATCGGCAAGAAGGAAATCCACACCGCGGTGGGCTCCGACAACATGTGGAGCATCGCCGAGGAAGAGCTGATGGAGCGCATGACCGAATCGACCAAGGCCACCGTCGACCACTTCGGCGAGCACATCGTGTTCGTGAACGTGATGCGCAACATGAGCGTGAGCTGCGACTGCGAAGGTACGGCCGCTGAACCGGTGGTTACCCCGAACGTAGGCATCGTGGCATCGCTTGACATCCTGGCCGCCGACCAGGCTTCGGTGGACCTCGTGTACGCCATGGGCGAGGCTGACCATGCGGCGCTCGTCGAACGCATCGAGACACGCCACGGCCTGCGCCAGCTCTCCTACATGAAGGAGCTCGGCATGGGCAACGACCGCTACACGCTGGTGGATATCGACAATGGCGACGCGGTAATCCAGGCAGCCGAGGCCGTCGCGCACGTCGTGCCGTTCGAGGGGTAAGCGCCAACTCGATAGTGTTTTTGCGGTGCCGCCGGATTTCCGCTCGGGGAATCCGGCGGCACCTTTATAGTGAGTGCTGCTGCTCGGAATACACCGACCGGCGACGATTTACGAGATCCCCCTACATGAGGAGACACCATGGAAGAACTCAACGAGGAAACGTTGGAGCAAGTGGACGAGACCGAAACCAACGTGCCCGTCGAAGAAACTGAAGAAGAGGCAGTTGAGCTGCCGGTCGACGACGATGTCGATGATGATGTCGACAATGACGACGAAGATGAAGACGACGAAGATGAAGCCGAGGCTGAAAACGAGGACGACGAGGAGGATGAGCCGGCAGAGCAGCCCGACCGGAATCGCGATGCCCTGCGCAAGTTCGTGGACCTGCATCAGCTCCTGAGCATTTTCCATCAGCGCGCGACGCAGCCGGAGTACCGCAACCGCGGGCGCATCCTGGGGCTGCTGAACCTGAAGGACGGCATCGAGACGAAGAACATGACCCAGATTCTGGGACTCCACAAGTCCGATCTGTTCACGGCACTCGACAAGCTCGAGGCCGAAGGCCTCATCAGCCGCGTTTGGGGCGACGAGGAGCAGCGTTGGGCCACCATCAGCCTGACCGAGGAAGGTCGCGCGACCAAGCTCCCGAGCGGGCGCATCACCGACTTCGCCTTCGACGGCTTCGAGGACGAAGAGCTTGACACGTTCATCGCAAGCCTCGAGCGCATCTTGAAGAACGTCGAGGCCGAAATGGGCGAGGATGCCCAGAAGCTGCTGAAGGAACAGCGCGCCCAGAAGCCAGCCGGCAAGCCGGAAGACGGCCGCGGCCGCGGCGGCAAGGGTGGACGCGACGACCGCGGCGGCTTCCGCAAGCATGACGACCGCGGCGGACGGGGCGGCTTCCGCAAGCACGATGACCGCGGCGGACGCGGCGGTTTCGGCGGCGACCGCGATCGCGACCGCGACCGTGGACCGCGCCGCGAGGACAAGGGCGGATTCAGCCGCGACAACTCCAAGCGCGGCAACTTCGACCGCGACCGCGGACCGCGTCGCGACGATCGTGGCGGCTTCGGTGGCGGCCGTGG
>JAUNCA010000064.1 GCA_030526775.1 Coriobacteriia bacterium | reverse complement strand
GCCGAGCCTTCGGCTTCGACGCCTGGTTCGACGGCTACTACACGTCCGAGCAGTTCGGCGGCATCCCGAAAGAGCAGATCTTCGAGACGATTCGCACGGATTTCGACGGGCCGTACCTGGTGGTGGGAGACCGCGACAAGGACCTTGCGGTCGCACAGGTGCATGGGCTTCCCAGCATCGGGTGCCTCTACGGGTATGGTTCGCGCGAGGAGCTGGCCGGCGCCACGATGCTGGCCGATGAGCCTGGGGATATTCCATCCCTTATCGAAAGTGCCCAAGGCGTGCGATAATAGGGGCATGAAGGGGATGATTGCAAAATGAGTGAACTGCGTACCACAGAAGTGGAAGACCTGTTACAAGTGCTCGTCGGCATCGACGACACCGACACGGCCTTCGCCTTTTTCGAGGACGTGATGACCATTCGCGAGATTCGCGAGATAAGCCAGCGCCTGCAAGTAGCGCGCATGCTCGATGCGGGTCGTCCGTATACGGCTATCGAGAAGGAGACCGGCGCGTCGGCCACCACCATCGCGCGCGTCTCGAAAGCCCTCAATTACGGAACCGGCGGCTACCGCGCCGCCCTCGATATCCTGGCGGGTGGGAAAGCGTAAAGCCAACGCCCCACGTCATCCTTCGGCTCCGCGCTCAGAATGACGTGCTGGGGAAGGCGGATTCGGCGGAGATTCAAGCGGTTACAGGTTCTTTTCGCTGCCGGGGCCGATGCGGTCGCCGTAGGATTCGAGCACCAGCTGGGCACGCGAGCCGATGGGGAGCGTGTTCTCCTCGAGAAAGCGCGGGATGTCCTTCACGGGCAGCGGGAACACCTCGATGAACTCGCTCGGTTCGGGCTGTGGTTCGCAGACCTTCTCGACTTGTGCGCGGACGATGGCCAGGCATTCCTCGGTCATGCCATTCGAGGAATAGCTCGGTTGCGGCAGCACGCGCATCATCGGCCTGCCATCCGGATGCCGTTTCACGGCATAGCCGGTTTCCTCGCGCAGCTCGCGGTCGACTGCCGTCTCGATGGCTTCCTCACCGTCGAGCAGTCCGGCGGGGAAGGCCACGCACCACGCGTTCAGCGGGTACCGGAATTCCTTGATGAGCAGGATTTCTTCGTTGTCGGTGGTCGCGATGATGCTCACGGCATCGACGTGCGGCGGGTTATCGCCCCGGGTGAGCTCGCGCATGTAGCCTTCAGGCCCCTTGCGCGAAATCGCGTCGTAGACCTTCTCCGTGCCATTGGGCAGTTCGTAGTGCATCAGGTACTTCTTCAACCACCCGTTGCTCAAAAGCTCGATGAACTTGAATGTCGGCTGTTCCATGGTTCCCCCTCTCGAATGAGTCAATTACCCCAGGGGTAATCGACTCGTCGTGCACGATTGGATTTACTTGTGCAGGATCTCGTATTGGTCGGGATATTCGCCGGTCGTTACGAGGTGCTTCAGGTACGTCATTGTCGCCCCTACGAGCGCGACCTGGCCGAACAGCGGGCGTTCGCCCCAGGGCTTGCGGCGCGGCCGGCAGGTGGTCGCGTACGCGATTTGCGCCGGGTCGGTTATGCCCGTGTCCAGAATCTCGCGGATGCTGTTCAGCTGCCGGTCGTAGTGGGCTTTGATGGCATCAACGCGCCCTGCGAGGTCGGTGAATTCGTCGCCGTGGCCGGGCAGCACGAGCGTTGCCGGGTAGTCGCGAATCTTGTCCAAACTCTGAAGGTACATCCCAAGCTCGTCGGTGTCGGACGAGAGCACGACCGACGGATATTGGTTGTCCAGCACGTGGTCGCCGGATACGAAGATGCCGCTCGCGGCATCGAACAGGCACAGGTGGTGCGGCTCGTGGCCCGGGGTGGCGATAACCTCGAAGTGGTAGTCGCCCACATCGAGCGTGTCGCCTTCGTGTAGTGTGGTGACCCAGATGTCGTCGGTTCCGCGGTCGCGCATGGGTGCCCACCAGTCGGGGTCGAATTCGAACGGCGTGCCATGCTCGTTGCAAATGCGTTCCACCAGGGCGAAGAACGGCTCGCCGCACATGATGGGAATGGAGCGTTGCCGGAAATCGGTCATGCCCGAGAAGACCCGCATGGTCTGCCGCGCTATCTGCGTGAGGCCGGCCGCATGGTCCAGATCGCCGTGCGTCAGGAACACATCGACCTTGCTCCAGGGTACGTTCAACCTGGAAAGCGCCAGGTCGATAGCGTCTTTCGACTCTTGGATATTCAATCCGGCATCGATGAGGAGGCTCCGTTGCGATCCGATGATGATATAGCTGTTCGTGGTCGGTAACACCTCGGTCACCGGCAAATCGATGCGGAAGATATGCGGTGCCACCTTGACCAGCGGGTCGCGTCTTCCGCTGACGATGCGAATACTCACGTTGTTTCTCCCTCCCAGCAATTGGGGACAGCCCCCAATTGGCTATGCAAGAACCTCGGGGTTCAGGCAATCGTCGGGCTTGCGGCCGGCGAGGATGTCGATGACGGCCTTCGTCGTGCGCGTGCGCAGCTCGTGTCCCGATTCCTCGGACCAATAGGCCGCATGCGGCGTGAGCACCGTGTGCGGTGCCAGCAAAATCGGGTGGCTCGGGTTGAGCGGCTCGCTTTCGAACACGTCGAGGCCGGCGCCCCAGAGCTTGCCCGCCTCGAGTGCGCGGGCGAGCGCTATCGTGTCGATAATCGGCCCGCGGGATGTGTTCACCACCACCGCGCCCGGTTTCATGCGCTTCAGGCGCTCCTCGTTCAGCAGGTGGTGCGTTTCGGGAGCCAGCGCACAGTGGAAGCTCACCACGTCGGCGATTTCCAGCAGGATATCGAGCGCGTAAATCTCGTAGCCTTCGGGGGTGCGGCGGCCCGGCTTCAGCGAACGCGAGCTGCAGATGACCTTAAAACCCAGGCCGGCAGCCTTGCGCGCTACGGCGCGCCCAATCTCGCCCATGCCCACCACGCCGAACGTGCGGCCGTGCACTTGGCCGAGGGGGCGGCGGGAGTGATGGTTCCACAGCCCCTTGCGCATATCCGCATCGAGTTCGTTCGTGCGCCTCAGCACGTCGAGGGCAAGCGTTATCGCATGGTCGGATACCACCTCGGTGCCATACCCGGGATGCGTGCATACGGCCACGCCGTGGTCGGTGGCGGCTTGCAGGTCGATGGAATCGTATCCAACGCCGGTGCGCGACACTACTTTCAGGCGGGGAAGGGCTTCGAACACCTTGCGGGGGAAGTCGCCATACGAGGTGATAATGCCATCGGCGTCGGCGGCGTTCACGATGATGTCCTCGGCCTTGCGGCTTTGGAACACCGCGATTTCCATTCCGGCTTCCTTGGCCATGAGCTTCTCGATGTTTTGCTCTTCGAAGTCGAGGTCGGTGATGACTATCTTCGGCATATGCGGTTCCTTTCTGTCGCAGAAAGTATAGCGCGAAGGAAATGCGTTGGGCATACTTCGCCCACTTGTCCATGGTAGTATAAAATGCCAGGTTGCCAGCCATTGTAGGCGGGCTGCTAGACATGCGGATAATCGCACGGAAGGGGGTGTGGCGCGGTGAAATCGATATGCAGGCTCGCTTCGTTGCTCGCAGTTTCCATTTGTCTCACGTGGTGCTGCGTTGCCTGTGCTCCTGCGTCTCCACCCGTAGCTTCAAGCGTTTCAACCAGTGTATCGTCGAGCTCGTCTGCCAGTGAATCATCCTCATCGAGCGCCGCGGATCAAAGTGAGAGCGCATCGAGCTCCACCGCGAGTTCGTCTGAATCGCAAGCGTCGCGGGAATCCGAGAGCCAAAGCTCGAGCAAGTCTGCCAGCGCGGCCAACCCCGCCGCGTTCGAAAACGACCCGGCATACGACGAGTTGCGCACCGAGGTCGAGGATCTTGCCTCCAAAGCCGTGATGGACGTGGGCGTGGCATTCGTCGACCTAACGGACCCGGATCGCATCGCGGGCTTCAGCGTGAATGGCGACACGTCCTTGGTGGCTGCGAGCATGATAAAGCTGGCTGTCTTGGCTGAGTTCCTCGACGAGGTCGAACGCGGTGATATCGCCATGGAAGAGCCCTACACCGTGCAGGCGGAGGACATTGTGGGCGGAACCGGGAGCGTGCAATCGGCGGGCGCTGGATCCACCTTTACCTTTGGAGAGCTTGCGCGGCTGATGATTTGCGAAAGCGACAATGTTGCGGCGAACGTGCTCATCGATCGCATGGGCATGGATGCCGTGAACGCTCGGCTTGAAGAACTCGGGCTGGAAAACACTCAGCTTGTGCGCCGATTGATGGACGAGACGGCAATGGCGCAACGCAAGGAAAACCTCATGTCGGCCGAGGATGCCGCAGTTTTGCTGGCACAGATATACCGGGGCCAGCTCGTAAGCGAAACCGCGAGCGCGTTCGCGCTCGAGGCGCTGGAAGCGCAGACCGATTCCGCCGGATTGGCGCAAGGTTTGCCGGAGGGCGTGGTGTTTGCGCATAAGACGGGCACGCTCGCAATGGTGAAAAACGACGGCGGCATCGTCGAAGCGGAAAAACCCTATGTGTTGGTGGTGTTCTGCTCGGGAGCGGAGCAGTCTGCCGCCTATGACCTGATGGGCAAGATATCGACGCTCGTGTACGAGCAATTCGAGTAGGGAGGCAGGTATGGCTCAAAGCTTTTGCACGAGGTGCGGTGCCCCTCTTTCGCAATCCCAGAGCTTCTGCACGAAGTGCGGTGCTCCCGTGCCAGGAGCGGGGCAAGCGGCCGATAACGTCACGAGGCCCGTAGCCGATAACGTCACGAGGAGGATCGATTCGCGCCTCGATGGTTTCGATACTCCCGCAGCAGGCGATTGGGAAACGCCGCCGGATCAGCCTACGCGGTATTACGCACCGCCAACCTATAAAGACCAGCCAACCTATCACGACACGGCGCCCTATCGCCAGCAAGTGACGCCTCCCGTAACCCCCGGCTATCCGCCCGAACCGCCGCATGGGGTAAACCCTATCCTCGTCGCGGTAATCGCGGGCTTGGTCATCATCCTGTTGGCCGTCGCATTCGTGCTGTTCCAGCGGCCAGGCCCGTCGCCGGAGCCTGCTCCGTCCACCATCACGCGAAGCGATTCCTCGTCGTCTGAGCCGGAACCCGAACCAGAACCAGAGCCTGAACCGCAGCCCACGTCGTCGAACAGCGAGCAGTCGACCTCCTCCTCGTCGCAAGATTCCGACGAGGAGCTCTACGACGAGCTCGTTGACATCTACGATACGATGGGCGCCCAGGCCGACCGTATCAAGGGCGTGGCCACCACGCTCAACAACACGATTTTCATCTCCGACAAGCAGGCGCGCCAAAACGCATCGCGCGAGGCGCACGACCTGCTCGACGAGGTGGATTCGCAACTTGCCCGCTTGAAGACGCTGCGGTCTAACTCATCCTCGATGCGGTACGTAAGCGACATCGATACGCTGGTAGACCTGCAGCAAGACCTATACAACCGCATCGACGTCATGTGCCAGGCATGGGACATCTCGCTTTCGTACAGCAACCCGAAAGACCACGAGGCGGCCATCAAGAAGCCTTTGGGCAAGGACAACGACTCGAATGGCGTGAACATCTACAAGAAGGATTTCGAATCGCGGTATCCCGGCGCGCGTCCCTCGCGTTAGGCATCTGCGATGCTTTGCGTCGCCTAGCAGGGGACAAAATGCATGTTTGCGCAATAGCGCTTCCCTTATCTGCAATAATGGGGGAAAGCGAAGGAGGCTACTATGTTTTGCAGTTCATGTGGTACTAAAAACGATGATAACGACCTCTTCTGCCGGAGCTGTGGAAGCCAACTGCAGGCGGTGCCGGTGACCCCCGGCGTTACCTATGCCCAACCTGCAGTAGAAGGGGCGGTCGGTGCCGCGTGGCGTGATATCTCCAGCACGCCGGGTTGGCTGAAGAAGATGGCACTGCTGTGCCTGTTGGGTTGCGTGCCCATTCTGAACTTCGGCGTCGAGGGCTATGCCCTGCGCTGGAGTCGCGACCTCGCCATGGGCAACCGCGAACTCATGCCGAAGCAGGTGTTCCGCAAGAAAGAGATTCTCACCGGTTTCCGCGCATGCCTGATCGAGCTCATCTACGGTTCGGCTTACTTCATCGTGGCCACGCTGGTGTGGTTGCTTCTTACTGCATTCTTCGGGCTGTTCGGGTATCAGGCGGCGGGAGCCATGGGCACGCTGGTGCTCGTGCTGCTGGTTCTCGGTTATGCGCTGTTCTTCTACCCGCTGCAAAACGCGGCCATCATGCGCATGACCATCGTCGACTACCTGGAAGGCGGCCTGAACATCGGCAAGATCTGGCAGGCATACAAGCGCTCCATCGGCGGCATCATGGGGGCCTCCCTGCTGCCCGTCATCATCGTGGGCGTTATCCAAGCTGTGATATACGCAATATTCATGGCCATCATGGTAGGCATGTCCTCGGGTGCTGTGGGGATGTTCCAGGACTTGGCGTATAGCTACGGTTATGGCTACGGTTACGGCCCGGATTCCATCTCCGGCATGATGAACATGGGCGCTGGCTTCATGTTCCTGCTTTTCCTGATGGTGCTTATCCTGGCCATGCTCTCGATGTTCGGGCAGGTGTTCTGCTGGCGTGCCGTCGGCCATTGGGCGACGCGTAATGCCTCCGAATGGAAAAGCGAATCCGACGAAGCCGCCGTGTCCGCCCAAATTGACGAGGCGATGCAGCAAGATCCGAGTTACTCAGGAGGCACCTACTAGCGCCGTATCTGGTGCTACCGGAAACCCCCTCTGGGGACTCTTTAAGACCAATACATGGGGACAACGAGACCCGTGGCATCAAAAGCCACGGGTCTCGACATTTTCTTGGATTTGCACGCATAATTTGTCGGACAGATACGTGTATGCGCCCCCAAAAACACGTCGGAACATGAGATACTGTTACCATCGAATCGTATTTGCGGAGAATACGCGAGGGGGCTCGAGAACACTATGGATTATGCCGCTAACTTGCCAGATTGGCTGCCGGAAACCGACCTCTACTTATTCGACCGTGGCGAGGCACAACGCGCCTATCTCGCTTTCGGGTGCCATCGCGGGGGCGAAACGCCCGATGGCGTGCCGCTGCATCATTTCGTGGTATGGGCGCCTCACGCCAAGAGTATCCACGTGGTGGGCGATTTCAACGATTGGGATGAGCATGCAAATGCCCTGAGCATGGTGCATCCCGGTATATGGGCGGGCGAAGTCGCCGGCTTGAACGATGGCGACATCTACAAGTATGCTGTCGAAGGTCCCGATGGCACGGTTCAGCTGAAGGCGGACCCGTTTGCGTTCCATGCGGAAAACGGCTTGCAGACCGGTTCTAAGGTATGGAGCCTCGAGGGCTACCAATGGCATGACGACGCGTGGATGACCGCCCGGCCGCAGTCGGATATGCTGCATTCCGCCATGTCGATTTACGAGCTGCAAATTGGCTCGTGGCGCATCGGCGAGAACGAGGTGTACCCGAACTACCGCAACGTCGCCGATGAGCTTGCAGATTACTGCACCCAGATGGGCTACACCCATGTGGAACTGCTTCCCATCACGGAATACCCGCTGCCTGCTTCTTGGGGCTACCAGGCAACCGGTTACTATTCGCCGAGCTCCCGTTATGGCACGCCGCAGGATTTCATGTACCTGGTGGATACGCTGCATGCAGCAGGCATCGGCATCATCCTCGACTGGGTGCCTGCTCATTTCCCGAAGGACGCCTGGGCGCTTGCCAAGTTCGACGGCACGCCCCAGTTCGAGTATGAGGATCCGCGCAAGGGCGAGCACGCTGAGTGGGGAACGCTCGTATTTGACTACGAGAAACCGCAGGTCATAAGCTTCCTCATTTCGTCGGCGATGTTCTTCTTCGACGTGTATCACGTCGACGGCATCCGCGTGGACGCCGTGACTTCGATGCTGTACCTGAACTACGCCCGCAATGAATGGGTTCCGAACCGCGATGGCGGCTTCATCAACCTCGAGGCGGTCGAGTTCCTGAAGAAGCTGAACACGTCCATCCTCACCACGTTCCCGGGTGCGATTACGGTCGCCGAGGAATCCACGGCATTCCCGCTGGTAACAGCGCCGCCTTACGTCGGTGGCTTGGGCTTTAGCTTCAAGTGGGATATGGGCTTCATGCACGATACGCTGGACTACTGCGCGATGGACCCGTTCTTCCGCAGCGGCAACCACGAGAAGCTCACGTTCGGCATGATGTACGCGTTCTCCGAGAACTACGTGCTTGCCTACAGCCACGACGAGGTGGTGCATGGCAAGAAATCGATGGTTGACAAGATGTACGGCGATTATGAGCAGAAGTTCGCCACGCTGCGTACTCTCATGGGCTGGCAGTTCGGCCGTCCGGGCAAGAAGCTCACCTTCATGGGCTCCGAATTCGGCCAGTTCATCGAATGGGATTTCAAGAAGCAGCTCGATTGGTTCTTGCTCCAGTATCCCATCCACGACAGCATGCGGCTGTGGAGTGCCGAGCTCAACAAGCTGTACCGGGAGCAACCTGCGCTCTGGAAGATCGACACCGGTTGGGATGGCTTCCAGTGGGCGAACGTGGACGACCGCGACGAGAGCGCCATCGCGTGCCTGCGCCGTGCGCACGACGGAAGCCCCGACGTGCTCATCTGCTGCAACTTCACGCCGAATGCGCTCGAGGGCTTCACGGTAGGCCTGCCGTGCGCCGGTACCGTGAAGGAGCTCCTGAATAGCGACGAATCCCGTTTCGGCGGTTCGGGCATGACGAACGCGCGGGCGGTGCGCACGAAGCACATTCCCTTCGGAGAACAGCCGTATAGCGTACAGGTGACCCTTCCCCCGCTGTCTGCGGTGTACTTCCGCTTCAAGCCGATGAAGCCGCGCAAGGGGAAATCAAAGTAAGTAGGTAAGTGGCATGAGGGGCAGGCGTTGCGAGTGTGCGCAGCCCCAGCCAATAGAGTGAGGAGTTGCTCATGGGTGTACGAAAAGAATGCGTAGCCATGATTCTGGCGGGTGGCCAGGGCAGCCGTTTGGGCGTGCTCACCCGCTGGCGCGCGAAGCCTGCGGTGCCGTTTGGCGGCAAGTACCGCATCATCGACTTCCCGCTTTCCAACTGCACGAACTCGGGTATCGATGTGGTGGGCGTACTCACCCAGTACGAGCCGTTCGTGCTGAACAGCTACATCGGAAATGGCGCACCGTGGGATTTGGACACGAACACCGGCGGTGCTTACACGCTCTCGCCTTATACCCATATGGGCGATGAGGGCAATTGGTACCTGGGCACGGCCGACGCCATCTTCCAGAACATCCGCTTCATCGATCGCTTCAATCCGGAATACGTCGTCATCCTCTCGGGCGACCACATCTACAAGATGGACTACAGCGACATGGTGGCCTTCCACAAGCGCTCCGGCGCCACCGCCACCATCGCCGTTATGCCCGTTCCCATCGAGGAGGCCAGCCGCTTCGGCATCCTGGCCACCGATGAGAACGCCCGCATCACCGCCTTCGTCGAAAAGCCCAAGAATCCGCCGAGCAATCTCGCTTCGATGGGCATCTACGTGTTCAGCTGGGATGTCGTACGCCAGTACCTCATCGACGACGAGGCGAACCCGGAGAGCAGCCGCGACTTCGGCAAGGACGTCATTCCCGCGATGCTCGGCAACGATGAGCCGATGTACGCGTACCGCTTCGAGGGCTATTGGCGCGACGTAGGCACCATCGACAGCCTGTGGGAAGCGAACATGGACATGCTGGACAGCGGTTCCGGCCTGGACATGGACGACAACTCCTGGAAGATTTACTCGCGTAACCCCAACCTGCCTGCCGCCCGTATCGGCGCTGGGTGCGTGCTCGATGAATGCATGGTGGCCGAGGGCTGCGATGTCTCCGGCGAGGTGAAGCACAGCGTGCTGTTCCAGGGCGTTACCGTGGGCGAGGGTGCGAAGGTCGTCGACAGCATCGTAATGGCCGGCGCGCACATCGGCGCGGGCGCCGTGGTCGAGCGTGCAGTTATTGCCGAAGATGCCCAGGTTGGCGCTGGCGCGAAAGTCGGCGAACCGGGTGCAGCACTATGCGTGCTCGGCTCTGGCTGCAAGATTCCCGAGGGCTCGACGGTTGCACCGGGCGAATCGGTGGAACCCGACGCTTCGGTCGAAGTGAATTAAAGGAGGATGTCCATGAACGATACCTTTGCCATTATCTATGCCGAGCACGGCAGCTCGCTTCTGGGCGACCTCATCGCGCGTCGTTCGGTTTCCGCGCTGCCGCTGGCAGGCCGCTTCCGCACCATCGATGTGTTGCTTTCGAATCTTGCGCATAGCGGCGTTCGCAACGTGGGTGTTATCACCCAGAAGAATTACCAGTCGCTTATCGAGCACATCGGCTCCGGTAAGGCGTGGGGCCTGTCCGGCAAGGCCGGTGGCGTGACGCTGCTCCCGCCGTACGACCTCGACGGCAGCGTGGGCAAGTACCACGGCACGAGCGACGCCCTGTTCGCCAAGCGTGACTACATCAACAAGCGCCGCGAGCGCTATTGCCTGGTCCTGGGCACCGACACCGTCTATCGCGAGGATTACACCCGTATGCTCGAGCGCCATATCGAGGCAGACGCCGACATCACGTTGCTGTATTCGCGCGATCCGCGTCTGGCCGGCGCCGATAGCCCGACCCGCATGACCTATATGAACCTCGACGATGACGGCGTTGTGACCGGCTTCGACTACGAGGCTTTCGAGGAAGAGGGCCAATGCGCCGCGCTCGGCGCTGTGCTCATGCGTAAGGATTTGCTGGTGCGGTTGGTGGAAGACACCTGTGCCGAAGGCCACTACAACTTCACCACCGACCTGCTCGAGGCTGCGCTGCGCGAGTACAAGGTAGTTGCGGTGGAGCATGAGGGCTACGCTGGACGTATCACGACGATTAAGTCGTACTTCGACTTGACCCGCGACATGCTGGACCCGCAGATTCGCGAGGATCTGTTCTATGCGCCCGGTTCCGTGTATACGCGCATCATGGATGCACCGCCGGTGCGTTTTGCGGGCGGTTGCGAAGTTGCCAACAGCGTGTTCGGCAATGGCTGCGACGTGCGCGGCCGCGTGGTGGGCAGCGTCGTGTTCCGCGGCGTCTCCATTGCTCCCGGCGCCGACCTGGAGAACTGCGTGGTCATGCAGGATTCCACCATTGCCGCGGATGCGCATCTGCGCAACGTCATCATCGACAAGAACGTGATTATCGGCGAGGGCGTGCGCATCATGGGAACGCCCGATTCCCCCGCCGTTGTACGCAAGGGTTCGATTATCGAGGCGTAGAACAAGCGCGTCTGCTTGCGGCATTGTGTCGTAACTGATAAGGTAACCTACGACGCACGGACGGGGATTCTCGTCCGTGCGTGATTATAGATGCGAAACTGAATAAATGATTTCCTGAGGAGGGAAGTGCATGACCGAGAGCATCGAAGAGAACAAGACTCCGGCTGAAGAGCCCGCGGAGAAGAAGGCGCCTGCCAAGAAGGCACCGGCCAAGCGCGCGACGAGCAAGCCTGCCGCTAAGACCGCTGCGGCTCCGCGCAAGCGTGCCACGAAGACCGCCGCGGCAAAGGCAGAGGCTGCCGAGGTGAAGAAGTCCGAAGTGAAGGCTGAGGAGCCGGCGAAGGTTGAGGCATCCGCGAAAAAGGAGCCCGCGAAGGTCGAAGAGCCCGCGAAGGCAGAGGCGCCGGTCAAGAAGGCCCCTGCTAAAAAGGCTCCGGCACGGAAGGCCCCG
>JAUNCA010000199.1:2099-3048 GCA_030526775.1 Coriobacteriia bacterium | reverse complement strand
ACGCGCGCCCGAAACGCATCGTAGGCATCCTGGAAGCCAGCAACTGCGCCCGCATTGCGGAACACCACCACGTCGGCCGCATCCTCGAACGGCTCGCAACACGCGGGGTGGCACGTGGCCACATGGAAGCGTTGCCGCAGGTAATCGGTGATGAATATGTCCTCGTCGCAGTAGCGCCTTCCCTTGGCCTGGTACGCGAAGTCCGTCAGATACAGGATGCTTTCCATGCGCCCCCCTTCCGTTGCATCCCGCTATTCTAGCCCACCGCCCGAATAAGGCACAACGGCGTAAGCTACGCAACCAGGTTTCCCGTTTCACGGACGCCAATCCATCAGGAATGAGTCGGAGAACGTATCTTCGACTCATTTTCGCGGAGTTGTCCTTGTTCGATTGCTTCACCGAAAAATGAGTCGAAGATACGTTCTCTGACTCATTCCAGCCGCTACACCCCGCGCAGGTCGGCAATCAGGTAGGCGCCAATCGGTGAGAGCGGGACATCGGAGGCGGGCACGAAGGTCTCCACGCGCCGGAAGCAGCCCTCGTGCACGAAGATATCGGCAAGCGCCTGGCGGAAGGGGTTCTTCCCCGCCACGACAATCGTCGCGTCCTCACCAGCGGAAATAGCCGCGGAATTCCGCACCGCAGCCACGTCGCTTTGCAGGCAGGCACCCAGGATGTAGTTCGCGAGCTTCGCCTTGTCGCCCACGGCGAACTGGTTGAGGATGCGCGCAGAGAAGCACGCCCGCCCGATGCCGCACTTCGCAGCTTGGGCATACCCCAACAACACCATCTGCCGGTCGTAGGTCTGCTCGGTCACGTATCGCCGGCCCACCGCATCGGCGATAATCGTGTCGTTCGTAATGGAATTCAGCAGCTCGCCGGTGATGCTGGTCAGGCACCCGGTTATACGCCCCTGCGCGTCCACGGAAACGAACTTCGTGTGACTTCC
>JAUNCA010000199.1:0-2089 GCA_030526775.1 Coriobacteriia bacterium | reverse complement strand
TACGGCTGCCCCGCCGGGTACTCCGCGAGGATCGCGGCGGTCTCCACTTCCTCGCCGCGCATGATGTCCATCTGCTCGAAGTTCGACAGGTCCACGTCGCCGCCGTCGCGGTTCTTCACGCCGGGGATGAAGCTTATCGGCACCGGGCACACGTCGGCGCACAGCACGTCGCGGATTCCCGCCGCCAGGTCGCGCATCGAAACCGGGGCAACCAGGTGCGGAATCTCGACCAACCCGACATTGGAGGTTATCATCCCGCTCGCAATGACATGTTTCACCTGGCCGTATCCGATGCCCGCCTCGGCGAGCAGCGTCTGCAGGCAGTCCCGGATCGCTTCCTTCAGAGCCCAGTTGTCGCCATCGATGGCCGTGTTCCGCACACCCACGCCGCGCTTGGCGATGCCGACCACCTCGCGGTTCGCGTCCCAGAGGATTACCCTGGTGTTCGTCGTCCCGGTATCCACGGTGAAAACGTACTCTGCCATCTCGAAGCCCCTTTCCCGAAGCTCCCGGCGCCACCCCCCGCGCGCTCGTGCGTCTTTCGCCTACTCCTCGATTTGCCTGGTGAAACGCCTGGCTATCTCCGTCAGCGCATCGTAGTCGCGCTTCCGGATAAGCACCTTGTTGGCTATCGCCGAGCCGACGCCCACGCCTTCCACGACCTGCAGGTAATCCCGCAGATTGTCCGCGTTCACACCGCCCATCGCCAGAATCGGCACGTGGTTCAGCGGCGCCTTCAGCGCGCGGATGTACGTGAGCCCGAGCGCATCGCAAGGAAACAGCTTCACCAGATCGGCGCCGCCCGCATACGCTGCGGCAACCTCGGTCGGGGTCATCGCGCCGGGGATGGCACCCATGCCCAGCTCCTTCGCGCGGCGCAGGACCGCCAGGTCGATGTTGGGGCTCAGCATGTATTCCGCGCCCGCCTCGTAGGCGGCCTCCACCTCTGCGACGGACATCACGGTTCCCGCGCCGATGAGCATGGAAGTGCCCGCGACATCGCGCACGAGCCGGATTGCCCGCTGCGTGTGCGCAATGCGGTCGGGGTCCAGCTGGTCGAAGGTTATTTCGAGCATCCGGATGCCGCCCGCGCGCAGGGCCATCGCCACATCGGTCATCTGCTCCACGGACACCCCGCGTAGCGCGACGATAATCCGGTGTTTCCGTACCATCTCAAGCGTGTCCATAGCCTGCACCCCGTGCTTTCCGCTAGCCGCTCAAATGCCTGATCATGCGGTATATGCGCGTTCCGTTCACCTCGAGCTGGTGACGGTCGAGCTCGCCCGCCTTCAACTCCGCCAGCACCCGGTCGTAATCCGCCTGGCTGCCGGGCATGTACAGGTCGCCGCCCGCCGGCGCCACGTGTATCGCCTGCGTCGCAGGATGCCGGTCGCTGTTGTTGAACATGTCGATGATCCAGTCGGTGGTCACGATGCCCGCAAAGCCGCACTCGGCGCGCAGGTAATCCTCGATAAGTGCGCGGCTCTCGGCGGTGTGCAGCCCGTTCAGCAGGTTATACGAGGTCATGATGGCCTTCGGCTGGCTTTCGCGCACGCAGATCTGGAATCCCTTCAGGTATATCTCGCGCAGCGCGCGCTCGCTCACCTGGCTGTTGTTGAAGTAGCGGTTGGTCTCCTGGTTGTTGGCCGCGTAGTGCTTGGGAGTGGCCCCGCGCCTCGGGTGCGCTTGCACGCCGCGCACCATGGCCGCCGCCATCTTGCCGGCAATTAGCGGGTCCTCGCTGAAGTACTCGAAGTTGCGCCCGCACAGGATGCTGCGGTGGATGTTCATCGATGGCGCAAGCCACAGGTGCACGCCGAAGCGCTCCATCTCGGCGCCCACGATATCGCCGCAGACCTGGGCATACTCGAGGTTCCACGACTGCGCGATGGCGGTGCCCACGGGAAGCGCCGTGCAGTACTGGTGCTCCACCTGCGCGCCCTTCGGCGGCTTGCCCCCGCCCGAACGCAGCGACAGGAACAGTCGCACCGGCGCGCTCAGCACGTCGAGCACACCCGGGGGAATGGAGCCGCCGCCCAGGGAATGCGCGCCCTTCGCGTCGCGGTAGTAGTCGCGCGCGAGGCGCAGG
>JAUNCA010000198.1 GCA_030526775.1 Coriobacteriia bacterium | reverse complement strand
AACCGCGCCGCTTATGATTGCGCCCGCTATGAACGTGCATATGTATGAGGCGGCGGCAACGCAGGAGAACCTCGCGACCTTGCGCTCACGCGGCGTGAGCTTCATTGAGCCCGGAATCGGTTACCAAGCTTGCGGCGATGTGGGGCGGGGACGCATGTCGGAGCCGGAAGAGATCGTAGCAGCCATCATCGAGAAGGCACAGCAAGAACAGGACCTCCTCGGCAAGCGCGTTCTCATCACCGCTGGGCCCACCCGCGAACGCATCGACCCGGTGCGGTTCATCTCCAACGATTCGTCTGGCAAAATGGGATTCGCCCTGGCAGAAGCCGCACGCGACCGCGGCGCTCAGGTAACGCTCGTATCCGGACCCGTTGCGCTCGAAAACCCTTCCGGTGTCGAGGTCGTGAAAATTGAGAGCGCCCGTGATTTGCTCGAAGCCTGCCGTGATCCTTTCGCCCATGCCGACGTCGCCATATTCGCTGCTGCAGTCGCTGACAAGCGACCGGCACATGCAGCCGATAAAAAGCTCAAGAAGGGCGAGGATGATGATCTGCTCGAGCGCATCCAGCTCGTTGAGAATCCCGATGTGCTCGCGACCCTGGCTGCAACGAAGACCACCCAGGTGGTCGTGGGATTTGCCGCCGAGACCAATGACGTGCTGCAAAACGCGCGCAAAAAGCTCGTGAAGAAGAACGCCGACTTCATCGTCGCCAACGAAGTCGGCCACGGCAAGGCATTCGGCACGCCCGACAACGAAGTCTGGTTCGTGAGTCACGACGGAGAAACGCACGTCCCAGCCGCAAGCAAGCGCCAGATATCGGATGCCATCCTCGACGAGGCGCTCAAGCGCTTCCCGCAGGTATAGCACATATCCAGGCATAAAAGAAACAGGCCAGAGTATATAACCTCTGGCCTGGCCTTTTCTGGTCGGGTGAACAGGATTTGAACCTGCGACCCCTTGACCCCCAGTCAAGTGCGCTACCAAACTGCGCCATCACCCGATAACGAAGCTATAGTAGCTGTGCCCTGCGAACTTTTCAAGCATTCACGAAAAGTTCGCAGATGCGCCAGCATTACCAGCGTGCTATAGTCGATTATTGTCACATAGTTGACACTGGACATTCCGGCAGGGGAGGGGCCGCAATGAACAACCTCAACGAGCTCCTTGAGGCACGGGGGCTCACGGTATCGGAATTCGCCCGGCGAACCGGCATCACGCAACCGACGATGCACCGCATCGTGCATGGACAGGTTAACCTCACGAGCATATCCGCCGAGCATTTCCTGCGCATCGCACATGGTCTGGGCCTATCGGCTGAGCAGCTCTATTTCGGAGACTCAAGCTATGACGTCGATAAATCGACGATTGACCGCGTGTACGCGACGACAACCGAGGACGGACGCCATGCAATGCTTGCAAACGCCATCGGCATCTCGCATGCATACCTATCGAATGATGGGTATTACCTGCCTACGATACGCGACGATTTGGAAGCCATAAAGGGGCTATGATGCACCTATGTCGGTTCGCTTTCTCGCCATAATTCACTCCCGACAAAACCTCGCTAATGGTGGGCGGTATGAATTTTCGCATGAAAGGCATCCGGTGCTCCGTTTGGCGAACAATGCCCCCGTTTATACGAAACAGTTTCATCGAACGACAAAAGGCGCGTAAATTTGAAGCTGCCATTCGAGTGTTGGATGGCGTATGCTTTTGAGGTGTCTATAGTTCTGGCAGAAAGGGGAGAGGCGTGGAGTTAATGGGATTCCTCCTGCTATTCCCGCTCGCGGTGGCCATCGTGCTCGCGCTGGTTCGCAACAATGCGATACGGCGCGTCATCGTCTACGGCGGCGGCATCATTATCGCGATTGCTTCAATAGCGCTTGTTGTGTTGAAGCTCGGAACCACCGGCGAGTTCTTTGAATTCGAGTCGGAAATCGTCAATATTTGTTGTACGGTTATCGACTTCCTCATCGGGTTCATCGTCGTGTTCCTGGCATACCGGTATAAGAAGTGGCTCGCGCTTTCACTTGCAATTCTGCAAATCGCGCTCACGGCCGTCTTCGTTCTGGGTGGCTGGGAGCAGATGTACCCCGTGGCGAACGGCCTGTATATCGACTCGCTGTCGCTGTTGATGGTGGCCATCATTGGCGTCGTCGGTTCGGGCATCGGCGTGTACGCCCTGGGCTACATGGACGACCACCACGATGCGCATCCTGCCATCAAGGACCGCCGTCCTCGCTTCTTCGCGCTATTCTTCGTGTTCCTCTCCGCAATGTACGTCATCGTGCTGTCCGATAACATGATCTGGATGTTCACAGGCTGGGAGGTCACGACGGTCTGCTCGTTCCTGCTCATCGGCTACGACCAGAACCAGATCTCGGTCACCAACGCGTTCCGCCAGATCGTCATGAACATGCTCGGCGGCATCGCGTTCTGCTGCGCGCTCATCTACTGCGGCGTCAACCTCCAGACCTTCAGCTTCGCCGAATTCATCAATATGGGCATCGCGGCTCCCATCCTGGTCGTCGTGCCGCTTGTTTGCCTCTCGTTTGCCGGCATTACAAAGGCCGCGCAGATGCCCTTCCACACCTGGCTGCTCGGCGCTATGGTCGCGCCCACGCCCACCTCGGCTCTGCTCCACAGCTCCACCATGGTGAAGGCCGGCGTGTTCATCCTGCTGAAGATGGCTCCCGTCTATGCCGTCAGCTGGATTCCAAGCATCATGGTCATCGTCATCGGCGGCCTCACCTTCTGCCTCTGCTCGTTCCTCGCAATCTCGCAATCCAATGCCAAGCGTGTGCTTGCATACTCGACCATCGCTAACCTCGGCCTCATCGTCGCCTGCGCGGGCGTAGGCACCGCCGAGGCCGTGTGGGCTGGCATGTTCCTCATCCTCTTCCACGCCGTTGCGAAGTCGCTGCTGTTCATGTGCGTCGGCACCGCCGAGCATCACATCGGCTCCCGCGACATCGAATCCATGGACGGCCTGTTCCTGCGGATGCCGCGTCTCGCGCGCTACATGATGCTCGGCATCATGGTGATGTTCATCGCCCCGTTCGGCATGCTCATCTCCAA
>JAUNCA010000197.1 GCA_030526775.1 Coriobacteriia bacterium | reverse complement strand
CCGAGCGCAAAACAAGGGCGAAGATGGGGTGCCTGGGCGGTTTTAGGCGGTGCAAGAAAAACGGCGTTCGTTAGAACGCCGTAACCTGTATGGAGCGGGTGACGGGACTCGAACCCGCGGATACGAGCTTGGGAAGCTCGGGCCTTACCACTTGGCGACACCCGCTTGTGTAGTTTGAGCATTATACCAGGAAACCCTCCTGCTGGAGGGTTTCCATAATTCTGCAACAATACGTTAAGATGCGTCGCTTACTTGGCGGAGATGAACTTGCAAATCGTGGTGCCGCACTCGGGGCATTTGCCCTTCAGCATAACGCGGCCGTTCTTCGTGGTGGTCTGCTGAGGATCCACCATCTCCTTCTTGTCCTTGCACTTCATGCAATGTGCGACTACCTTTTCTGCCATGGTTCCTCCTAATAGTTTTTGACATGTACTTTGCCGCGACCCATGACACTTCGGTCGCACCTTTATACGACAGTATAACGAAACCCCTGGTGAGGTTTCAACACTCCAGAGGTTTCGTTAAAAAAAGTATCTAAACGACCAGCGCAAACTAAATCGTGCGCAGCAGCTCCAGGATGAAGTTCACCCGTTGCTTCAGGGTGTCTTCATTCAGGTTCTCGACCACGTCATCGCTCGAGCCGAAATTCGTCGGAACCTTCCCGTCGACACCGGCTACGGTAATAGTCGGCATACCGCGGCGCATCGCTTCCGTGGCTGCGGAATCGCGCCAATTCATCTTCGCCTGACCGACACGCACGCCCGTGGCCTGGCCCGCGTTGCGCAGGAAGCGCTTCATGCGGGTCGTCGGCTTGTACTGGCGCAGCAAGCCCTCGCTCGCCATGCCAACCAGGTCGCCATCGCCGATACCCTCGAGGTTCACGACCACGGCGCCACGCAGCTCATCGGCATGCTCGTCGAGGAACGCCTTCATGCCAGCGTTGTCGGACAGTCCGGCGCCAAGAGCCACGAACCACACCTCGTTCGAAATCGGGTCGTCGACGAAGCCGTAGGTCTCGCCAAGCTCTTCTTGCACGCGGGGATCGTCCATCACGTTCATAACCGCACTCCGCTCAGCGGCGCGGGCTGCAGCGACGTTCCAAGCGTCATCCTCGCTGGGGCTGTACGACCCACGGCGGCTCGATCTGCCTTCCGAACGGCGCGATTCGCGCGTCGGCTCGGGGGCGCTGGCGTCCTTGCGCGAGAAGCGCTCGGTGATGCCCTTCAGGCGACCGCCCTTCTTCCCCGCCGGCTCGTCGTTGTACGCCTCGTCTTCGAGGAAGGCGTTCTCGTCGTAGTTCTCGTCAGCGTATTCCGCGAATTCCGCCCACTCATCATCGTCGACATTGTAGCGATCGCGTTCCGTCGAGCGGCGCGGGCTGAAGGCGCCACCCATCCATCTTCCGTTATTCAATCCGTTGTCCTCATCCAGGAAGTCTTCTTCGTCATCCCTGAAGGCGCTATCGAGACCCGTATCGTAGTCGCTAACCGGGTCGGGATTCACGCGATCGGCACGCCAACCCATCGTGTCCTGGGTCCTGGTGCGGTTGCCGACAGTCGCGCGCTCGTCGTTGGGCTGGAAGCTCGACCAGTCCCCACGTGCCTTACCCACGGTGCGGGCATCGAAATCATCCGCTACGCCGAGCCACTCCTGCGGCGACATCTCTTCTTCCTTGCGACGTCCTCGACGCCGTGCGAAGAAGCCGCGTCGCGGCTCGGGCATCTCCACGTAATCGCGGGCAGCATATACACCAGTTTCGGTCTCGCTACCGCCACCATAGTAGGAGTCGTCGACATCGTCCACGTACACCTCTTCAGGCGGAACGTCCTGCACCAGCTCATCGCCCACCGGGTCGACATTGCCGGTAGCGCTCACGGCTGCAAAGGAGCCCGTCTGGCTCACGATGTTGTTCTCGCTCTCGGCGAACAGCGGGTCATTCGTGATGGTTCCGCTCATGCTCGGAAGACTCGTGCGCAGCTTGCGCAGGCGCGCGGTGCGGCTGAGCTCCTCTTCGATGCTCTGCGGCGCAGGAATCTCCTGGCGAGCGGGCGTATCAATCTCGATTCGCGGAATCATGCTGCTCAGATGCGGCTTCGGGGCCACTTCTGCAGCGGTTGCCAACGGCGCGCTCTGCTTTGCGTCGAGGGCGATTTCGGGTAGATTCACCCGGGGCGCCGGAGCAGGCTCGTCGATGAGCTCTTCGGATGCCTCGGTGATGGCGGGAGCCGCTTCAGCACGCAACGTGTTCACGTCGATTGCCGGCATCGCAATCGTCTTGTCATCAACAGCCTTGCCCAAATCCGCCTCGGCCGGCTTCGGCTTGAAGGCTGCAACTTCTTCAGCGGCAAACTCGACCGCTTGAGGCGTTGCTGGTTCTTCCCACTCGGCGACGGTCGAGGAGAAGCGGCCGGAGCGGGCCGCGCGCGGGTTGGCCGGGCGGTCCGGGTCCTTGGCCGGGCGCTTGGCCACGGCCACGGGGGCCTCGTACTCGCCGTCGGCCTTGGGCGCGAAGGCGACCTGCTGGTTGGACGGGTCCTCGAGCACGGGCTCGGGCATCGGGATGACCGGCTCCTCCCACTCGGCGACGGTCGAGGAGAAGCGGCCGGAGCGGGCCGCGCGCGGGTTGGCCGGGCGGTCCGGGTCCTTGGCCGGGCGCTTGGCCACGGCCACGGGGGCCTCGTACTCGCCGTCGGCCTTGGGCGCGAAGGCGACCTGCTGGTTGGACGGGTCCTCGAGCACGGGCTCGGGCATCGGGATGACCGGCTCCTCCCACTCGGCGACGGTCGAGGAGAAGCGGCCGGAGCGGGCCGCGCGCGGGTTGGCCGGGCGGTCCGGGTCCTTGGCCGGGCGCTTGGCCACGGCCACGGGGGCCTCGTACTCGCCGTCGGCCTTGGGCGCGAAGGCGACCTGCTGGTTAAATGAATCAGAGGTTACCGGCGCGGACACCGGAGCAATGTCATCCTGTTCAACCGGCTCGATACGTGCAGTAGTCTCGGGGCCGGCATACGGGATGAAGGGCGCCGTGGTGTTGGGGGCTACCGGTTCTTCCCACTCGGCGACGGTCGAGGAGAAGCGGCCGGAGCGGGCCGCGCGCGGGTTGG
>JAUNCA010000196.1 GCA_030526775.1 Coriobacteriia bacterium | reverse complement strand
GCCGCGGAATCGCAGCAGCTCCTTTCGCAAGGCGACCGCTATGGCGCCATCGAGACCGCGCTTTCCGCCCTTCCCTCCTCGAGCAGCGATTCGTCCCGCCCGCTCGTTCCCGAAGCGCAAGAGGCGCTTGAACAGGCGCTTCAGATTCACGCTTCCCCCACTTCCCCCTGGTTAAGCAGCTACGCCCTGCAACTCGAACAGAGGCTGGACTACATCGAGGACATCAGCATGATCAACGAGCCCGACGCTGATCCGCAGGGCGCCGGCAAAATCGCCGTTTCGCGCGACGGGGGCTTCTTCGCCGTTAGCGACAACGCGGGCGCGGTTTGCACCTACGACCTGCTTACGGGAAAGCACCTTGCCACCTGCAAGCTGCCCGACCCGGTGGATCCGTCCCCGGAAAGCATAAACACCCGCAAGCTCATCGCAACCGCCGACCGGCTGGTCGTCTCCGAGCCCGCGAGCAGCATCATCGCCTGCTTCGACCCCTTCAGCGGCGAAAGCATCTGGTCGTACGACGACGTATCAATAGCCGCGATGGATGCCACGTCTGATGGGCAACACCTCGATGTCGCGTCGTTCGAAGCCGATAATTCGTTCTATGCAGCAGAAATCGACCTGGAAACAAGCAATATGGTCGAAAGCGTCGCGTTCGGAGGCGCGGAGTTCCCCGAACTTGGACACGGCGTGTACAGCGCGGTCGGCGAAACGCCCGCAGAGTATTACGTTGCCGTTGGGCCCGCGCTCGCTCGGGTGGATCTGAAGGAAGAAACGATGGCGGTGGCGCCGCTTGCGTATACGGAGCTTTCCGGGCTTGCCCACATCGACGGCACGACTATCGCCTGCACGGTGGAGACGTACGATGGCCAAGAGCTCGAACTCCACTATGCCGTGGAAGCCTTCGATTCCGAGCTCAAACCGCTCTGGAAACACCGGGGCACGCTCGCTTCCGAGATGATGACCAACGACGATTACACCACACTCGTGCTGGGCTGGCCGACCGTCTGGGGCACGACCCGCAGCGGCGACATCGACTGCGCCGTAGTGAATGCCGGCCGAAACGTTTACGCGCTCGACCTGAAGACGGGCGAAACCGCCTACGAGCACGGATTCGCGGGAACCGTCCTCACCGTATATCCGAGTGAATATGACGGGAAGTATCGCCTGCTCATCGCCTGCGCGGATGGCAGCATCGTTGTGGAAAACCCCGAGAGCCCCACGCGCAACTATGACGGCGACCAATTCCGCCTGCAGCTCGGCAAGCCCATCCGCTGGTCGGGCATCGCCCTCCACGACGGCTGGTATACCTGGCTCTCTGCAACAACGGATGCGCCCGACCGCCTGGTAGCCTATCGCACCACATTCGGCACCGACGAAGAACCCGCACGCGAATACACGCTCGACGAGCTTATCGAGCAGGGGCGCACCATCCTCGACGAGCGCAGCTGAACCAAAAGGGACTGTCCTCTTTGGTCCACGTAGCTGAACCAAAAGGGACTGTCCTCTTCGATTCACTACGTCATTGGGCAACGGGTGGGGTTCGGTAGCCTATTATGGAGGCAGACTTAAGGAGGAAGCGCTATGACGAAGCCGAAACCCAAGCCTGCTCAGGCCGTGGATGCTGTACGCATCGCCCTCGATCGCGAGCGTCACAAGCGAGCGAGCGCCCTGAAGCCCATCGAGATTGTGAAGATCGCCATCAGCGCCTATCAGGCTTACACCGACAACGACGATTCCAACGCGCCCGCCACGGAATCCTCCGATCGCGCGGGACTACGACGCGGCACGCAGGCAAGCGTCGACCGACTGCTTTTCAACGTGAACTACTGGCGCGCGGCCTATGAAGACCGCATCGTCGCCGCCTGCCCCACGCCCGACGACGCGCACGCTTGCTTGCAAGCCATTAGCTCCTGGAACACCCACACGATGAAGCTGAACGTAATGCCCGACGAGGAGGTCACGGCTTCGTTCGAACGCTTCTGCCCCCCGTTTGCCGTGAACAATCGGCGCGGTGAAGCAACGCAAGCCAAGGGCGGAAAAGGCCCGGTGCCGAGCTTCCGCGCAATGGTTCTCGAGCTCTTCGACGAGGAGAGCTCCGCCAGCACCAAGCTGTTCCCTATCCTCCAGGACGTGGAGGCGGAAGCCGCATTCTACGACACCTATGCGGATGCCACGGCGCTCGATGCGTTCTACGACCTGCTTCCCGCCTGGTGCCTGCAGGAACGAA
The DNA here is from genome assembly GCA_030526775.1 of Coriobacteriia bacterium. Taxonomy (GTDB): domain Bacteria; phylum Actinomycetota; class Coriobacteriia; order Coriobacteriales; family Eggerthellaceae; genus UMGS1519. The sequence continues at coordinate 898 of JAUNCA010000196.1, read as the reverse complement.
TCGAGCTCGTGAACGGCACCTGGTGGAACGACGTCGACGTGATGCGGCTCGTCGCCGAGGAGCTGCATGCCCAGTTCGTGAGCCGGGGGTATCCCGCACCGCTCTGCAGCTACTACCTGGATGCAATGCGCGAATCGCTCGACGTATACACTAAAGAGATGTCATCGGAGGAAAGCCCCTTCCGCATGCATTCCATTCCCCAGCTCGTCGAGCTCGTGCATGCCGCCCGCGACACGCATCCCGACTCGGAAACGGAAGGCTACGGCAACACGCTCCCGGGATGGCTCGCCCCGAAAGAGCAGCTCATCTGGAACACCATCGTCTGCGCGATCTACGGCCCCATCCAAGCCCGACCGCTGCTTACCGACGAACTCGGGATGCTGCCCATCGACGGGAAGCCCACGAGCACCGACGTCATAACCGACCTCGCCGAGAAATCCTTCGCCCGATACCTGGCCACGCGCCGCGCAAGCGGGGTGACGCCGGAGTTCAACGCCTTCGCGGTTCAACCCGATGACCTGCGTAATTCCGGACTCGAGCGCATCGAGAGCATTCCCGACAAGCTCAAAGTGCTGGGGTACCGCATCGTGCCCGCAGCAAGCTGTTATCCCGAGCAGCGCATCGAATCGCTGCGCGCGAGCGAGGTGGAGTGCCTTGCCATCCTGGAACATCGCCGCTGGGTCGACGAGCGCACGGCCGCCGGCTGGAAGCTCGCCCCTCACAAGAACATCGAGGCGAAGGAAAGCCCCTATCTCGTGGACTGGGACGAACTGCCCGATCGTGCCCGGGAATGGAATCGCAGCTCGATTCGCGACATCCCCAGCCTGCTTGCCAGCGTCGGCCTCGCGATAAGCCGATGAGTCACGGTGCCTGAGTCCCGGTGCCAGGCACCGTGACT
>JAUNCA010000195.1 GCA_030526775.1 Coriobacteriia bacterium | reverse complement strand
CGAGGAGAACCAGACGCTCGCCACCATCACGCTGCAGAACTACTTCCGCCTGTACAGCAAGCTTTCCGGCATGACGGGCACCGCCATGACGGAGGACAGCGAGTTCAAGCAGATCTACAACCTGCCGGTTACGGCCATTCCGCCCAACAAGCCGGTGAAGCGCGTGGACGAGAACGACCTCATCTACCGCACCATCCTCGCGAAGTTCAACGCGGTGGCCGATGACGTGGCCGAACGCCACGCGAACGGCCAGCCCTGCCTTATCGGTACGGTTTCCATCGAAACCTCCGAATACCTCAGCCGCTTGCTGGATAAGCGCGGCATCAAACACGAGACGTTGAACGCGAAGAACCACGAGCGCGAAGCCGCGATCGTCGCGCAGGCGGGCCGCTACGGCGCCGTCACCATCGCAACGAACATGGCCGGCCGTGGTACCGACATCATGCTCGGCGGCAACCCCGAGGCGCTGCGCGACCGCGTGCTCATCGACTCGAACATCGTGCCCGAGGAAGCCACCGAAGAGGAGCTGGCGGCGGCGTTCGAGAAGGCGAAGATCATCACCGACGCCGAACACGACAAGGTGGTCGCGGCCGGCGGCCTTGCGGTCATCGGCACCGAGCGCCACGAGAGCCGTCGTATCGACAACCAGCTGCGCGGCCGTTCCGGCCGTCAGGGCGACCCCGGTAACACGCAGTTCTACCTGTCGCTGGAAGACGACCTGATGCGCAAGTTCGGCGGCGACCGTATGGGCAGCATCGATAGGATGATGCAGAAGACGAACATGCCCGATGACATGCCCATCCAGGCTGGCATGGTCTCGAAGGCCATCGAGGGCGCCCAGCGCCAGGTCGAGACCATGAACTTCGGCATCCGCAAGAACGTCCTCGAATACGACGACGTCATGAACCTGCAGCGTAAAGCCATCTACGAGGAGCGCAATGCCATCCTGGACGGCAAGGACATGACCGAGCGCATCGAGGAGATCATCGAGGATTCCGCCACCGCTGCGGTCGAGGAGCATTGCCCCGCGAAAGCCCCGAGCGACGACTGGGACCTGGATGGCCTGAATCGCTGGGTCGCCCAGATGACGGGCCGCGAGGATTTCAACGCCCACGAGGTGAATCACGAGGAAGACCCCGACGTGATGATCGGCATCGTGTGCGATTACCTGCGCAGCGTCTACAACGAGAAGCTCGACGTGCTCGGCCACGACGTGATGCAGCGCCTCGAGGGGCAGATCATGCTGCGCATCATCGATTCGCGTTGGATGACGCACCTGCAGGAGATGGATTACCTGAAGACCGGCATCGGCCTGCGCGCCTTCGGCCAGCGCGACCCGCTGGTGGAGTACAAGGAGGAGGCGCATAAGGCGTTTGGCCAGATGACGGCAACGCTTTACGAGGATTTCCTGCGCACGCTGCTGCGCCTGCAGCTGGCCGTGCAGGAGATTCCCGAGGAGGAGCAGCCGCGCCAGAGCCGCATGCAGTACTCCAACCCCGAGGAGAACCTCGGCCCGCAGCAGGGCTCGGCGCCGCAAGCCGCGCCGCAGGGCACCCAGCAGACCAACCAGGCCAAGCCCGCAGGCGAGGAGAAGCCGAAGGTTCAGACCTACGTGAAGGACAAGGACGATCCGTGGGCCAACGTCGGCCGTAACGACCCGTGCCCCTGCGGATCGGGCAAGAAATACAAGAAATGCCACGGACGTGCCGGAGGTGCTAACTAAGGGTTGCGCCGTTCTGACGGACGACGCTGCCCTTGCCGCTGCGGAACCCTCGCTGTCGTTCCCGGGCGAACCTGAGAACGACTTAGAGTGGAAGAGGATGTAATTGATAGACCTGAAAGAACTGGGCAAAGAGCTTGCATCGCTTTCGGAGCGGGTGGTCGAAGCGCGCTCGTTTTTGCATATCGGCAAGGCCGAGTATGACGCGAAACGGCTCGAGGAGGAGCTCGCGAAGCCGGGTATCTGGGACGACCCCCAGCATGCACAGGAGGTTTCGAAGAAACTCGCGGATGTAAAGTCACTCCTGGCCGATTATGCGAAGGCGCAGCAGTTGGCCTCCGACGCTCACGATGCGCTCGAGTTCGCCGAGGATGACGAGGAGTTCGCCAACGAGGCCGCCGCATGTACGAAGGAGCTTTCGCGCATGCTCGACGATTTCGAGGTGGAATCGTGGTTCTCGGGCCGCTTCGACGGACAGGGCGCTATCGTCTCCATCCATCCGGGTGCCGGCGGCTTGGAGGCCCAGGACTGGTGCGACATGCTCTACCGCATGTACCGCTACTATTGCGGCACGAAGAAATGGAAGACCACCGAGCTTGACGTGGTCCCCGGTGAGGGCATCGGGCTCGACCGCGCGAGCTTCCAGGTCGATGGCAAGAACGCCTACGGCATGCTGCGCAGCGAGATCGGCGTGCACCGCCTGGTGCGCATCTCGCCGACCGACGATAAGAAACGCCGGCACACCACCTTCGCGAGCGTCGAGGTGCTGCCCATCCTTCCCGACGACATCGAGGTCGACCTGAACCCCGCCGATGTGCGCGTGGACGTGTACCGCGCCTCCGGTCCGGGCGGCCAGTGCGTGAACACGACCGACTCCGCAGTGCGCCTCACGCATATCCCCACCGGCATCGTGGTTACCTGCCAGAATCAGAAATCCCAGCTCCAGAATAAGGAAGCCGCCTTCCAGGTCCTGCGAGGCCGCCTGTACGAGCTCGAGGAGCGCAAGCGCCAAGAGGAGATCTCGGCATTGCGCGGCGAGAAGATGGAGAATTCCTTCGGTAGCCAAATCCGCAACTACGTGCTGTACCCCTACCAGATGGTGAAGGATTTGCGCAGCGGTATCGAAACCGGCAACGTCGACGCCGTCCTCGACGGTGACCTCGACCAATTCGTCATCGGCTACCACCGCTGGAAAGCCTCCGCAGCCGAACCCCAAGGCGCCTAAAAGACGCTGCGAGATGCAACAACTCTTCCGTGTCTGTTTGCCGGATTCTGGTGACGAACAGACACGAGTTTTCTTTTGCCCTTGAATTCACGCTGTCTTTGTGTCCCGTATGGTCGCACAAACGCAATCAGCAATGCTTACATTCTGCATCTGGAGCCAACCCAGCAGGCCGATGGCGCG
>JAUNCA010000194.1 GCA_030526775.1 Coriobacteriia bacterium | reverse complement strand
CACGACGCGAAAGTGCCAGTGGCACTTTCGCCAAAGCAGGACTGTTTGAGCATGGGACCCCCCGCCCCCTCCTCGGAGCGGTCAGGTGAAAAGACGGCTTCAACTTGTTCGCGAATCATCCGACGTGGCACGGAATTAATGGCGGCTTCACCAACCGGCTGGTCAAGCCCCGCGCGCGTCACGCGTCCCACGCCGGTTCCGCCGACAATGCGAATACCCGGTTCAGCACACCATTCCGCACGCACCACCACAAGCGCCCCATCCGTCACATCATGGTCGTCGCCCGCATCCTTGCGCACCGCGCATTGCGCCCAACCGGATCCAGCTTCGTGCTCCTCGATTTCCACCGGCACATCGAGGCCCGAAGGAGTCTGCACGCAAACCGCAGGTATCGCGATGCCGCGGATGAGCAGCTCGGATGCAGCCCGTGCGGCAGCGGCAGCGCAGGTGCCCGTGGTATACCCGCAGCGCAGTCGCTTCGTTCCGACGGTTACGTATTCCTCGAGCCGCTTCATCGACAAGTCCTATTTCTGTCCATCGGTCTTTTTGGCGATAACCACCGCGAAATACCCAGCCGGGGCTTCAGCATCGGCAAAGCGCGGGTAAACCCGTTCATCGGGTAAGCCACAATTCGCCACCATGCTGGCGTGTTCGAGTTCACCACGCTTACCTAACGTATCACGCAGGACATTGAGCTGCCGGCCTGACTTCATGAACACCTTGGTGGCAGGCAGCTCAAGCACCTGGTCGATGTAAGGTGAAAACGGCGGCGCCACCACAAGGCACTCGGATCCCTCGCAAAGCGGTTCGCCCAATCGCGCAGCCGCAGCGCAAAACGACGCGACTCCCGGGATAATCTCGGTCTCGTAACCACGCTCCCGTACGATTCGCTGCACATACGCAAAGGTCGAATATATCGACACATCACCGAGCGAAAGGTATGCAACCGACTTCCCTTCATCAAGCAAAGCGCAAATGTCGTCAGCAATACGGGTGTAAGACTCATTGGCGGCGACACGATTTCCCGTCATATGGGTTTGGCAATCAAGCACCTGTTTTCCCACAAGGTACTCAAAGGCAATCGCGTACGCCATCTGGCGCTTGCCACCGCAATCCGGCACGGCGACAACGTCGGCCTCGCGTATCACGCGCACAGCCTTCAGCGTGAGGAGTTCCGGATCGCCCGGTCCCACGCTCACGCCGTATAGCACTCCTTCGCGCACGCTTATTCTCCTTCCAGGTTAATAGCGCCGGTTTGCGGGTCGTATGTTCCCGGATCAAGGTCGTACAGGGCATCGATGACCTCCGGCACGAAGATCTCATCGGGCCGACCGGCAGCCACAATGCCATCGCCTTTCACGCAAAGTACACGAGTCGATATCTTGCGTGCAAGCGGCAGTTCATGCAGTGACATGATTACGCCAACCTCATGCTTGGCAACGAGACGCCGAAGGACATTCAGCAGTTCTATCTGATAGTGGATGTCGAGATAGTTTGTCGGTTCGTCGAGCACCATCACACGCGGTTGCTGGCAAATCGCGCGGGCAAGCAAGATGCGCTGACGCTGCCCGTCCGATATTTGCATGAAATCACGCTCGCGCAGGTCCCACACATGAACTTCTTCCATGGCCACACGCACCGCCTCCCGGTCGGCATCGGTAAGGATCCCGAGGCGCCCCGTGTGTGGATAACGTCCCGTTTCCACGATATCGGCGCAGGTGAGAAGTTCAGTTCGGAGGCGCTCTGTAAGCATGACCGATAGCTCGAGCGATAGTTCATGTGGCGTAAGGCGCTCGAGCGGCTTGCCGGATAGGTACACGGCTCCGCCAAGCGGCGCCAGGTGTCCCGCAATGCTTTTCAGGATGGTCGACTTTCCCGACCCGTTCGGGCCGATGAGCGTGAGGATCTCGCCCGGTGCAACCGAAAGGTCGACGTCGTTGAGCAGTATCTCGCCGTCGTACCCTACTGCCAAGCTCTCCGTTTGCAGGCATGCGGAAACGTTCATCAGCCCCTCACCTTCTGGCGTCGCATGAGGATGCCGATGACGATGGGCGCACCGAAGATGGCCGTAACTGCCGAGATGGTCACTTCAGTCGGCGCGAAGACCGACCGCGCGATAAGGTCGCAGAACAAGCAGAAAATGCCGCCGCCCACGAATGCCGCGGGAATCACGACGATGGGCTTCGAGGTGCCAAGCAGGCGTTTCACCAGATGCGGAACGGCGATTCCGACGAAGCTAATGGGGCCCGCGAAGGCCGTGACGCATGCCGCGAGCAGGCTTGACAGCAAAATGAGGGCAACCTTGAATGCCCGGATATTCACGCCCATGCTGCGTGCGTATTGCTCGCCGAGCTGGAAAGCCCCAATGGGCTTGGACAACACGAACACCAGCGCCGCAGAAATCAGCACGACCACGGTGATGATGCCGATATCGCTCCAGTTGATACCCGAAAAGCTGCCGAGTGACCAATTCTTTAGGTTCACGATGTTCGAGTCGGATGCAAACGTGATGAGGAAATCGGTTGCGGCCGAGCAAATGTAGCCGATCATCACACCCGCCACGATGAGCATGCTCATCGTGCTGATACGCCGCGATACCAGCAAAACGAATAGCATCGCGATCATCGAGCCTACGAAAGCCGATACGACGAGCAGCCATGAAGGCATGGTCTGGGCCGACCCGATGACGACAATCATCATCAGCGCCACGACGAACTTGGCGCCCGACGAGATGCCCAGGATATACGGTCCGGCAATGGGGTTGTTGAAGAAGGTCTGCAGCAGGAAACCGGCGAGCGCAAGGGCTCCGCCGAGCAAACCCGCCGCGATGAGGCGCGGAAGGCGGATATCCCAGATAACCTGGTAGTACATGCTTTCGGTATCGGCGCCGGTAAGCACCGCCCACAGGCTGTCGAGCGGTACTTGCAAGCTGCCGATACAGAGGTTCGCGAGCACGAGGGCCACGAGCAGCACGGCGAGAAATACAAACGAAGCGAACGTGCGCTTGCGCCTCACCTCACGCCCGAAGGCATCGTCTATGTCGCTTTGCCGCTGCACGGTACCTCAAGCTCCCGTTTCTCACGCAATTTTATGTAGATAGGTTAACGCATCCTCAGTTCCCGAAAACACCTT
>JAUNCA010000006.1:13614-34156 GCA_030526775.1 Coriobacteriia bacterium | reverse complement strand
ACACGGTGAAAAGCTACGAGGGAGTGAACGCCGCCCAGACTGACGCGTTCTTCTCGAGGCTGCATCTGCAGGCATTTGCCGAGGGTTTCGTCATGCTCACGGCGGACAACGCCTTCATCAAGAAATGGATCGAACGACAATATTCGACGCTCATCAAGCAGGCACTTGAAGATCTGTACCACACGCCATTTGCCGTGGATATTGAGGTGGACGAGCTCGGTGCCGTGAAAACCCTCAATGAAGCTCAGGCGGCGACAACACCGGCCAGCGCACCAGAACCGATTGCTCCTCCTGTGCAAGTCGCTCCGGTTATTCCAGCTGAGCCTCAACCTCAACCGGTACAGCCCACCTACGCCGCTCAACCTCAGGTGGCGCCAAAACCAAGCGCGGACACCCAACCGGAAAAGCGCATGGGCTCGCTTTCGAAGATGACCTTTGAAAACTACATCATTGGAGAATCGAACCGCATGGCGTATTCCATGGCGCTCGCGGTGGCGGAACGCCCGGGTGAGGAGCACCTGAATCCCCTGTTCATCTATGGGAAAAGCGGAGTGGGCAAAACCCATCTGATGGTGGCTATTAAAAACTATCTCGACCGGTCGACCGATGCCGGCGGGCATCCGCTTTTGAAAACGGTGTATGTGGACTCGACTGAGTTCATAAACGATTACGCAATTGCCAGCGCTGAACACAGCAAGGAGAAGGACAGCTTCCGCCGGTTCAAGGAGCGGTACGAGGAAGCCGATGTTCTCCTCATCGACGATGTGCAATCGTTCCAAGGGAAAAAAGAAACGCTCAAGATCGTCTTCGAGCTGTTCAACCGGCTTACCAGCCAGGGAAAGCAGGTTGTGATGTCGGCGGATATCGCGCCGAAGAACATCGACATCGATGAGCGTTACCAGAGCCGTTTCAATTCTGGCGCCACCTTCGATATCCAGGCACCTGAAGTGGAAACGAAGCTGAGCATCGTGAATTCGACCATCAACGACCGCTTGCTTGCAAGCGGGGAAGATATCGAGATTCCTCCCGAAGTACGCACATATATCGCGGAAATCTCAAGCTCCAACATTCGCGAACTGAAAAGCGCGGTTACCGCCATCATCCTGCGCATGATAACGACGCATCAAAGCACGATAACGGTCGAGGAAGTGTCAAAGCTGCTGGAAAACCATTTCTCGAACGACATCAAGCGCCTATCCATCGCTGATATCCAAAAGGAAGTGGAAGCATTCTATAAGGTGTCCCACAGCGAGCTCGTCGGGCGGGGGCGTAGGCACAGCATCGCGTATCCGCGCCAAGTGGCAATGTACCTTTGCCGCCAGCTGATGGAGGAAACCTACGAATCGATCGGGAAAGCATTCGGTGGAAAAGACCACTCCACGGTGAAGTACTCTGTCGACCTCATCGGTGAAAAAGTCCGGGAGGATAAGGGCACGCGCGACGAAATCGACATCGTCATCGGGCAGATACATAACAGGTAGCGGCGGAAAAACGGTTGAAAACGCAGGGATACCTTGAAGAGAATCCCGCAAGCGAGAAAAAAGCAACTTCAACCGGGGATAAAACCGGCGGATTCCCCAAAGGGAAATACGAAGAATGAAGCGTTTGAACTGGAGAAACCCGAGTTATCCACCAATCCCCGCAACTTATTATGATGATGACCTTCTAATTTTTAGACTACGTCTTTAATCAAAGATTTCCAACGCTTCCATTAAAGCAAAGCGCAAGGTTTATGCCTTTATAACCCAATCTCGTTTAGCACTTCTTTGCCCAATGGGGTAAGCAAGCGTTTCTTTTGGGTATTGGAGGCCAGCAATCCGGCTTCCTCGAGCTTCTTCAATTGATAGGAAACGCTCGAGGGGCCAAGACCGGTACGGGTGGCAAGTTCGGTCACGCCAAGAAGCGGTTGCACCGCAAATTGCTTCAGAACCGCCTTTTCCTTATCGCCAAGCATTTGTACCGCGTTAACAGCTTCCTGGGAGCTCTGAATGGGCTCAGGTTCCTCTACAAGGCTAATAGTTACCGCGGCACCGTTACCGATATTGCTATCGATGGTTATATGGCCGTTTTTCAACTCCACCCAATCGTGGACGATCGGCAGCCCGGACCCAACGCCGCGGATGTAATGCTTCATCGGCTCGATTGCCGATGTGAATCCCGGACGTACGGCTTTCTCGATATCGGCGATGCCGGGACCTTGGTCGGTGAAGCGGATCGTGTTCCCGCCATCGAGGATGGAAACGACGATCTCACGGAACTGCGCATTGATGAAATTCTCTGTAACCTCGAGGATAACCGTATAGGAAATGTTTCCGCCAAGCCGGCGCGCCTGTTCGTCGATGCACACGGCGAGGTTTTGAATGAACTCTGTCGTAGTGGTGGGGGCTACGGTGATGATGCGCGGCGCGATGAGCGGATCGTCATATACCGCCACCCGCGCCGGATTCAATACCTGTGAATAATCAGCGGAAACACCGCCAATATCCTGCATAGATATGTCCCGCGTATCAGGCATTTCAACTACATTCCGCGCGTTCCGACAGCTTTCAAAATAGAATTCAAAGAATTCAGATGGTATTGCAAGATTGGATTGTATACCAACAGGCAAAACAACAGTATACAAATCATCTATTCAAAGAAAGATAAGAAATACAAACCAATAACCAGGGGATACAAGCAGTTTTCAACAATGTATTCAAAGAATGTTGAAAACTTGAATAACACGGTACCCAAACCTTGCATATTGTTGAAAACCTCAATTCAAATCCGCGTAAAACACCTGTTTGACATGGGTAAACAATGTTTTCGAACACACGTTTTTATTAGAAAACCCCAGGTCAGACGGTGGTTATTAAGTTTTCCACAATACTGCTATGGGTCGTGTCCTGCGGTTTTCCACTTTTTCCACAATCCTTCCGTGGAATGGCAATGGATGAAGGGTAAAAACGGGTGTTTTTCACCATTATGCCGATGATGAAAAACACCCGCGGTGAATCATCATTCTTCTCCCGCGCATCTCTCTGAATGAAATATGAAGTCTTGTTACGACGTGGGCTTACTTGTTATACTTCGCAAGTTACGCTTTACCTATGAAAGGGAATACAAATGAAACGCACCTACCAACCGAACAAGAGGAAGCGCGCCAAGACCCACGGCTTCCGTGCACGCATGGCAACCAAGGGCGGCCGTAAGGTTCTGAAGGCTCGCCGCGCCAAGGGCCGCAAGCGCCTCACCGTGTAGCTTCTTCGGGTGATCTCGTGTTGGACATCATCAAATCCAGCGCGGACATCACCCGCGTCTTCAATGAAGGTAAGCGGTTCGGGCGTGGCTCGAACATGCTGCTGATTTTGAAGTATGACGGGCAACACGGCAGACCTGGCCGTGTTGCTTTTGTTGCAGGCAAGAAACTCGGGAATGCGGTGTGGCGGAATCGCGCCAAACGGCGGATGCGGGCTGCGAGCCAGCAGCTCGGACTTCCAATCGAAGGGTGCGATGTGGTGTTTGTCGCGAACAAGCGCACGAACGACATCGAATTCACCAGCATGATTGACGGATATCGCAAGGCATTACGCCAAGCAGGTCTGGAAGAAGGGTGAGTGAGCAGCGAGAAGGTCATAGCGTTTGTGAAGTCGCTCCCCTCAAAACTGGGAGTACTGCTCATACGCTTCTACCAGATCGTGATATCGCCCATGTTTCCATCATGCTGCAGGTATACGCCAACCTGTTCCCAGTACGGCCTGCAGGCAGTGCGTCGCTACGGCCTTATTAAAGGCAGTTGGCTGACGTTTAAGCGCATCCTCAGATGCCGGCCCGGTGGAGCAGTTGGATACGACCCCGTACCCGACCAATTCACTTGGCTTGCTCGTTCGAAAGGCAATTAATACATGAAGGATGTTCTGAAAGGCTTACGGTTCACGGGTGTCGCCCGTCCTAAGTCGAAGAAGACCATGGCGGTGGTACTAATCGCATTGGCATGCGCCTGCTGCTTCATGCTCACTGCATGCGGCGGTGGCAACACCGATGGTGCCACGGAGTCGTACGGACTCTGGGACCTGTTTAAAGACTTTATCTTCTGGGGCATGGATGCCTGTTATCACCTCCTCGGTGACTGGGGCATCGCTATTATCGTTGCGACCTTGATCTTCCGTCTGGTGCTCGCGCCGCTTATGCAGAAGCAGATCAAGTCTTCGTACAAGATGAACAAGTTCAGCCCCATGATGCAGGAGCTGCAAGAAAAGTACGCGGACGACCCGCAGCGCCTCTCCGAGGAAACCCGCAAGCTGTACAGCGAATCTGGATTCAATCCGGTTGCCGGCTGCTTGCCGCTGTTCCTCCAGATGCCGATCTTCATCGCGGTCTTCCAGGTGCTCCGCGACGAGATGGCCTGGCGTGTAGGCGACGCATCGAATGGGTATAACTTCCTTTCGATCGTCCCCGACCTCACGGTGACGCCGGCTGCTGCCCTGAACGAGGGCATCATGGTGTTCCTGCCGTACATCATCCTGTTGCTTCTGTTCGCGGGCCTTACCTTCGCCCCGATGCTCATCCAGCAGCGCGGCCAGACGGGTCCGCAGCACCAGCAGATGATCATCATGTCTGTCGTGATGTCGGGCATGATGCTCTTCATCGGCTGGAGCTCCCCGGCAGGCGTGCTCCTGTTCTGGGCGACCTCTTCGCTCTTCGGCGTTATCCAGCAGCAGATCACCACGCGCTTCCTGAAGAAGGAAGACGAAGAGGCTGAGGAAGAGATCATCAACCTCGAGCCGGTGAAGGTCGACGTGGTGCGCAAGGAGCGCAAGAAGCGCCCCACCAAGAAGCGCTAAACGAATCGACATATCGCGCAACAAGCAGCCGGGTATACCCCGGCTGCTTTTATCTTTGAATGCTTCCGCGCATTATCCCGCCCAGAGTGCACAGCGCCATCCCACACGGAGCGCGAAAACATCCCATACGTCATCCTGAGCGCAGCGCGAAGCGCGGAGTCGAAGGATCTCCAGCGCTACAACTATGATGGATAGCATCTTAGAGTCCAGTTGCTTATTAGCCCCGCTCTATCCGCTCGTTATGCTACGATTCCTTAATACGCATTCATATGCCGTTTTGGCGGCCTTTGTAGCCGTCTTTTATATAGTGAGGAGTAAGAGGTATGGCAGAGGAATTTGAAGACGTATTAAGCCCCGAGGAAACCGCGGAGGAACTCGCCGAGACCATCGAGGAAATCGAGGATGAGGAAGAACTCGAAGAGGAAGTCGAGGAATTCGTCGAGGAAGTCGAAGACACCGAGGCTGCCCAGGGCATCACTGATGAAGAGCTCGACCATATTGCCGATACGGCCATCGCATTCATTAGCGATATCCTTTCGTATATGAATGTTGGCGAAGTCGAGATCAACGAGTACGAGGGCGACGAGGGCGAGTTGATTCTCGACCTCACCGGTGGCGATTTGGCCATTCTCATCGGTCGTCATGGCAAGACGCTCGATGCCCTGCAGTTCCTGGTATCGACCGCAACCGCCCGTATGATTGGCTATCGATATCCGGTCGTGGTTGATGTCGAGGGTTATAAGGGCCGTCAGCGCGAAAAGCTGGAATCTGTGGCATACAGCGCCGCCGAGCGTGCAGTATCCCAGAACCGCAGCGTTCGCCTGCGTCCGATGACGCCGTATGAGCGTCGCATCATTCATATCACGCTCGCTAACGACCCACGTGTCGAGACGGCATCCGAAGGTGAAGGCACCGCCCGTCGCGTTGTTGTGCTTCCAGTGTAACTAGTAATAAAAACTATAATATATAGTAATGAAAACTACATTAACAACCGAGCAAGAATCTAAGCTTCACGACCATCTATCCTTGGTTATCGAAGCGAACAAGACGACGAATATCACCCGTATCGATACTTGGGATTCCGGTTGGTTGTTACATGTCGAAGATTCTCTGGTAGGCGTCGATAAGGTTACCTCGGCGCCTACCGGCGCTCTTGCAGATCTTGGTAGTGGCGCAGGCTTTCCTGGTATCCCTTTGGCAATCACCACTGGGAGGGATGTCACCCTCATTGAATCCGTTGGAAAGAAAGCCTCGCTGCTTAAAGAGTTTGCTGCTGCTCTTGGATTAGAAAACCAAGTAACGGTATATCCAGGACGTGCGGAACAGCTCGCCTCTGAACAACCAGAAGGATTCGCGGTTATAACCGCCCGCGCATTGTCTTCCCTTCCTTCTCTCATGGAATTGGCTTCCCCATTGTTGATGCAAGGTGGAAACCTTGTCTGCTACAAATCAAGCGATATCGAAGAAGAGCTCTCGGCTGCGCTGCTCATCCAAGAGAAGCTCGCTATATATTATGTTGGGAAGCGCGATGTCGTTTTAAGTGATGGAGAAACAAAGAGAAGCATCGTTGTATTTAAAAAAGAGGGGCAACCCCTCGTAAAGCTTCCTCGCCGCGAAGGTCAAGCGCAAAGAAAACCCTATCGCAAGTGAAACTCTTAAAATGTTTCACGTGAAACATTTTTCACCACCTCTTACTAAGGTATACTCGTCTGACATTCTTTTGAGAGGAGAGATGGTGGAAGAATGAAGGGCAAACACGCTAAAGATACGGATAAACTACCCACCAAGGTTCTATCCATTATCAATCAGAAGGGCGGTGTGGGTAAAACCACGACGGCCATTAACCTATCAGCGATACTTGGGTCTATGGGATACAAGATCCTTCTAATCGATTTAGACCCGCAAGGAAACACGACAAGCGGCATTGGTGTCGACAAGCGTTCGCTTGACCAATGTATCTACGATGTACTGCTTGCCGATGTCAATGCGAAAGACGTGCTGCTGAAGGATGTTCAGGAAAATGTCGACTTGCTTCCCGCAACGATTAACCTTGCTGGTGCAGAAGTAGAGTTGGTTACCGAATTCTCCCGTGAATCACGCTTGAAGGAAGCCATCGAGAAATTCATCGGGAAATACGACTACATCTTCATCGATTGCCCGCCGTCGCTTGGCTTGCTTACCGTAAATGGTCTTGTTGCGGCTGATTCCCTTATCATTCCCATCCAAAGCGAATTCTATGCCCTGGAAGGTGTGACAAAACTCCTCGAATCAATGAAACTTGTCAAAGCTCGCCTGAATAAAGACCTCGATATCTTCGGCGTGCTTATTACGATGTATGACGGTCGAACAACGCTTTCGAAGCAAGTCGCCCAAGAAGTGCGCGACTACTTCGGAGAGCTCGTGTTTGAAACGATTATCCCCCGCTCGGTGAAACTATCCGAGGCGCCGAGTTATGGCGAACCAATTAGTACCTACCAACCCGATAGTAAGGGCGCGAAGGCGTATGCCGCACTTGCAGAGGAAGTGATAGATCGTGGCTAGGAAACGTGCTGGACTTGGGCGGGGCCTGAATGCCCTGCTTCCCGTAGAAGACGAACCTATCGAAGAGGCAAAGGCGGAAACCGAGGAAGCCCCTGCGGAAGAGCCGAAGAAGCCGACGCGCACCCGTGCTCCGCGCAAACCGCGCGCAACTGCGCAAAAGAAAACCGAACCCGCAGAAGATGCCGATGATGGTCGCAACAAGCAATCGTTCATCGTCGATATCGACAAGGTTGCACCTAATCCAGATCAGCCGCGTTCTCATTTCGACGAAGAAGAGCTGTCTGAACTTGCGGAGTCCATCGAGAAGAATGGCTTGCTACAACCTATCCTCGTGCGTAAGCTGGGCGATTCGTATCAGATCATCGCTGGCGAGCGTCGTTGGCAGGCATGCAATAAGATTGGCTTGAAGCAGATTCCCGTGAATGTGACGGAAGCGGACGACATCAAGTCGATTGCCCTTGCCATGGTCGAGAACATTCAACGTTCCAACCTGAACCCGATGGAAGAGGCTTACGGGTATCGGATGCTGATGGAACGAGATAACATGACACAGGCTCAGCTTGCAGCTGCCGTTTCCAAGGGCCGTTCCACGATTGCGAATAGCCTGCGCCTGCTCGATTTACCCGAAGATGCCCAGCAATTGCTATTCGAAGGATCCATCTCTGCCGGCCACGCCCGCGCGATTCTCTCGATTCCCACTGAAGAAGGCCGTGCGTTGCTGACTAAAAAGCTGGTCGAGGGCACGATCTCCGTCCGCGAGGCAGAAAACCTCGCCCGTTTGTACACGGGAAGGAAAACCGAGACCCCGAAGCGCGTTCCCACGCCTAAATCATATAAGAAGGTGGCAAAAGGCCTGCGTGCCGCCCTTGGCACCAACGTTCGCGTGAAGTCGGCTGGTGGTAAAAACAAGATTGAGATCGAATTCCGCGACGAAGAAGAGTTGCAAGAGCTTTTCAAGAAGATGGTCGAAGGGAAGTAAACAGACTTCCCAAATAGCAATAACCAGCGTGATGTATTGCTAATACGTCACGCTGAGCGAAGCGAAGGACCTCCAGCGGTTCAACCATGGTTGGAATGCTGGAGGTCCTTCGCTTCGCTTTAAGATGACGTGGGACGACAGGATCTTACTGTCTCCGGGAATTCTTCAATTGCCCGCATGCGCCATCGATGTCGGCACCACGGGAATCGCGAATGGTTGTCTCGATACCTGCATGTTCCAAGCTTGTTTGGAACCATTCCAAACGCTTCGTAGGCGTGGGTTCGAGGGGAGAACCCTCGATATGGTTGATTTTCAGCAAGTTCACATGTGCCTGCATACCATGACAAAAATCGATTAAGGCTTCCAAACTGGCAGAATCATCGGTCTTTCCATCCACCATGAGGTACTCAAGCGTTATTCTCCGGTTCGATTCCTTCTGATATCTCTGCAACTCGCGTTTCAACTCGGGTAGCGTTACCTTCACGCATCCCGGCATAAGCTCATCACGTCGTTCTTGGATGGCCGAATGCAGGGAAACCGCAAGTGTAAATTGTTCATGTTCCCCAGCAAAACGACGAATACCCGCGATAATGCCGCATGTTGACAAGCTGATATGCCGCGCTCCAATTTCCAGCCCATCGGGGGAATTCATCAACCGCAACGCTTCCAACACGTTGTCGTAGTTTAAGAACGGCTCGCCTTGTCCCATAGCCACGATATTGCTCACGCGCATGCCGAAATCTTCCTGGCATGTGAGCACCTGCCAGAGCATTTCCCCAGGAACGAGGTTTCGGGTGAAGCCTTCCCGTCCGGTTGCACAGAAGCTGCAGCGCATCGGGCAACCAACTTGTGTGGAGAAGCACACCGTTAAGCGTCGCGGCAATCCCTTGGCGTTCGTGTCACGAGAAGGAATCCCGACCGTCTCAACTTGCTTGCCATCGGCAAATTCCAAAAGGAATTTCCGCGTCCCGTCTTTCGAAACCTGCTTATCAACGACGGTAGGCGGTATAAGTGGCGCGATTTCTTCCAGGGTTGCACGTAGTTTTGCTGGGAGATTCGTCATTTCATCATACGATTTTGCCCCATGCTTATACAACCATTGAACCAGCTGCTTCCCACGGAATTTCGGCTGGCCCAAAGACTCAAGCAATTGCTCGATACCACGAGCGGAATAGTCAAAGATAGTGTCCATAGAGGATAGTATACTGATTCCACTTGTAATTAACGCCTTCAGAGCACGATGTCGTAGGAGGAACCATGACCGCGACAATAGATCCGTCTTCGCTTTCGGTAGCATTGCTGGCCGGTGGAGCAAGTGGCGAGCGTGAAATATCCCTTGCTTCGGGTGCAGGAGCCAGCGAAGCCCTGAAAGAAGCGGGTTTCAACGTCACGATACTCGATCCCGCAGAAAAGGAAGACCTGAAGGCTTTGCTCGATGGCAATTTCGATGTCGCATTCATCTGCCTTCACGGTAAATACGGTGAAGACGGAACTATCCAGGGTTTGCTGGAAATTTTGAATATCCCCTACATCGGTTCTGGGGTGTGGTCGAGCTCTTTGGCTATGGATAAGTCCCGCACTAAGGTGTTTTACCGCCATTTCGGCATTAATACACCGCGAAGCATCACGCTGCATCGAGGCGATTCGTACCAAGTGGAACCCATTGCCGAGAAACTTGGCTTCCCTTGTGTGGTGAAACCCGCGAATGAAGGAAGCGCGCTTGGCGTGCATATCGTGGATAACCTCGAGGCGCTTGGAAAGGCGATTGAAGAAGTTGCCGCCATCGATACCGAAGTGCTCATGGAAACCTATATCAAGGGCACCGAGCTCACCGTCGCCGTGCTGGGTAACAAAGACCCCATTGCGTTGCCTGTTATCGAGATCGTGCCGAAGAACGAGTTCTACGATTTCGAGTCCAAATACGCTCCTGGCGGATCCGAGCATATTTGTCCTGCGCGCTTAAGCGATGAAGACACCGCAAATGCCCAGCAAATCGCTATTGCGGCACACAAGGCACTTGGATGCCGTGGCGTTTCGCGTACCGACATCATCTTGGATGAAGCGGGCGTTTGCTGGGTTTTGGAGACAAATACCGTTCCTGGCATGACGGCGACATCACTCTTCCCCGATTCTGCGCGGGCAGCGGGTTATTCCTTCCCCGAGGTGTGTACCAAGCTCATCGAGCTGGCACTCGAGGATTAGGAGAATCAGCATATGGCGCAGGAGGTCTATTCCGGGGAATACGCGAAGTTCTTTGCCATCGACTCCCAGGGCATCGACTTCATGGGAGCCGACAACCTGGTAGGTGACCGCTACTCCATCGACATCCGCGACGAGGAGGGTGCGTATAAGGCGTACCTGGTGAATCGGTTCGGCAAGGACATCGGTTACCTGGAAAACCGCATGGTTCGACCCATCCAACTTGCTCAGGCAAAAGGGTGGGAAACCCATGCATACCTGAGCTTCGTGGCGTTTACCGAAGGGAAAGACAAGGAAAACCCGAGCTATTACTGGGGCCAGATGGCGGTATTGGTGTACGATCCTCGTATTTCTAGCGCGATGGCGTCGTTTGAGGAAGAGCTTTCCAAACGCATGGCCGATGGTGGCCGTCCGCAGGTTGACCTGGGTATGCAATCGGTCGACAAGCTGGTTAATGGAAACACTTCCTGGTTTCCCACCGATAAAGCTGCCATGCCGAAGATGGGCAAGGGTTCAAGCGTCGTGAAAGACCACCGCACCCCTAACGAGCGCCTCATCGAGCAATCCCGCAAGGGAAACATCGGTTGTTACATTCTGAGCTGGGCTTTTATTATCGCCATTATCGCGTTGGTAGTGTTTATCCTCCATTCCTGCGGTCTCTTCTAACTACGTAAGCAGCACCTCTATCGTGGTTGGGATGCTGGAGGTCCTTCGGCTCCACGCTTCGCGCTGCGCTCAAGATGACGTGCCGCCACGTCATCCTGAGGAGCGAAGCGACAAAGGATCTCCAGCGTACGAAGCACAGTTATGATGCTATGCAGTGCCGTCCCAATAACAGGAGACTGTTTCATTGTCAGGCATGGTAAACTTGCTAGCCATGAATACGACGCTTACGCATCCTGTCGATGCTTTTCTAAACGAACAAACCCCTTCTCGGGTTCGGGCGCGGTATCGTGCGCTCTCCGAAATAGCGAAAACTGACGATTTCGGCAATCTTGATGCCGATGTGGTGGTTATCGACACCGAGACAACCGGCGTGTCCTATAAAAGCGACGAGCTCACGCAGATCGCCGCTGCTCGCATGGTAAAAGGGCGGATTACCGAATGGTTCGTTACCTTTGTGAATCCCGGTAAGCCCATTCCCGAGGAAATTCAGCATTTAACGAATATCCACCATGCCGACGTAGCCGATGCGCCGACGCCGGAAGAAGCCGTTCAAAAGCTGGTGGAATTCGTCGGAAGCTCTGATTTGGTGGCTCATAACGCAGGATTTGACCGGTATTTCATTACAAAGCATGAAGCGGGAGCTCCGCTGAAGGCGAATGCATGGATTGATTCGCTCGACCTTGCACGCGTTGCCCTGCCCCGGTTGCGAGGGCATAGGCTTATCGACCTCGTCCACGCGTTTGGCACGAAGGAATCGACCCATCGCGCCGACGACGACGTCGCTGCCACATGCCAGGTATACCGCGTGCTGCTTGCCGCCGTGAAGCAGATGCCCGCCGATCTCATTCATGTGATTGCCGGTTTTGCAACCATCGAGGAGTGGCCGACGGTAAAGGTGTTCCAATACTTCGACGACCTGAACACAGAGGCAAATGGCGGGAAAGTTGATGTTTTCAACCTGAAGAGCATGCGTTATAACCGCGTGAAGTCGTTGCGCATGCCGGGAAAGGTCGATGCCGCCCAGATTGCCGACCCGTACTTTGAGTCGCCTGAAGGAGCCCCGGACACTTTGCAATTCCCCAGTAATGAGGTTATCGAAGCAGCATTCGATGCAACCGGTATGGTGGGGTCTGCGTATGACGATTATGAAGCTCGCGCCGAGCAGATTGAGATGTCCCAAGCAGTGCTGCAGGCATTCGCTCGAAGCCGAAACCTCGTCGTCGAGGCTGGAACCGGCGTCGGCAAGTCGATGGCATACCTCGTGCCTGCGGTCCTTGCTGCAAAGGAAAGCAAAATAACCGTCGGAATTGCCACGAAAAGCAATAATTTGCTCGACCAATTGGTGAACAAGGAGCTTCCCCTGCTGAATAATGCCCTGGCGGATAAAGGCGGGGTTTCCTTCGTTCCCTTGAAGGGTTTTTCGCACTATCCGTGCCTGTTGCGCATCGAGCGCCTCTTACGTGAAGGTCCGAAGTTCGTCGAGGCTACCGGACAACAGCTTCATCAGGCGCCTGCTTTGGCGGCATTGCTTTCGTTTATCGAGCAAAGCGACTATGACGATATGGATGGCTTGAAGATCGATTACCGCCGGGTTCCCCGGTATTCGGTGTGCTCGACAAGCCATGAATGCCTGCGTCGCAAATGCCCGTATTTCGGGACGTCTTGCTTCGTGCATGGCGCTCGGCTGCAGGCGCAAAGCGCCGACGTGGTCGTAACCAACCACAGCATGCTGTTCTGCGATTTGCAGGCAGATGGAGGATTGCTACCGCCGATTCGCTATTGGGTGGTCGATGAGGCACATGGAGCGGAAGAAGAAGGGCGCCGGGCGTTCTCGGTCGAGGTTTCGTCCGAGGATCTGCAGCGAATTGCCACCAAAGTAGCAAGTGAAAAGCCTTCCCAAAACGTATTCCTCCGCGTCGAGCGGCGGTTCGGCGCCGATGCGAATCCGCAGGAGATCCAACCGGGCAACACTGGAACCGGCGGAGAAGCCACGGCGACACTCTATGGGTTGTCGGCGAAGGCCCGCTCGGCTGGCGTGCATTTCGCGCAAGCAGTTCACTTCTATTGCATGCATGTGAAGGACCTGCTGTACTACGAGCCGCGGACTGGTGCAAACAAGGGGTACGAACGCATCGAGCTCTGGGTGAATGACGAGATTCGCCATGGAAGCATATTCATGCAGCTGGTCGACCACGCAAAGGTTCTAACGAACAGCGTGGAGCAGCTGATAACGGCTTCGCAGGAGCTCGTCGCCTGGCTTGAAGGCCTTGAAGGCGCGGCAGCGCTGCAGCGCGAGATAGCCGCGACAACCCTGGAATTGAAAGAGTTGCTCGGCGCATGCGAGACGGTGTTCTTCTCGCCGACTCCCCTGTATGCCTATTCCGCGGAGCTCTCAAAGACCCGCGATCGCTTCAACGATAAGCTGTGCGCGCAGATGATGAACATTGGCGAGCACCTGAACGAGACGCTGTTTGCGAACACCTTCAGCATCGTATTCACATCTGCCACCATTGCCGTTGATGGAAGCTTCGATGTGTTCGAGCGCGCGATGGGCTTGAACAGCTCGGAGAAGTCGCAAGCCGACTATCTGCAGTTGGATTCGAGTTACGATTTCGACGAGAACATGACCATCTACGTGCCCACCGATATGCCGGAGCCAACCGAGCCTTCGTATCTAAGCAAGCTGCAGAAGCTCTTGGTGGCGGTGCATAAGGCACAAGGCGGCAGCACGCTCACGTTGTTCACTAACCGGCGCGAGATGGAAAGCTGCTTCAAAGTGGTGCAACCGGCGTTGGCGGCGGATGAGATTCGCGTGGTTTGCCAGCGCAAGGGCGTGAGCGTGAAGAACCTGCGCGACGAGTTCGTGAAAGACGAGCACCTCAGCCTGATGGCGCTGAAGAGCTTCTGGGAGGGTTTCGACGCTCCTGGTGACACGCTTCGAACCGTGGTAATACCTAAGCTGCCGTTCAAGAAGCCGAGCGATCCGCTAAGCTGCGAGCGCCAGCAAAACGATAGCCGTGCCTGGGCGCATTATGTGCTTCCCGATGCGATTATCGAGACGAAACAGGCTGCGGGGCGACTCATCCGCAACGCGAACGATTCGGGAAGCCTCGTGCTGGCTGACCATCGTCTGGTGAGCAAGGGTTACGGAAAGAAGTTCCTCAACAGCATGCCAAGCAAAAACATCAAGCTCATGACGATTGCCCAGATAGCACGGGATATTGAAGAGAGAGCGAAGTAACGGATAAAACAGCCATTTGGGGAATGCCCCCACGTGGTTGATGTGCCAGAATGTTTCACGTGAAACACTCCAAAGGACAGACCGCAGGCACGGAGAATCGCAAGACGACCCTTGTGATAATCATCCTTGCGGTTATTGCCATATTACTGGGAATCGTGCTCGTGGTAACCCAACCATCAGGAGAAACGGAAAGCGCCCAGCAGTCGACTACAGCGGAAACAGCGAAATCCACCGAGAGTAAGACGCAATCTGAACCTTCGGGAAATACCACCAATAGCGGTATTACTCACAAAGAGACACAAGATATCGAGCTTGAAGAGAGTGATTCAGAAACAGATTCCCCCTCCGTGACAAAGGCCGATTTCTCTGGTTACGAATACGAGCCGGGCGTCGTCCTTGCTACCCCCGTAGAAGGGGCGAGCGTCGAAGACGTGGCGGCTGCGCTCGACATCGATCCGTCAGATGTGAAGCAAACCGGAGCCGGTTTCCTTGAGATAACCCTTCCCGAGGGGGTGACCGTCGAAGACGCGGTTGAAACCCTGCAAACCTCGGAGGTCGTTGCGGCCGCGCAACCAGATTTCATCTATGAGCTCCAAGAAGAAGGGGAAGCCCTTGAAGGCGAGTTTTCGCAACAGGAGCAAGAAATTGAAGAAGCGGAAGAGGAATCCACCACGTCTTCAGATGAAACATCGATGAGCACAACGATTGAGGACGCTTCTGACGCTTCAGAAGACATAAATGAGGATGAGGCCTCCCCCGCTGAGGAAATCGGTCTCGTAGAGGCGTCTGAGAGCGCCTCAGAGGAACCTGAAGTCGAACCAGAGGGTGCGCCTTCAGGCAGCAGCCCCGACGAGGAGCCCATCGAAGAGCTCGCAGAGCAAGCCGACGACAGCGAATCCACCTCGAGTTCGACGGAAGACGCCGAGGAAACGCCCAAGACCAATGACCCGCGCGTGTCCGAGCAGTGGGCGCTCGAGAGCATTCACGCGTTTGAAGCGTGGGAACTGCTCCAGAAGCATTCAACGCAGCGGGTTAGTGTGGCCGTTGTCGACGAGGGGTTCAATCTCTCCCACGAGGATTTGCAAGCCAACCTCGTTCAGACCGGGTCTGGCGAGTATGCGACCTACAACGTTTTGGATGGAAGCACCGATGTTTCCGAGACTAGCGGGTCGGCGTACCACGGCACGCATGTTGCCGGAATAATTGCAGCCGAAGCAAATAATGCGCGCGGGGTTGCCGGGGTTTCCCACAACCAGGGTATCGTTCCCATCAAGGTGTTCTATCTGAACAGCAATAATGATCCTGTGTCGAATACCACGCACATTGCGAGCGCTTACGCCTATATCATGAAGCATCGCGCGGAATACAATATTCGCGTCGTGAACATAAGCTTCGGAATTTTCGGGCGAGGAAAAACGCCCGATGCGGTGCTCGAGAAGGCTATCGCCGATGCCCGAGAGGCTGGTATCGTGACGGTTGCATCTGCGGGGAATTACGATGGAACATATGCGGTGCCCGCCGATAATTACCCATCGGACAGCGATTTCGTGGTGGCTGCTATAAATCTTTGCGAGTCGCAAGCAGCCAAAGATAACGCGGATGGCGTTGAGCGATATAGCACCTCGAACTACAACAGGACACTCGAGGATGGCACAATCGAAAACCGCAAGAACATAGCGGCACCGGGAACCGACATTCTCAGCACCTATTCGGGCGACAGCTATTCTAAGAAAACGGGCACGTCGATGGCAGCCCCTTGTATTTCAGGCGTACTTGCCATGATGTTTGCCGTGCGGCCGGGGCTTACCTCCGACGATGCGGTTTCCATTTTATATGCGACCGCAACCGACCTCGGGCCAGAAGGGTTCGACGCCGAAACAGGATACGGTGAGGTGAATGCCGCTGCAGCTGTTAAGGCGGTTCTTCCGAATGGCGACGAGCCGGAGCCTTCGTACAGCCCGTCTTCGAAAACGCCGGCCAAGCCTGCCGAATGGACCGCCGGGGCCACGAAAATGCCCATAGGATCGACAAGCGCGTGGGAGCTCAAGAATTGCACGCTCAGGGTCGTGTCTGGAACAGGCATTGTTGCCGTAGCCAAGGACGGTCACACGGTTCAGGCGAAGAAATCGGGCAAAGCGAAGCTCGCGGTAATCGATTCCACCGGGAAACGAGTGGCTTCCAGCACCGTTCGCGTGTACAAGCTTACGGGTAAGCACGCCATCTGCAACATCGGCAAGGGCAAGGCGCATCTTGCGGTTTCCGAGAACTCCCAAAAGGCCGGTGCGAAAGCGGTGCTCACAAAATCCAGCAAGGTAAAGTCCACGGTGGTGAAGGTTGTCTACCGAAGCGGCTATTACCAGTTGCTGTTCACCCATTCCGGCAAGCCGTTGAAGATTAAGGCATCGAGCCAGAAGCAATACGCCCCGGCGATACAGGGGTCGTCCCTGAAGAATAAGGCTACGAAGTGGAAGGTGACGGTCGACAGCAAAAACCGCCTGACCTTCGTGAACCGCAATTCGGGCAAGGTTCTGGCTGCCAAGGGCAAAACGGTGGTTCAACGCGCATCAACCGGCACCGCCACCGAGAAATGGCTGGCGAAGTAGCGCCACGCACGTCATCCTCAGGATGACGTGTAGGGGCAACCCCCGGTAGGGCTGCCGCTTAGTAATTCCCTGCAAACCCCTTGAACTCTTCGGGCAGAGTGTACCCGGGGAAGTAGCCGTCGAAGTCCAGCCCGAGGTATTCGCACAGGTCGGCAAGCTCGACCATGGTGCCGTCGTTTACCTGGATGCCGTTCTCGCGGCGGTCGCGTTCGGCTTCCACCTCTTTCTCGCCGTGCGTGTAGATGCGCTCGGCACCTTCGGCCTTGGGGCTTTCGCGGAGTTCGCGCAGGTAATCGTTGAAATGCTCGCGAATCGCATCGGTATCGCCGAACACCTTCAAGTCGATGGCCGCAAACCCATGGCAAATGCCCGTCTTATCATCGAATGTGCAGCACTCCGCGCTGGTTACGCCCAGGGAAAGGATGCTGCTGAAGATTTCGGTGATCATGCCGTAGCCGTAACCCTTGTGGCTACCGGTGGTTTCACTCGCGCCACCCAGCGGAACGATGCCGCCGCCGTTCTTCCCCACGATGTTTGCGAGCACGCGCGGGGCTTCTTGGCTAGGGGAACCATTCTCGTCGAGCGCCCAGCCTTCGGGCAGCGGTTTGCCCATCTTGTTGTACATCTCCAGCTTTCCACGCGTAACCACGGTCGTGGAGGAGTCGAAGAAGAACGGGTACGGGTCTGCGGGCATTGCGATGGCGATTGGGTTGGAGCCGAGCATGGCCTTGCGTCCGAACGTAGGAACCATGATGGCCTCGCTGTTCGTGCAGGAAAAGCCGATCATGCCCGCATCGCTGGCCATCTTCGCATAGTAGCCGGCGATGCCATAATGATTGCTTTCGCGTACGGTGACGATGCCCACGCCCGAGGTCTTGGCTTTCTCGATGGCCTTCTGCATCGCGTATACGCCAATGAGTTGGCCCATGCCCGAATGGCCGTCGATAACGGCGCTCACGGGCGTCTCAAACACGATTTCGGGCTGTACGTCGCGATGGATGGTGCCCTTTTCGAGGCCCTTGTGGTAGCGCACCATGCGCTGCATGCCGTGGCTCTCGATGCCATACAGGTCGGCGGTAAGCAGCACGTCGGAAATGGTATCGGCTTCGGCATCCGAGAACCCGAACTTGCGGAACACGTCTCCGCAGAACGTATTCAACGTTTCATAACTCCACTTCACATACGCCATCAGGCTCTCCAATCAATCGAAAATTGCATTAAAAGGGACTGTCCCTTTTAATGCAATTTAGTCTCCGGCTTCGTCCATTTCATCCCAGTAGGGGTCGTCGTCCAATCCCAGGTTGTTTGCGAGCAGAATCTTAAGCTGAGCAGCGCAAACGCCCATGTTGCTTTCCGTATACTGCTTGTCGTTTTGGTTGACGGTAACGGTGCCAACCACATACCCGGCGCCAGCCGGTTCCACTTCGGCGTCGAAGAAGCAGAAACCCGTGGCGTTGCGGTAGTAGCGCAGGTGCATGCCGTCGCTTTCCAGGAACCAGCGATTGAAGTCATCCGCTGGCGCTTCCCCGCCACGCAATACGGCGAACTGCTCGGCGGTGAGTGGGAAATTGAGGCGCAGTTCGGCGGTTTCCTCAGGCATTGGCTGAAGCAACGCACCCGACTGCGTGACCTTCTTGGGTGTAGCAGCCTCGTTTTGCGTTTTCACCTGCTGAAACGCTTGGTTATACACGGCAAGCGAAGCCAGCAGGGCTTCAGTGTGGACAGCGCCTGCAGCTTCGAACGCCGCCGCGGTCAACGCAGCGTCGACCTCGGTTTCAGCGATTAGCTGGGCAAATTCACGTGCAGCATCGTCGTAATTCACACGTCCTCCTAAGGTGTAACAAGCACCTGCAAAGTATAGCGGTTTATGGGGTTTTCCACCGTATCATCCCTCGACTCCGCGCTTCGCTCGGGATGACAAGGCGGCCAAGGAGTCCTCAAAATGATGAAAAATACCCGCGGTAAATTATCGTCGGTGTCTTCTTAGCCGTATGCGTAGAGGCCTTGGGCTTCTTCTACGATTTGGGAGATATCCCAGGTCTGGTTGCTGCGCTCTTCGGAGTACGGGTCGTTCATGATGAGCTGGCCGTCTTGCGTCATGCCGGAGATAACCACGTAATGCCCGTATTCGGTGAAGAACCCGGGAGCGAAGTTCACGATAACCGCCTGGTTGGATTGCAGCGCATTTTTCAGGGCTTTCTCGCTAATGTCGAGGGAGCTCACGGGCAACCCGAGGGTTTCGGCCTCGTCTACGAGGAAGCTTGCGTACGTGCCCTCGTACTCGGTGGCATAACCGTCGCGAACTGCAAGTTCACCCATGTCATATGGGGAAAGGTCGTGGCTGCCGGTGATGCCCTGGTACACCATGGCCAGACAGGTGGGGCAGCAGCCGGTAAGGCCGAACGCCGTTCCGGAATACGTCGTGTAACCCCACAGCTCGTCCCACTGATAGAAACGCGGGATGCTGCGGCCCGTCGCAACGGTCTTCACCTGGCCGTTTTGCGGGGTCTTCATCGGGTATTTATCGGCGAAGTTGCGCACGTATTGCTGAGCGGCCGGCTCGTCGGCGGCGAGTTTCAGCAGCTTGGCCTGCACCTCGATGCCGTCCATGGCGAGCTTATCGGGGTTTTGGGCGATCCACTTTGCATCTTCGCTGGTCTTCGCGCGGTTGATGAGCTTGTCGGCGACTTCTTCGTCGACGATAGCCGTGAGCTTATCGCGGTCGATGCCGTTGGTATCTTGCGTAGAGCCAGATGAAGCAGCAGAACCCGAGGCCGATGAGCTGTTACTCCCGCTCGCATCGCTTCCGGAAGCCGTGGAATCGGTGGTTTGCTCGGTCTGTGTGCCTTGGCCCTCTACGTCGGCGGACCCTTCGGAGCAGCGGTTCATCGCCACGACGATAACGGCGACAAGCAGGATAACCACGACCAAAAGGCCGATGATAATCGGAAGGTTGATCTGCCCTCCCGGCCTGCCACCGCGCCCGCCTCGACCGCCTCCACGCCGGGAGCCCTGGAGGTTCCTGCCGCCGATGGGGTCGACCGATGGGGTACGCCAATCCTCGGTTGGAGCAGGGCGACGAGAAGCACGTGGCTCCTCGTAGTAGTCGAATCCGTCGGCAAACCGGTTCGGCCGACGGCCTCCGCTTTGCCTTTCGGAAACACCATATCGCTCCCTCATCTGGGGAGACACTTGATGAAGGTCGCTGAGGGAAGCACCGCGAGAACCGCGGGGCGAACGCTGCGGCGCTACGTCATCGAAGCGCCCGCTTTGCGAGCGCGAACCACTGGAGCGGCGTGCGTCGTTACGTCTATTGTTATCGTAGCTACCCATAATGCGCCTATTGTAAAGGATAACCAGCGCATTCGCCCCAACGCGTACCGTTTCCACAACTACAAGATGCCCGAACGGTAGCGCCCACAATATTTAGTGGCGGCTCGGAGGTGGGTGGTGGGTACCGCCCCCAATGGTGCGCCAAACAGCGGGCGAA
>JAUNCA010000006.1:1660-13604 GCA_030526775.1 Coriobacteriia bacterium | reverse complement strand
GCACCATTCCGGGAGCGATGCACCACCCACTAACATTCAGATGCTAAACTTTGCTTGGAACTAGGTGAAAGGAGAAGGCATGGACTGGAAGGAAGTACTCGAGAACGCGCGGGGGAATATGGGCTTGTGCAAGGTTTGCCCTGTTTGCGATGGGCGCGTGTGCAAGAACACGATTCCCGGACCGGGTGCAAAAGGCCGCGGCGACGTTGCGATGCGCAACTATAACGCCTGGCAAGACATCCGCATAAACATGGATACGCTGCATGCGAATGTGCCGGTATCCACCGAACTCGAGCTGTTCGAGCACACCTTCGCCATTCCCGTATTCGCGGGTCCGGTCGGCGCGGTGAAGATGCACTACGGCGACAAGTACAACGACACCGAATACAACAACATTCTGGTTCCGGCCTGCGCAAACGCGGGCATTGCCGCATTCGTGGGCGACGGCGTGGATCCGACCGTCATGCAGGCGGGAACCGCGGCCATCGCCGGCGCGAACGGCATCGGCGTGCCAACCGTGAAACCGTGGGATTTGGATACCGTGCGCGAGAAGATGCAGCTCGCGTCGGAGTGCGGCGCGTTTGCCATCGCCATGGACGTGGACGCGGCCGGCCTTCCCTTCCTGCAGAACCGCATGCCACCGGCGGGCAGCAAATCCGTCGATGAGCTGCGCGAAATCGTGAACAGCACCGATGTCCCCTTCATCGTGAAGGGCGTTATGACCCCGCGCGCAGCTGCAAAGGCCGCCGAAGCGGGCGCGGCGGGCGTCGTGGTGTCCAACCATGGTGGCCGTGTGCTCGATGGAACCCCGGCAACCGCCGAAGTGCTGCCCTCCATCGTGCGCGAGCTGGATGACGACATGATTATCCTAGTCGATGGCGGTATCCGCACTGGTCTCGACATTTTCAAAGCCCTTGCCCTGGGCGCGCATGCCGTTATTATGGCCCGCCCGTTCGTAACCGCCATTTACGGCGGCCAGGCAGATGGCGTTGCCGCCCTGGTGGCGAAGTTGCAAGTCGAGCTCGTTGATGCCATGCGCATGACCGGCGCCTCCACCCTGAAGGACATCGATAGCAGCTATTTGTGGGAGTAACTTCGAGTTTGCTCCGTCAATAAGAAATGCATGTTTAAAGAGAGGCACTCAAAAGGTGCCTCTCTTTATGTCATATCAGGCTGAAAAGGTACAAACCATTGCCTTTTTGGTTAATAAATTGCCTGTTTAGAGTAGCAATTTATGGAGAAAAACAAAAACTATTATTTCTAAAGACACTTATAGGCCCTTGTAATAAAATCGCTTTTTAGGTATGTCGTGGAATATATGGACAACATATAGAGTGGTAAGCGACATAGTGTGAACGAATATATATAAGAGGAAAAGGGGAGCACCGTTTCCGTTTGGAAGTGGTACTACGACCGGAAGGAATGGGAAGGTACGCGATGGGCACCATACTAGTAAACGCACCAGCATCGCCAACACCCCCATGCTCCATAGCAAGGAGCACGAGGATGTACCAACCACAAGGGGAAACGGCAGTAGGGAGAATAAGCGTGATGAGAGCCAAGAACAAGGCATTAAGTGTTTTCATTGCGATGATGCTGGCAGTGGTCGGTTTCTGCGTAGCGCCGACGATGGCGCTGGCAGATGCGGGCGAAACGCCTGATCACGAAAAGACTCTTGCTGATAACAAGGACGGCACCTTTAAACTCGAGCTCTCCGTCACCGGCGATGCCGATACCGAGACCGAAGAAACCGGCAAGGTGAACGTGCTGGTCGTCTACGACACCTCGTCGAGCATGACCAGCAACGCGCAGGGCAGCAACTACAGCCGCGCGGACCAGGCCGAGGACGTCGTCCACGACTTCCTGACCAACTTGGCGCGCTACCAGAACGATGCCAAGGACAACATCAACGTCGCCCTCGTGACCTTCGCAAGGTTCACGGACCAGCACAACCAGGGTCAGACCTGGACAACTAACGTCACGGGCCTCGCTAACCGCTTCGAAGACGGTGGCACCGACCGTCAGACCAACTTCAGCTACAGCGGCACACAATCCAACGGCACGAACTGGGAGGCCGCGCTCGACAAAGCCAACGACCTAGTAGGTAGCGCCCCCGGCGGCTCTGAGGTTCAGACCTTTGTCGTCATGATGACCGACGGCGCCTGCACCGCGTCCGGCAACGGCAACAACGCCATCGCCCCGACCGGCGCCACCATCGCCCAGCTTCGCAACTTCTACAGCGCCGCGACGGACGACGCCAGGGAGGTCGCCCTTGCCTGCGAGGCCACCGGCGGCACCTTCTACGGCATCTACGCCTACGGCACCGAGGCCGACCTCCTCGACGACCTCATGTACTACTCCGAGAACGGCCAGCACCGCGGCGGCAACATCAACAACGTCGTGGCCGAGACGCAGGCAGCCCCGAACTTCTTCCTCGCCGCCGACACCGCCGCTTTGAACGATGCCATCGAGCAAATCTTCCAGAAGATCATCGAGGCGCTTGGCATCTCCTCTGTCGCCATCAGCGACGGCACCACGAACCAGGTGCAGACCAGCACGGAAATCGCCGAGCTCCTCGAGGTCGACGAGGACTCCTACCAGTATTGGCTGAAGATTCCGATCGACGGCAACAACCAGTTCCAGCGCATCAGCCTCGCAAGCGGCGACCCGATCACCTACACCGTGAGCTCTGACGGTTCGACGGTTTCCTGGGGCTCCAACAACGTCACGGTTAACGGCGAGATCGTCTCGGAGGGCGGCCAGCGCTACCTCAAGTACGAGTGGACAGAGGCGAACGCCCTCTACAGCGTGGCGCCGCCCGATGCCAAGTTCGAAGACGGCGCGGTCAATTGGGACCTCTCGTCCGCCGGCACCCTGCTCGACGGCGTCACCTATTCCGTGACCTTCGACTGCTATCCGAGCCAGACCACGCTCGACATCGTTGCCGACATCAAGAACGACCCCGGCACTGATGGAGCCTGGGGCGACCTGGATCCCGAAATCCAGAAGTATATCGACGTGGACGGTAACCTTTCGACCAACACCACCGCCAAGCTCACTTATACCGATACCCGCACGGGCGATTCGGGGGAAAGCACGTATGACAACCCCGGCCCCGTCAAGACTGCTGCCGTCGAAGAGATGGCTGTCAGCAAGCAATGGGATAACGCGTTTAACCCGGATGAGGAGCATGACCCGATTATCCTTACGGTGACGCGCGACGGCGAGGACACCTACGAGGTCAACCTTTCCAAGGATAACGACTGGACCGACAACGTCTTCATTTCCATCGGCATCATGCGTACCGACGACGAGGGAGCCATGGAAATTCTAAAGGGCTCCGAAGGCCACGACTTCACATTCGCAGAGCTTGGATCCGACCAGTATCATTGGGAGCTCGACGTTCCGGTTGTTCACCCGATGATGATTAACGGTGTGCCGACCATGCTCATTAAGGTGGACGAGAAGCATCCCGTTCCCGAAGGTGCCGACACCTACGAGATTAATGGCTCCGAATACTATGTCGACGACGCAGCAGTGTCCCTGAACGCTCTCAATGAGCATCGCTCCAGGCTCCTGCTAACCAAGGAGGTTACGGGCGAGGGCGCCCCCGAGGACGCTGAGTTCCCGTTCACGATTAACGTTGTGAATTCCAGGGCTCCCGAGGCTGAGCCTACGGATGACCCGAACCATGACTCCGACTACTGGGTTTGGATTTCGGCGCGTGACAAGGACGGCAAAGCCATTGAGGGAATTGAGGGAGCCACCCATTCGAGCGGCAGCTGGTGGTACGCGCCGAGCGGCACCGACGTTACGATTCCCGCGACGGCCGGCTGTTCCATCCTAATCAACAACCTTCCCACGGGAACGACCTATACCATCACCGAGGGCGACCTCGAGCCGGCCTTCATCTTCGATAAGGCTAAAATCGCATTCACCGAAGGCGAAGAACCCGAAACCGCTTGGGCTTTCGAGGGCGATAAGACCTCTACCGGTTCTATCGACACGACCAACGCGGCTTACACCATTGCCTATACCAATAAGTATGAAGTTGTGGATGTTTCCGTTAAGAAGGTCTGGGACGACGCGAAGAACCAGGACAAGATTCGTCCTGACGAGCTTGCCCTGACCCTGAACGGCCTCCCCGAAGGCGCGGAGGCTCCCGAGCCGACGATTACCAAGAACGACGACGAAACCGAGTGGACCTACA
Organism: Coriobacteriia bacterium; assembly: GCA_030526775.1. Lineage (GTDB taxonomy): Bacteria > Actinomycetota > Coriobacteriia > Coriobacteriales > Eggerthellaceae > UMGS1519. The sequence continues at coordinate 9,394 of JAUNCA010000006.1, read as the reverse complement.
CCTGGAAGAAGCTGCCGAAGTACAACAGCGAGGGTGAGGAAATCGAGTACACCGTGACCGAAGATGACGTCCCCGACGGTTACGAGTGCGAGGGTTCCCCGGCCGATCCGGATGGCACCATCACCAACAAGCACACGCCCGTGACCGCCGAGGCCGAGATTGAAGTTACCAAGGCGATTGAGGGCGCCGATTGGCCCGAGGGCAAGACCCTGACGTTCACGCTTGCCGGTTCGGACGGTACTCCGATGCCCGAGGAAACCACGGCTACGCTCGAGGAAGCCGGTACCGTGACCTTCGGCCCCATCACCTATACCATGGACGATGATGGCAAGGAATACAGCTATACCATCACCGAGGACGGTTTCGGCGGCGCCTGGACAGGTACGCCCGACGAGATTACGGCGACGGTGTCCGTTGCAAAGAACGACGAGGGCGGGCTTACGGCGACGGTGACCTACGATCCCGAGGATGCCACCATCACCAACAAGTACGTCCCGACGCCAGTAAGCGTCGACCCGCCGGTTCAGAAGGTTATCGAGGGTACGGAAGACCTTTACAACAAGGGTGACTTCACCTTCACGATCGAGAACACGGAAGCTCCGGAGGGCGTGGAAGCTCCGATGCCCACGAATACCGAGATCACCAACAGCGAGACGTATGAGCTCGAAGACAAGAAGGGCTTCTACGAGTTCGGCGAGATTACCTTCACTGCTCCGGGTACCTACACCTATACGGTGAAGGAAAGCGGCGGTGCGCCTGGTGTTACGAATGACCCCGATGCCGAAACGGGCAAGAGCATCACGTTCACAGTAACGGACAACGAGGGCACCCTTGAGGTCACCCCGACTACCGACGAAGCTGTCTTTGAGTTTACCAACACGTTCGAGCCGGCAGAGGCGACCCTCGAAGTGACCAAGGCGCTCACCGGCCGCGATCTGCAGGCTGGCGATTTCGAGTTCACGCTTACCGGCTCCGATGGTGCTCCGATGCCCGAAAGCACCGAAGCTTCTAACGACGCCGACGGCAAGGTGGCGTTCGAGGCCATCAGCTTCGATAAGGAAGGCGAATTTACCTATACCATCAAGGAAAAGAACGGTGGCAGCACGATTAGCGGTTACACGTACGATAGTCTTGAGGTTACCGCTACCGTTATCGTAAGCGCAAACGCGGACAACCAGCTTGTGGCCGAGGTTGCCTACAGCGACGATATCGAGTTCAACAACACCTACTCGGCCGAAGGCGAGTGGGATCCGAGCGTGAAGAAGGTGCTTGAGGGCCGGACTCTCGAGGATGGGCAGTTCACTTTCGAGCTGGTCGACGAGAACGGCGAGGTCCTGCAGACCAAGACGAATAACGCTTCTGGCAAGGTCGACTTCGACCCGATTAAGTATGACAGCTCCATTTTCGACGAGAACGCCGAAGAGGAAAAACCGGCTACCGAGGAGACGACCAACACCGCCGATGGTGACCAGGCCAACCAGCAGGCTGCCGATAACCAGCAGTCGGGCGAGGCGGGTACCCAGGCCGATGTCACCGCCGACCAGGCTGCGGACGACCAGGCTGCCTCTGATGAAAGCGCTGGCGAGCAAGAGCCCGCTGCTTCCGAAGACGCGACTGAGCCCGCTACCGAAGCTGCGACGGATGCTGCGTCTGATGCCTCCGCAGACAACGCTGCCGCCGAGCCTGAGGCCGAGGTCCAGGCTGATGTCGATGCCGTCGATACGCTGAATGTAAGCGCTGCTGCTACCTTCGCAAAGCCGATGACCCTGATCTCAACCACGTTTATCGCGCAGGTTGAAGGCGCCGACAACGCTGCTGAGGCCGTGGCCGACGCCGTAGCTGGCGAGTCTTCCAACGAGATGGCCACGCAGGCTGAGGAGAAGGAGAAGACCTTCACCTATACGATTCGCGAGGTGAACGACGGCAAGGCTGGCTACACGTACGACACCCATGAGGTCACGGTGACCGTGACCGTCACGGATAACGGCGACGGCACGCTCAACGTGGTGCCGAGCTACGAGGGTGACACCACGTTCACGAACACCTACGCAGCTGCCGGTACCGTCGAGTTCGGGGGCGTTAAGACCCTCGAGGGCGCCGAGCTCACCGAGGGCCAATTCAGCTTCGAACTGAAGACCTCGGGCGGCAAGGTCCTGCAGACCAAGACCAATGCAGCCGACGGCAGCTTCCAGTTCGACGCGCTCGAGTTCAACCAGGATGACGCCGGCAAGACCATCAAGTATCAGATCGCTGAGGTGAACGACGGCCAGGAGAACATCACTTACGACGGTCACGTATGCACCGTTGAAGTGAAGGTTGCCGATAACGGCGACGGCACGCTGTCCTGCACCGCCACGCTTTCCGACGGCGACAAGGCCAAGTTCACGAACGTCTACGAGGAGCCGGAGAACAATCCGGGCATCAAGGTTACGAAGACCGTGACCTCCAAGCCCGCGAACGGCAAGTACTACAAGGAGGGCGAGACCGTCGAGTACAAGATCGTCGTGAAGAACACCGGCGACGTTGAGCTCATCGACGTGGTCGTGGCCGACGAGCTGACCGGCGACGAGTGGACGCTCGATTCGCTGGCCGTTGGCCAGTCCGAGACCTTCACCACGACGTATAAGGTCACCGCCGCCGACGTGGAGGCCGGCGAGGTGCTCAACGAGGTCACCGCCACCGGTGAGGACCCGGACGGCAACGAAGTGACCGATGACGATGACGTCACCGTGCCCACCGGCAAGGTGAAGAAGGTTGTCCCGCCGCATAAGGTCCCGCTGACGGGCGACTCCACTCCGCTGTTCGCCCTGATTGTGCTTGCAATTGCCGCCGGTATAGTGGCGCTCTTCGCCCGCCGCCGCATGACGATGGCTGGTAATGTTCGCCACGCTGGGCACGCGAGGCCCACACGTAGGAGCGACCGCCACTAAACGGTAACGGGACATAACGTCTGGATAGAGAGAGGACCTTCGGGTCCTCTCTCTACGTTTGCTACAAATATATCCGACAGTTTTTCAGTAATGTCCGATATATAAGTCCAGCCTGTGTATTCAAAGTCTTGATGGAAACTACTTTGTTATAGAATGTCAAACTTAAGTATGTAGGCTTTTACACGTATGCTACTTATATATAAGTAGCAGCCATGTAGATTGCTGCATACTTAGGAGAGAAATCTCCGCAACTAGTCAAGACAGCTGGCAAGGGGTCAGGTGTTAAAGGACGCGGCAGTTGAAAGGCATGGGAAGGTAAGCGATGGACAACACAGTGAGGAATACAGCAGTATCGCAAGCATCCTCGAGATCCGCGCGAGTGGATTACAAGGCATTCCAGCCATGGGGGGAGCAGCAATGAGGGGAGCCTCATCAATGAGTTTCAAGAACAAAGCGCTTAGTGTCTTTATTGCGATGATGCTGGCGGTGGTCGGCTTCTGCGTGGCGCCGACGACAGCGCTGGCGGACAAGGGCGACACCCCCGCGCATAGCAAGTCGATTGAAAACAACGAAGACGGCACCTACAAGCTGGCGCTTTCCGTCACCGGCGATGCCGACACCGAGGTCGAGACCGCGGCCAACGTGAACGTGCTCATCGTCTACGATGTGTCGCAAAGTATGACAAACAATGCGGCAGGAGGCGGAACCCGCGCAGACAACGCCGAGGATGTTGTCCATAAGTTTATCGACAATCTCGCGGGCTACCAGAAGACAGACGACCCGTCCACGACCGAGGATGAGTCGGCCAACATCCAGATGGCCCTGGTTAGTTTCGGCCCAATGGCTTCGATTAACTCGGAATGGACCAGCGACCTCTCCGACAGCACGGGTCTCAACCGTTACTTCGACGAGGGTACCGGCGAAGCCCGGAACGCCTACGATCCGACAGGCACATTCAACTACAGCAGCAACCTCGGCACCAACTGGGACTACGCTTTGCAGCAGGCCAGGGCAGTCCTCGGCCGCGCCGACAGCGACCCGACCTTCGTGATCTTCGTCACCGACGGCGTGTGCACCAAGAGCGGCACCGCAAGCGGCAACGGCGAAGCTCCCACCAACTCGAATTGGACCCACTACCGTGACTACTATGCAGCTGCCGCCACCCAGGCCGAAGCGATCCAGTCGATGAGCAACGTCACCATGTTCGGCATCTACGCCTACGGCACCGAGCATGACCTGCTTGACGACCTCATGTACTACGCCAACACCGGAGAGCACCGTGAGATGACCGTGGGTGGGACGACGCGCAACGTGATGACCGTCCCGACGAACCAGAACAACACCTATAACTTCGGCGCGACCACCGAGGGCACCACGAACTACTACAACGCCGGCAACACCGCCGCGCTCAATGCCGCCATCGCGGACATCTTCCAGCAGATCGTCGAGGCGCTCGGCGTCTCCTCGGTTGCCATCAGCGACGGCACCACCAACCAGGTACAGACCAGCACGGGCGTCGCCGAGCTCCTCGAGGTCGACGAAAGTTCCTACCAGTACTGGCTGACGATTCCGATCGATGGCAACAACCAGTTCCAGCGCATTGACCTCGTGAGCGGGGATCCGGTCACCTATACCGTGAGTTCTGACGGCAAGAGGGTCACCTGGGGCACAAGTAACAGCGTTACTGTGAACGGCGAAATCATCACGGAGGGTGGCCAGAAATACCTCAAATACGAGTGGACTGAAGCAAACGCGCTCTATAACGTTGATCCGCCCGAGGCTAAGCTCGTGGATGGCGCGGTCGATTGGGACCTTTCCGATGCAGGCACGCTGCTCGATGGCGTCACCTACACCGTGACCTTCGACGTATACCCGAGCCAAACCACGTACGACATCATCGCCAAACTTGACAACGGGGATTTGAAGTATAGCGAACTTGACGCTGGAATCCGTCAGTACCTCGAGGAAGACGGTGACCTCAAGACCAACACCACCGCCAACCTCACCTGGACCGACACGCGTGAGGATAACCCCGAGCAGCATAGCTCGGCTTACAACAACCTCGATCCTGTTCCGACCGAGGCCTCCGAGATGTCCGTAACCAAGGGCTGGGAGAATGCCCTCGACGCGCGTGAGGTTGAGGAAATCGACATGACGGTCCTCATGAACGGTGAAGCGTTCCACGAGGTTACCTTAAGCGAGAACACAACCCCCAAGTGGACCGAGAATCCCATTTACATTTCGACTGGTTTGATGCGCACCCAGACCGATGAGCAAGGTCAGGAGTACATGCAGATTCTTGACACCGGTCACGACTTCACCTTCGCAGAGCTTGGCGCCGAGCAGTTCAACTGGGAGCTCGTGACTCCGGTCATGCACCCGATGATCATCGACGGTACGCTCACCATGCTGATTCTGATTGACGATGATCACCCGAACTCTACGGGCGCCCAAACGTATACGCTTGATGAAAAGGAATACTACGTCGCCGGCACCGGAGAGGCCGCGCTCAGCGCGTACAACTACCGTCGTTCTAATCTCAACATCAAGAAGGTCGTCGACGGCGAAGACGCCGACCCGGATACTACCTTCCCCTTCACGCTAACGGTGAACAACTCCAAGGCAGACGACCCCCAGTCTACCGACACTAACTCCGACAACTACGTGTGGTTCTCGATTTATGACACCGTTAAAAATCAAACGGTCATGGATGCAAACGTTACCGCCGAAGGCGAGATTACCGGGCCGAGCTCCAGCGGTTACTACTACGTGAAGAGCGGCACGACAATTCATGTTGACATGAAGGCCGGCTGGAACCTGCGTTTCACCAACCTGCCGACGGAAACGACTTATGAATTTGAAGAAGGCACGCTGCCCGATAACTTCGCGTATGACAGCACCACCCTCAAGGCAACATATGGATCCGGGGATGAAGCCGTCGTCACCGAGGGCAAGGATGCAGACAAAACCTTCTCTGACGGTCAGACCACCACGGGCACGATTCAAAGCACCAACACGACGTATGAGGTGAACTTCACCAATAAGTACGGTCTTACCGACATCGAGATTACCAAGGTATGGGAAGACAACGACGACCAGGATGGCGTGCGTCCGACGGCAGATGAGTTTGTGTCCTGGCTGACGCTGAAGTGCGGCAACGACGACGTAACCGAGGCGAACGCCAGCAAGCTCGTCGTGACCGACAACGAAGACGGCACCTACACCGCAAAATGGTCCAAGCTGAATCGCTACGAGGATGGCGAAGAACTTACCTACAGCGTGACAGAGACCCCGAGCGACGATTACGTTGCCGACAAGACGACGGTTGACGACCACGGCGTCATTACCAACACGCATACGCCCGAAGAGACGCAGGTCACCATCGTCAAGGTTTGGGATGACTCCGACAACATCGGCAACATCCGCCCCGGGAGCATCCAGGCTCAGCTGAAGGCTGACGGCAGCAATGAGGGCGCAGCTGTTACGCTGGACGACGGCAACAAATGGACCTACACGTGGACGAAGCTGCCCAAGTATAAGAAGGGCGTGGAAATCGCCTACACCGCAGACGAAACCGCTGTTCCGGCTGGCTACTCGAAGACCGGTCCCGTAAAGGAGACCGCAGATGACGGTTCCATTACCTTCACGGTGACCAACACCTACAACCCGACGCCGGTGACCGTCGACCCGTCGGTGCAGAAGATCATCGAGAACAATGATGGCCTTTACAACAAGGGCGACTTCACCTTCACGATCGAGAACACGTCTGCTCCGGAAGGTATAACCGCGCCGATGCCGGCGAATACGAGCACCACCAACAGCGCAGATAACGAGGTTGAGGGCAAGACCGGCTATTACAACTTCGGTACGATTACGTTCACCATGCCCGGCACCTACGTCTATACGGTGAAGGAGTCTGGCTCTGTTGATGGCGTCACCAACGATCCGGCTGGCGAAGAGGGCAAGACCCTGACGTTTACGGTGACCGACGACGGCACCGGTACGCTCGTGGTCTCCCCGACCACCGCCGACGCGAGCATTTCGTTCACCAATACCTACGATGCCAATGGCGAAGCTACCATCGTCGTGAACAAGGCTCTCGAAGGTGCCGCGTGGCCCGAAGGCAAGACCCTGACGTTCACCCTTGAGGGTTCGAACGCTCCGATGCCCGAAACCACCACGGCAACCCTTGATGCCATCGGCAGCGTGACCTTCGGGCCCATCGCGTACAAACTGGCCGATGCGGGCAAGAGCTACACCTACACCATCTCCGAAGATGGCTTCGGCGACGGCTGGACCGGCTCGCCCGATAGCATCACCGCGACCGTCGCGGTGACGGACAACGGCGACGGCACGCTGTCCGCCGAGGTCTCCTACGACCCGACGAACGCGACCATCACCAACACCTACGAGGCCGAGGGCGAAGCGACCATCGACGTTATCAAGGCCCTTCAGGGGGCTGGCTGGCCCGAGGGCAAGGAGCTGACGTTTACGCTTTCCGGCACGAACGTCCCGATGCCCGAGACCACGACCGCCAAGCTCTCCTCCGTGGGCAAGGCTTCTTTCGGCCCGATTGCCTACACTGAAGCCGACGCGGGCAAGAGCTACACCTACACCATCTCCGAGGACGGCTTCGGCGACGGCTGGACCGCCTCCGGTAGCGTTACGGCAACCGTCGAGGTCACCGACAACGGCGACGGCACGCTCTCCACCAAGGTCTCCTACGACCCCACCACGGATTCCATCGTTAACACCTACGAGGCCGAGGGCGAGGCCGTGCTCAAGGTCAAGAAGGCCATCGAGG
>JAUNCA010000006.1:0-1560 GCA_030526775.1 Coriobacteriia bacterium | reverse complement strand
TGACCGCCACCGCGAGCTCCACTGCCGACAACCCGCTCACCTTCACCAACACCTACTCCGTCGAGCCCACCACCGCGAGCTTCCCGGTCGAGAAGGTACTCGATGTGCCCTCGAGCCTGGATGGTCCCGATGAGTGGAGCTACGACATCACCGTTGAGGCCCAGGACGGCGCCCCCACGGTTGAGACCATGACCGCCACGCTCACCCAGGACAATACGTCCGCTGAGTTCGGCGAGTTCACTTACGAGGTGCCTGGCACCTATGAGTATGTCGTCTCCGAGGACGGCAACGTGGCCGGCGTGGCCAACGACGAGGAAGCCTCCGGCAAGACCGTCACCGTGTCTGTCGAGGATAACGGCGACGGCACCATGACCGCTACCGTGAGCCCGACGGCCGGCATCACCTTCACCAACACCTACTCGGTCGAGCCCACTACCGCGTCCTTCCCGGTGAAGAAGGTCATGGACGTTCCGACCGGTCTCGACGGCCCCGACTCCTGGAGCTATGACATCGCCGTTGTCGCCAACGGCGGCGCGCCCGAGGCCGAGACCATGAGCGGCACGGTTACCGACGCGGCCGACACCATCACCTTCGGCGACTTCACCTACACCGAGCCCGGCACCTACACCTACACCGTGTCCGAGGACGGCACCGTTGACGGCGTGACCAACGACGAAGATGCTTCCGGCAAGACCGTCACCGTAAGCGTCGAGGACGACAAGCAGGGCGGCCTGACCGCTACCGTGAAACCCGCGGCCGGCATCACCTTCACCAACACCTACGGCGTGGAGCCGACGGAGGAGACGCCCGAAGCGAGCAAGACCGTCTCGGTGTTCCCGCTGGCGTACCTGTTCGACGAGGAAGCCGGAACCGGCCAGTTCGAGTTCCAGGTGAAGGACGGCGACGAAGTTGTGGCCAAGGGCTACAACAACGATAAGGGCGTGGTTGCCTTCACGCCGGCGCTGAAGTTCGAGATGCCCGGCACGTACGAGTACACGATCGTCGAGGTGGACGACGGACAAGGCGGCATCACGTATGACAAGACCGTCGTCAAGCTCGTCGTGACCGTGACCGACGACCACAAGGGCAACCTGGTGGCAGAGCTGAAGTATGATGGCGAAACCACCCCGCCGACGTTCGAGAACCAGTACGAGGCGACCGGCGACGTGACCATCACCACCGGCAAGAAGCTTGTGTCCACCGTCACTGGCAACCAGCTTGAGATTGACGAAGGCGACTTCACCTTCGAGCTGAGCGCTTTGACCGATGACGCGCCGCTGCCCGAGAGCCACACGGCGACTAACGATTCGGCCGGCCGCGTGATCTTCGACAAGATCGAGTACAGCGCGTCTGAGATTGACGAGCTCTTCGGCGAAGATGCCTGGACGTACAAGAACAAGAAGGACGAGGAGTCCAGCAGCGAGTCGAGCGGCGGCGACGAAGGCGCAGCTGACGAGAACGCGGCAACCGAGCCCGCGAACGAGGAGGGCCAGGCTGGCGGTCAGTCGGCTGACGGCGAAGCCACGCAGCAATCCGGGGGCGAGCCGGCCGATGAGGCTG
>JAUNCA010000063.1 GCA_030526775.1 Coriobacteriia bacterium | reverse complement strand
CCCTCAGAGGGTTTTTGTCTCATGCTTCGCCATCCCATTCGCGCAGGAACTCGTCGAGGAACTCTCGCGTCACCGCGTCGCGATGATCTGCGATGCGGCTGCCGGCGTTTGTGCACATCAGGTCTTTCAGCTTGAAGAGCTTGTCGTGGAAATGATCCGTGGTAGCCGTTTGGTCTGCGCCACTTGGGTCGTGGAGCGCACGCCCGTGAGCACCGCCGAATGCAAAGGCCCGGGCAACGCCGATGGCGCCGATTGCGTCGAGCCTATCCGCATCGCGCACGCAGGCAGCTTCCACGCTCGAGGGCGCCGATGCCCCGTTCTTCGTGAACGAAACCTCCCGGATAGCCGCCAGCACCGCATTGCAAACGTCCTCGGACACGCCCTGCTCTTCCATAAAGGAACGCGCGTTGAGCAGGCCTTCCGTGGTCTGTGGCGAGAGCTTCGCATCGTCCACGTCGTGAAGCAGGGCGGCGAGCGCGACGATGCCCTCGTCCGCGCCCTCCTCGGCGGCGATGCGCACGGCCGTCCGCCGCACGCGCATGGTGTGATGCCAATCGTGCCCCGATGCATCCTGCGCGAAGAAATCCTGCGCGTATTGCTCTGCGGCCTCGAGCACCAGCTCGTCGATCATCCCCTGCCTCCTTCAATGAAGAAGGCAGGCCCGAAGGCCTGCCCTCATGCTCGTTGCGTTGTGGCGCCTAGCGGCTGCTCCAACCGCGGTAGATGGTCTGGTCGCGGTCGGGACCCACGGCGATGATGCTGATGGGCACACCGATGAGGTTCTCGAGGTACAGCACGTAGTTCTTCGCGTTCTCGGGCAGCTCCTCGAAGGTACGGCATCCGGTGATGTCCTGGCCCTTCCAGCCGGGCAGCTCCTCGTACACCGGGGTGACGTGCTTCGGGTACATCACGGAGTGCTGCATCGGGAAGTAGTCGTAGGTCTTGCCCTCGGATTCGTAGGCGACGCACACCTTGATGGTGTCCACGCAAGACAGCACGTCGAGCTTGGTGAGCGCGACATCGGTAAGGCTGTTGCAGTCGGCGGCATAGCGCGCGATAACGGCGTCGAACCATCCGCAGCGGCGCTTACGGCCGGTGGTCACGCCATACTCGCCGCCAACCTCGCCGATGAGGTCGCCGATTTCGTCGGAGAGCTCGGTCGGGAACGGGCCGGAACCAACGCGGGTGATGTAGGCCTTCTCGATGCCGATGACCTTCGTGATGGCCTTCGGGCCGACGCCCGTGCCCGTGCACGCGCCGCCGGCGCAGCAGGAAGACGAGGTCACGAACGGATACGTGCCGTGGTCGATGTCGAGCAACGTGCCCTGCGCGCCCTCGAACAGGATGTTCTTGCCCTCGCGCAGCGCCTGGTTGAGCATCTGGGCGGTCTCGGCGACGTGCGGGCGAATGACGTCTTCGAACGGACGGCACCAATCGAGCAGTTGCTCCACCGTGTACGTGGGCATGCCGTAGTGCTCCAGAATCGGGTTCTTGGAAGCGAGCGCCGTCGCGATCTTCTTCTCGAGGATATGCTCGTCGAGCAGGTCCTGGATGCGGATGCCGATGCGCTCGGCCTTGTCCTGGTAGCACGGGCCGATGCCGCGCTTCGTGGTGCCGATCTCGTTTTCGCCGAGGCGCTTTTCGGCGGCGCCGTCGAGGTCTATGTGGTACGGCATGATAACGTGCGCATCGCAGCTGATGGCGAGGTTATCCGTGGAAATACCGCCCGCATGCAGCATCTCCATCTCCTGGACGAGGACGCTCGGGTCCACCACCACGCCGTTGCCGATTACCGGAATGCACGAATCGTACAGCACGCCCGAAGGCATGAGGTGAAGTGCGAGCTTCGTGTCGCCATGGATGACCGTGTGACCGGCGTTGTTACCGCCCTGATAACGAACGACGTAGTCGTAATCGCTCGAGATGAGGTCCGTGATCTTGCCTTTGCCTTCGTCGCCCCACTGGGCGCCAACGAGAACCGTGCTCGGCATATCTGCATTTCCTTTCGTTTTCCCCGCTCCAATCCGCGGGCTCTTATGGCATCAACCAGCTACAACCGGGATGCTCCATTACGGTATTGTACGCTACCTGCTATACCGTATGTCCGATTCGCCGGTGAAAAGCGTAACTGTCATGCTTTTGTGCTACAGGCGCGACTCGTCGAAGAAGTCGTGGAAGCTCGTGTTCTCGGCAGTGTACGCAAGCTTGATGTCGCGCGTCGGGCCGTTGCGGTGCTTGGCCACGATGAGCTCGGCCATGCCCAGGTCCGGGCGGTTGTCACTTTCGGCCTCCGCCTCGTTCATGGATCGGTCGATGAACATGACGATGTCGGCGTCCTGCTCGATGGAACCCGATTCACGCAGGTCGGACAGCTGCGGACGCTTGCGCCCGCCGCGCATCTCAATGGCACGCGACAGCTGGGATAGCGCGATAACCGGCATGTTCATTTCCTTCGCGAGCACCTTCAGGCCGCGCGAGATCTCGGCAACTTCCACCTGGCGGTTGTCGGGACGATGCGTTGCCGGCTGCATGAGCTGCAGGTAGTCGACGATGATGAGGCCTTTTTCCTTGTCGCGCAGCTCGCGGCGTGCCTTCGCGCGAAGCTCCAGAATGGAAAGCGCCGGCGTGTCGTCCACGTACAGGTCGAGGTTCGACAAGCTGTTCAACGATTCGGTGATGAGGCTCCAGTCGTTACCGTCGAGGTAACCACCGCGTACCTTCGACAGGCTCACGCGCGCCTCCGAGCACAGGATACGCTGCATCAATTGCACCGCGCTCATTTCCAGCGAGAAGAACGCCGTGCACACGCCCGCCTTCGCGGCGTTCACCGCGAGGTTAAGCGCAAACGAGGTCTTACCCACGCCAGGACGGGCGGCAAGGATGACCAGGTCGCCACCGCGGAACCCGCCGAACAGGGCATCGACGTCGCGGAACCCGGAGGGGACGCCCGCGAGGTGCGACTGCTGATCGGCCAGCTTTGTTATCTCCTCGAAGGTCTCGGTAAGCAGCTCGTCGGCCTTCTTGAAGGATGAGGAAATGCGCTTCTCGGTGGCCTTGAAGAGGGTTTTCTCCGCCTCCTCCACCACGACGTTCAGGTCGTCGGGCGGGTTGTAGGCCAGCGCGCTAATGTCGTTGGAAGCCCGGATGAGGTCGCGCAGCACCGACATGCGCTTCACGATGTCGGCATGCGTGCGCCAATTGGTGAGCGCGAAGGTATTGTCGGCGAGCTCGAGCAGGTAGTTGCGCCCGCCCGCCGTCTCGAGGGTCCCCATCGCGCGCAGGTTCTCGGCCAGCGAAATGGGGTCGATGTCGATATGCCGCTTGTACATATCCATCATCGACGTGAAGATATGCGTGTGCGCTGGCCGGAAGAAGTTCTCGGGGGTCAACCGCGTCGCAATCTCCTCGATGGCCTCCTGGTTCAGCATGCAGGCGGCAAGCACCGATTTCTCGGCTTCGATGTTGTTCGGCCATCCCCGGGTCGCCGGGTTCGCCGGATCCGTCGTATTCTGCGGCATGTGCGTCCTCCACTGTTTTACGTGTAACTCGCCCATAGTATCGCAAAGCGCAACCCCCCACCTGTCCCATCCATGGCACATCCAGGATCGGACATACCGTTATCCACAACCCCGCACAACCGGATGAGTCGGAGAACGTATCTTTGACTCATTTTCCGCAAGCACTCACAACCAGCAGGCATCTCCTGAAAATGAGTCGAAGATACGTTCTCCGACTCATCCACAACGGGCAGCCCTGTTCAGGAGGTGGGTGGACTGAGTGAGGTTAAGGAAAAATCGACTAAGAGACTACAGGCTCGTGCGATTTTTCCCTCGAACGCAGCCCACCAATCTCCTGAACAGGGCGGACAGGTGTGAAAGAGCGTCAAGCGGGGATTCGGAGAAAAGAAAAATCCCCCGCTGCAATTTGCAGCAGGGGATTCATTTCCGAGTTTTCCCCAATTTAGCTTGGGGATAATTCGCGGATAAAACACCGCGGAGCGTTCACAGTTACTCGGCGGCCTCTTCGGTCTCCTCGACCTCAGCCACTTCCTCAGCAACTTCCTCGACCTCGGGCTCCATGCCCGGGATCGGCTCGCCCTCGGCGCCCACGAACACATCAAGGGTAGCGCGGATCTCGCGATACAGCGAAACGCCAACCTCGTGCATGCCAGCAACCTTGATGGGGTTGCGCAGGTCGATGCGCTTGCGGTCGAGCTCGACGTCGAACTGAGCCTTCACGGCATCGGCGATCATCTGCGGGGTGACGCTGCCGAACAGCACGCCTTCCTCGCCGACCTTCGCGTCGACCTTGACCTTGACGGAGTCGAGCTTGGCCTTCAGAGCCTCAGCGTCGGCAACGCGAACCTCTTCGCGCTTGGCGATGTTCTTGCGACGCATCTCGAGCTGCTTCAGGTTGCCCGGGGTGGCCAGAACGGCCATCTTCTGGGGGAGCAGGTAGTTGTTCGCGAAACCGCGGGCGACCTCGACGACGTCGCCTTCGCCACCCTTGCCCTTAAGCTCGGTAAGCAGGATAACTTTCATCGTTTACCCCCTATTCCTACGGTCGCCGCGACCGCTGATGGAGGGGACCGCGTACGGCATGAGCGCCATCACGCGAGCGCGCTTGACGGCGTTCGCAACGTCGCGCTGGTGCTGCACGCAGCAACCGGTGACGTGACGGGGCTTGATCTTGCCGCGGTCGGTAACATACTTGCGCAGCACCTGGGTGTCCTTGTAGTCGATGTACTCAGTTCCCTCTTTGCAGAACTGGCAGTACTTACGACGAGGCTGCTTCATGTAATCGGCCATGTGCCTAATACCTCTTTTCGTTTGCCTGTTAGAACGGGATGTCTTCGTCGTAAACCGAGCCGCTCACGTCCGGCTGGGCGGGCGGCATCTGGGCAGGTGCGGGCTGCGGAGCCGGCTGATATCCCTGGTTGCCATAGTTTCCGCCGTAGGCATTACCACCGTAGGCGTTGCCGCCACCGTAGTTGCCGTTATAGCCGGAGTTGTTGTAGCCGCCACCCATGGGTTGACCATCGTTGCGGCTGCTCATGAACTCCAGGTCGTCGACGATGACTTCGAGCTTCGAGCGTTTCTGGCCATCGCGCTCCCATGCGGAGTAGCGAAGCTTGCCCTCGATGGCCACCTTCAGACCCTTGCGCAGGTACTGGGCGATAGCCTGGGCACGCTGGCCGAACATCGTGCAATCGACGAAGTTCGGGTAATCCTCCCACTCGCCGGTGGTGTTGTTGCGACGACGGTCATTAACGGCCACGCCAAACCCAAGCACCGACGTGCCGCTGGCCGTCTGGCGCAGCTCGGCATCACGGGTAAGATTTCCGCTGATGATTACTCGATTGATGCTCATCTTGATCCCTCTTTCATAATTCGCCCGCACATGCGGGCATCCCACAGATTAGTCGCGATCCTCGCGGCAGACGATCATGTGACGCTCGATGGCGTCCGTGATGCGCAGCACGCGGTCGAGCTCGGCGATGTTCGCCGGATCTGCGTGGAAGTCGACGAGGGTGTAGTCGCCGTCGGCGAGACCGTTAATCTCGTAAGCCAGCTTGCGCTTGCCCCAATTATCAGCCTTGTCGATTGCACCACCGTCAGCGGTAATGACGTTCTCGATACGCTTGTTAGCAGCGAGACGAGACTCTTCATCGATTGCGGGATTCACAAAAAACAACAGTTCGTAAGCCTTCATTAGCTCACCTCCTCTGGACTCAACGGCTTCGGACCTACCCGAAGCAGGATTAGCTTTGCCATAGTAGCCTGCTAACCGTCATCCCGCAAGAAGCGATACCCACTTCCACGCCGAACCCACAATCGCCTGCGCATCTGGGTGAATATGCCTGGGGCCAAGGGAAACCTAGAAAGAGGCGCCACCCAGATGCTTGGCGTATATCGGGCTCCCCCGCAACTCGAAATAGGAGCCCGACAACATCCAACTTACGCGAGGCATCTCACACCGATCTCTCAGAAATCTCACATCGACCTTAAATATGTCTTAGATAAACCTTAGACAGACCTTAGATAACCCTTGGATTCACCTCAACCGCCAGATGAATCGGAGCGTTTTGAAGCAGGGAAAAAGCACGTTTTCGCACGGAATCGCTCGCACGGTTCTTTCTTTCTTCATGAAGGCTCCATAGAAACGGGGCTTGAAACTACCCTTCCAGCAGCAAGGCGCTGTTTTCGGCAAGCTGTTCGGCAAGCCGCTCGCCGCGAGCTTCCTCGAGCCCATCGAGCGCCTCGCGGAGGCAATTCGCCCACGCATCCAGGGCAAAGTCCGCATCGGATTCGGGCGGCAAGTCGGTCTCGAGCAGCATGCGGTTTCGGGGGATGAGCTTCACGTATTCCCTTCCCCGCTTCGTCTGGAGCATGCGCGGGTTAACCGAAAAGTAGCATCCCGCTTGGATGGCCCGCCACAGCGCGGGATTCGAATCGGAATACCAGTGGAATATGGCCTGGTTGTTCTTAAGGCAGCGCGTCTTCTCGAGCACGTCGAGCACCGCATCGGCGGAACGGACCGCATGGATGGTAAGCAGCTTCCCGCCTTCGCGCGCGCACGCCTTTACGATATGGGTAAACGCCGATAGCTGCGCATCCTTCGAATGGGCGCATCGCTTCCCGAAATCGAGCCCCACCTCGCCCACGAAACGCGTTTCGCGCACGAGTTCGGCAACGCGTTCGGCATCTTCGAACGTGCAACGCCCGTCGTGAACCCACCAGGGATGAAGCCCAACGCCGACACGCACGTTTGGGGAGTCCGCAAGCACCGCGCGGGCGCTTTCGAAGCCGGCCGGGGTTACCGTTGCGGAGAAAAACCCCATGCCACGCAGCTGCGCGCCGCGGGCAAACCCCGCCGCGTCCGCAAGGAAATCCAGGTGGCAATGCATATCGAACAATTCCATGCGCAGGATTGTACCCGAACCTACGCTGGCGCGGTGTATTACTCCTCGTCAGACAGGCGCATAACCTCGTACAGGTACTCTTCGGTCTGCGGCAGGTTCGCCTTTTTCAGCTCGCACTCCCACACGACGACGACCTTCCAGCCGGCAGCTTCGAGCTCGGAGCGCACACGGGCATCGCGCGCACGGTTACGCTCGAACTTCGCATCCCAGTACTCGGTGTTCGTCGAGGGCTTGCTGGCATACTTGCAGCCTTCATGGGCATGCCAAAAACAGCCATGGACAAAAATCGCGATCTTGCGCCCCGGAAACGCGATATCCGGATGACCAGGCGCTTTCTTCCAATCGCACCGATATCCGGGATATCCCAGACGCCGCAACATCTGCCGCACCTGTATCTCGGGCTTCGTGTCGCGCCGCTTGTTGCCCTGCATCGATTTATGTACCGCTTCGGAAACCATGCCCCCATGCTACCCGAATAACCATTTTGAGGCAGTCCCCAAATGGCTATTCGGGTGCTATTATTGGCGATTAGGTATTCCTAACACTATGGGGTGCAGAATGACTGCCTACTTGCAAATACGGGATCTACGGAAGGGCTTCGGCGAAGGCGAAGCCCATGTTGAAGTGCTGCGCGGCATCGATGTCGAGCTTGAAAAAGGCGAGATTTGCGTGTTGCTGGGACCATCCGGCTCTGGCAAATCAACCTTCCTCGACCTTGTGGGCGGCCTCGAGCCAGCGGATTCTGGCAGCATCGTGGTAAACGGCACCGAGCTCACCGCGCTCAACGACAAGCAGCTCGGCGAATACCGGCGCCGCGAGCTCGGCTTCGTATTCCAGTTCTACAACCTGGTGCCCGACCTCACCATCCGCGAAAACATCGAGGTCACCGAGTACCTCTCGTCCAACGCGCTCCCCCTCGACGAGCTCCTACGCGGCCTGGGCTTGTGGGAGCACCGGTCGAAGTTCCCCCGCCAGGTTTCCGGCGGCCAACAGCAGCGTTGCGCCATCGGGCGCGCCCTCGTGAAAAACCCCGGGCTATTGCTTTGCGACGAGCCGACAGGAGCCTTGGATTACGAAACCTCGAAGGAAATCCTCGCACTCATCGAAGAGGTCAACCGCACCTATGGATGCACGGTCATCATCGTCACCCACAACGATGCCATTGGGAATATGGCCCACCGCATCTTGCGCCTGCGCGAGGGTGTGCTAGCCGAAAACACCGTGAACCCGAACCGCATACCGGCCCGCGACTTGGAGTGGTAAACCGATGCGTTGCCCGTTAAGCAAGCGCCACCTGCGCGAATTGCGCCATAACCTCGGCCGCTACATCGGCATCTTCGCCCTGCTCGCATCCACCATCGCCATGGTGGCCGGCTTCCTGGTGGGCGCAAGCAGCATCGAGCGCATCTTCGCTACTATACCCGAGACCTACCACACCGAAAACGGCCATTTCGTAACCAACGACAAGATCGGCCTTGCCGCAAAGACCGCGCTATCCGATATCGGTGTCGAGGTGAAGGAGAACTTCAGCCGCGAGATAACCACGCAAATCGACGGGCGCACAACTCACGTCCGCGTGTTCCCCAATCGCGAGGACTTCAACCTGCCCGCCATCTATGACGGCCGGCTCCCCGAAGGACCCAATGAAATCGCAATCGACGACACCTTCCTCTCGAAGCACAGCCTGAAGCTCGGCGATTCCATCCGCCTCGACGGCAAGGACTTCACCATCGTGGGCGATGTCGTGCTTTCGGATTACACGGCGCTTTTCGAGAAGAACGAGGACTTCGTCATGAATACGCTCACGTTCACCGTGGCGCTCGTGACGAGGGACGACTGGAACAGCCTGGAGGGAGATTCCACCTCGTATACTTACGCGTATTTCGTCGACGGTTACGACGATATGACCACCGCCGAGCATGTGGATAAGCAGGTGGACATCGCACGGGCGCTCACCGATTCGGGCGCGCGGGTAACGGACATCGTGGACATGTGGTCGAACCAGGCATTCTTCTACGCTGGCGAGGACGTAAGCCACGACCAGGCAATATATCGCGTGCTCCTCTACCTCATCATCATCGTGATGGCCTTCATCTTCGTCGTGTTAACCGCAGCCACCATCGAAGAGGAGAGCGCGGTAATCGGCACCTTGCTGGCGAGCGGATATCGCAAGGGCGAGCTGCTGCGGCATTATCTGTTCCTTCCGGCAGCCGTCGGCTTAGCCGCTTGCATCGTGGGTAACGTCGTGGGCTATGGCGTATGCGTCACACCATTCAGCGGGCTGTATTACAACTCGTACAGCTTCCCGCCCCTTTCCATAACCTTCAATCCCTCGGTGTTCCTCATCACCACGGTAATCCCATTTGCCATCTTGGTGCTCGTGAACCTCGTGGGGCTCGCGTACAAGCTGAAATGCACGCCCATCCAATTCCTGCGGCACGACACGCGCAAGCACCGCAAAGCTCGGCGAGGCCTGCAACTGCCTGAACGCTGGGGTTATATCGCCCGCTTCCGCATCCGCGTGTTCACGCGCAACCTCTCCCAGTTCGGCACGCTGTTCGGCGGCATCCTCATCGCAAGCCTGTTGCTCCTGTTTGGTTTGGGCATGCGGTTGGTTATTTCCGACTATGTCGAAGACATGGAAAACGACCTGCCGGCGCAATACATCTATTCCTTGAAGGCGCCGCTGGAAATAGACGACTCGGCCGATAAGCGCGCTGAATATGTGCTCATCGACATGCTCGGCACGGGCGATTCCGGACATTCCGACGAGCAGATGAACGTCATCACCGGCAACCTGCTGGGCGATGTCGAGGATGTGCATCCGGTAAACGTGGGCGAAATCCCCGATGAAGTGAAGGCGCAGGCTGAAAAAGTCGTGATGGGCGAACTTGAGCTCGCGCATAAATGGGGCGACCTCTCGGAAACCATAACGGTGTACGGCATACAGGAGGATTCGCGCTATTGGCCGGAGTTCGATGTGAGCAACGGCGCGATACTGGCCGGCACAGGACTCGTGGCGAAATGCAACGTCGCGCCCGGGGAAACATACGGGTTCTTCAACAAGTATGCCGGCGAAACATATGACCTCACGGTTACGGATACAGTAGGAGAACCGGCCAACACGAACCTGTACATGAGCATCGAAACGTTCAACCGGGTGTTCGACAACGACCCCGAGTATTTCAGCGGCTACGTGTCGGATGAGGAACTCAACCTGGACGCCACCTATGTGGCAAGCGTGCTCACACCCGACGACATGCGCAAGATCGCCAACCAGATGGACGACTCCATGGGCGATCTCATGAACATGGTGGTGGGCATGGCCGTGGTCATCTACTTCATCATGATGTACCTGCTAACCAAGACCGTCATCGACCGCAGCGCGCGATCGATTTCGTACATGAAGGTATTCGGTTACCGCGACCGCGAGATTAACAAGCTGTACGTGCGCTCTATCACCATCACCGTAATCGTGTCGCTTATCGTAAGTCTTCCTATCGTCATCTGGACGGTTTCCCTTTTCGCCGAGGTGGTGTTCATGAATTACTCCGGCAACTTCGCCGTCAACATCCCGTTCTGGCTGATGGCAGAATCGGTGGGAATCGGCGTTGCGACATACCTGGTGGTCGCCCTGTTCCACATCCGCGCGATAAAGCGCGTGCGCCTCGAAGAAGCATTGAAGGTGCAGGAGTAGCCCATCGGCCTCGCACGCATTTCACCGACAATTAACAACCGGACGAATGCACAGCGTTACAATACCTGAGTTCAACATTTTCCGATTGGAGGCATAAAGAACCATGTACAAGGTGCATTGCTTAAACAACATCTCGGAAAAGGGCCTTGCCCTGCTAACCGATAACTACGAGATTACCGACAACGTCGACGAGGCCGATGTCATCCTCGTGCGCAGCGCGAACATGAAGGAAATGGAGTTCTCCCCAAACCTGAAGGCTGTCGCACGCGCCGGCGCGGGCGTGAACAACATCCCGCTCGACGTGCTCGCTGAAAAGGGCATTCCCGTATTCAACACGCCGGGCGCGAATGCGAACGCCGTGAAGGAGCTCGTGCTGTGCGGCATGCTGCTGGCTGCCCGCGACGTGCTGGGCGGTGCCCAGTGGGTGCGCGACAACGCTGACGACGAGAACATCGGCAAGTCCGCCGAGAAGGCGAAGAAGGCGTATGCCGGCAACGAGATTACCGACCACACGCTGGGCGTCATCGGCTTGGGCGCCATCGGCGCGAAGGTCGCGCAGGCCGCCGAAGCCCTGGGCATGAGCCTCGTGGGCTACGACCCGTTCCTCGACGCCGAGCGCGCCGCGGCCATTTCCCCGAACATGAAATTTGTCACCGACCTGGCCGACCTGTACGCCGCAGCCGATTACATCACCATCCACGTGCCGGCCGTTGCCAGCACGATTGGCATGATCGATGCTGCCGCGATTGCCCAGATGAAGGACGGCGTGGCGTTCCTCAACTTCTCGCGTGACACCCTCGTGAACGATACCGACATGGCCGCCGCGCTTGCATCCGGCAAGGTGCGCCGCTACGTAACCGACTTCGCCAACCCCGCCGTGGTGAAGATGGAGCGCGCGATTGTGCTGCCGCACTTGGGCGCTTCCACCGACGAGGCCGAGGAAAACTGCGCTAAGATGGCGGTTCAGGAAGTTATGCAGTATCTTGAGACAGGTAAGAAAGTTCACTGCGTGAACATGAAGTAATCGGGTACGGCATGCGAGCGTGAAAGCGCTTGCATTTAAGGAAAGGATCAAATTCATGGCAAATCTCGCAACTGAATTCAAGGAGTTTGTCTCCAGGGGCAATATGATGGATATGGCCGTTGGTATCATCATCGGCGGGGCGTTCACGGCTATCGTGAACTCGCTGGTGGCCGACATCATCCAGCCTTTCATCACGTTCATCTCCGGCGGTACCTCCGAAACGGCCAGCAGCCTGGTGGTTCCCGGCACGTCCATCGACTTCGGCGCATTCATCAGCGCATGCATTAACTTCCTCATCATCGCCATCGTGGTGTTCGCGCTCATTAAGGGCATGAACGCACTGCGTGCCGCTGGTGAGAAGGCTCTGGGCAAGGAGAAGGAAGAGGAAGAAGAGGCCACCCCGCGCACCTGCCCGTTCTGCTACGAGGAGGTCCACGACGAGGCAACCCGCTGCCCGCATTGCACTGCAGAGCTCACCGCGTAACCAACGCGAACAGGCTATACACCCCAAGCGAAAGGGAGCGTCATGGACGCTCCCTTTCTTT
>JAUNCA010000193.1 GCA_030526775.1 Coriobacteriia bacterium | reverse complement strand
CTAGCAGATGCGGGGCAGCTGCTCTCCCACCAGCATGTCGAGGATGCGGGTACCGCCGAATGCGGTGCGCAGCGTCACGCGCGGGCCGCGGTCGGGGTTGGCGGCGGAAACCTCGCCGATGATGGCGGCTTCGGCGCCGTACTTTGTGGCCTTCATGGCGGCAAGAGCAGCTTCGGCCTGGTCGGCAGCCACCACGCACACCATCTTGCCCTCGTTGGCCACTTGGTACACGTCGTAACCCAGCAACTCGCATGCGCCCTGCACGGCAGGCTTCACGGGAATGGCCTCTTCGTGCACGAGAATATCCACGTTCGATTGGCTGGACAGCTCGTTCAAGGTGGAGGAAAGGCCGCCGCGCGTCGGGTCGCGGAAGCACCGGGTGGCAGGCGCAGCTTCAAGCACGGCCTGGATAAGGTGGTTCAGCGGCGCGGCATCGCTTTCGATGGCGGCCGTGAAGCCAAGCGACTCACGGCAGCTCATGATCGTGATGCCATGGTCGCCGAGCGTGCCCGTCAGCAGGACTTTGTCGCCCGGCTGGCAAAGCTCGCCACCCAAACGCACGCCTGCGGGGATGAAGCCGATGCCGCTCGTGTTGATGTACACGCCATCACCGTGCCCGCGGTTCACCACCTTGGTGTCGCCGGTGACGATGCGCACACCCGCCTCCTTGGCGGCTTCGGCCATGGATGCGCAAATGCGGCGCAGGTCGGCTACGGGGAAGCCCTCTTCCAGGATGAATCCGCAGCTGAGGTACTGGGGCACGGCCCCGCTCGTGGCCACGTCGTTCACCGTGCCGCACACGGCCAGACGCCCGATGTCGCCACCGGGGAAGAATTGCGGGGTAACCACGAAGCTGTCGGTGGAATACGCCAACCGCTGCCCGTCCTGCGGCAGCGGCAGATTCGCCGCGTCGTTGCCCTCGAGCAGCTCGTCGGATCCATACGCCTCGTAAAACACCTGGTCGATGATGCGCTTCATCATCGTCCCACCAGACCCATGTCCTAACAGTACCGTCTCATCCATGCTTCAAATCCTCAGTATCTAAAAACGATTCCACGTCATCCTGAGCGTAGCGAAGGATCTCCAGCGGTTCAACCACAGTTGGGACGCTGGAGATCCTTCGCCTTCGGCTCAGGATGACGTATGCCGGCACAGCCTCTCGGAGGGTTACAGGTTCTTCCCGGTAACCGTCGTGACGAGCTTGCCGTTCTTCACGCCGCGCACGCCGAGCAGGATGTTCGCGATATCGCGCACATCGCCCGCCTCCCCGCGCAAAACAATGACCTCCAGGCAATTGTCTGCGTCGAGATGCACGTGCATCGACGAGACAATCGCCTCGAGGTAGCGATGCTGGATATCGTGCAGCTTGCTCTGCAGGTCGGTGGTGTGATGGTTGTACACGATGGTGAGCGTGCCCATAACCTCACGTCCCACAACCGCGCATTCCTCTTCCACCAACGCCTCGCGTACGAGGTCGCGGATGACCTCGCTGCGGTTCTTCGAGAGACCGCGCTTCGCCACCAGCTGGTCGAACTGCATAAGCAGGTTCTCGGGCATAGCGACCGAAAACCTCATGAGGTCGTTACTCACGACTCCCCCTCTGGTGTCGGCCGGTTACACCAAGCTGACGGTCACGCCGCCGAGCTTCTCGTCATCTTCCTCGATGGCATCCTTCGCATCGGTAAGCAGAGCGCGGGCATCGTCGAGAAGAGCCTGCACCTGATGCATGACCTCGGAAGTCTTGGCGTAGCCGTTGTCCTCCACCGTGTGGGCCATCTTGTGGATCCAGCGACGGTTCACGGCCAGCGTGTCGTCCATATAGTCAATCATCTGCTTGTATTGCTCGGTGTTAACGCCATTTGCACACATAATCGCATCCTTTCGAACGTTTCCGTGCGCCTACCTTACCCCCAGAATACAGGCACACCGCCAACAATTCCGTTGGCGGTGTGAATTTTCCCCCGAATCGTGTTATTACGCAAGTGGGGCGATACATTCATGCCCCAATTGCGCAGCGCGCAACCCTTACAGCTTGCCGGCAGCTTCTTTCTTGCGGTCGATTGCGGAAAGCAGGCGCTTGCGCAGGCGGATGTTCTTGGGAGTGATCTCCACGAGCTCGTCGTCCTGGATGTACTCGAGAGCTTCCTCCAGCGTGAAACGAACCGGCGGCGTCAGCGAGATGGCCTTGTCGGAGCCCGATGCACGCTGGTTGCCCAGCTGCTTGGACTTCTCGACGTTCACCACCATGTCGCCTTCCTTAGCGCTCTCGCCTACAATCATGCCCTCGTAGCAATCCTCGCCCGGGCCCACGAACAGGCGGCCGCGCTCCTGCAGTGTATCGAGCGCGTAGGCCACGCTCTTGCCGGTGCTCATCGAGATCATGCTGCCGTTCTTGCGCCCGGCGAACTCGCCGCGCACCATGCCGTACTCGTAGAAGTGGTGGAACAGGATGCCCTCGCCACGCGTCACGTTCAATACGCGTGTACGCAGGCCCATCGTGCCGCGCGTGGGAATGTGGAACACCAGGTGCGTCTGCTCACCGCGCTGGAACATGTCGGTCATCTCGCCGCCGGCGATGCCGAACACCTCGATAACCTTGCCCGCGTATTCGCTCGGCACGTCCACCGTGGCCTCCTCGATGGGCTCGAGCTTGTTGCCGTGCTCGTCCTCCTTCACCAGCACGCGCGGACGGCCGACCTGGAATTCGAAGCCCTCGCGGCGCATGGTCTCCATCAGCACGGACAGGTGCAGCACACCGCGGCCGGCGACTTCCATGCCCTGCGTACCGGGAAGCTCGGTGATGCGCATCGAGATGTTGGACTCGGCCTCGCGCTGCAGGCGTTCACGCAGCTGGCGTGCACCCACGATATCGCCCTCGCGGCCCACGATCGGGCTGGTGGACGCCTCGAAGATAACGGCCATCGTGGGTTCCTGGACCTTGATGGGGTCGAGGCGCACCGGATGCTCGCGGCTCGTGACCATATCGCCGATGTCCGCATCTTCCACGCCCACGACGGCGACGATGTCGCCCGCCGTCACGACCTTGTGCTCCTTCTTCTGGAGGTTCTCGAAGGTGAAGACCTGCTTGATGTCGGTGTTGTAGCGCGTGCCATCGTTCTTCAGCACGAGCACCGGCTCGGCCTTGTGGATGGAGCCGGACGAAAGGCGCCCGACGCCGATGCGGCCGA
>JAUNCA010000192.1 GCA_030526775.1 Coriobacteriia bacterium | reverse complement strand
CTCATCAACAACCTCGCCCAGGAGCACGGCGGCACTTCGGTGTTCACCGGCGTAGGCGAGCGCACCCGTGAGGGTACCGACCTTTACCTGGAGATGAGCGAGTCCGGCGTTATCAATAAGACCTGCCTCGTATATGGCCAGATGAATGAGCCCCCGGGAGCGCGTCTGCGCGTCGGCCTTGCCGGTCTGACCGAGGCGGAGTACTTCCGCGATCAGGGCCAGGACGTGCTGTTGTTCATCGACAACATCTTCCGCTTCACGCAGGCTGGTTCCGAGGTATCCGCACTTCTGGGCCGTATGCCCTCCGCTGTAGGTTACCAGCCCACGCTGGCTACCGAAATGGGCGAGCTCCAGGAGCGCATTACCTCGACCGAGCGCGGCTCCATCACGTCCGTGCAAGCCGTCTACGTTCCCGCTGACGACCTTACCGACCCGGCGCCGGCCACGACGTTCACTCACCTGGACGCTCGTACGGTTCTGAACCGTGCCATCGCCGACAAGGGCATCTACCCGGCCGTCGACCCGCTGGAGTCCTCCAGCCGCGCCCTCGACCCGCAGATCGTCGGTGAGGAGCACTACAACGTCGCCGTTCGCGTTCAGCAGATCCTGCAGAACTACAACGACCTCCAGGACATCATCGCGATTCTGGGTATGGACGAGCTCACTGAAGACCAGAAGCTCATCGTTAACCGTGCCCGTAAGATCCAGCAGTTCCTGGGCCAGCCGTTCCACGTAGCCGAGCAGTTCACCGGCAACCCCGGCGTGTATGTGAAGCTCGAGGACACGATCCGCTCCTTCAAGACCATCCTCGATGGCGAGTGCGACCACATTCCCGAGCAGTGCTTCCGCTACAAGGGTGCCATTGAAGAGGTTTACGAGGCATACGCCAAGCTGCAAGAGGAGAACTAAGACATGTCTAAACTCACATGTGACGTCGTGCACCTCGGCGATCGCGTTTACCGCAGCGAGGACGTCCAGATGGTGGTCGTCCCCGGCCAGCTGGGCGAGACGGGCATCATGGAGAACCATGTGCCTATCGTCGCCAAGCTCAAGAGCGGTGCCGTGCGCGTGTATCTGAACGATGGCACGGTGAAGACGGTAGCCACACAGGGTGGTTATGCGACCTGTTCTGGCCAGCGCGTTTACGTCTTGGCCGACCGCGCTTGCCTCGTCGAGGATATCGATGAGAACGAGCTGCGCGAGGAAGAGGCAACTCTCCAGAAGCGCATCGAGGCCTCGGAAGAAGGCATCAAGAAGAAGGTTCTCGAGCGTAAGCTGCGCTGGGTTAACATTCGCCGCAAGGTGAAAGCTGGAGCCGAATCCGCCGCGCACGTTTAGCGCGACGCAAGCCCATAATCGGCTTCAAGATATCCACATCAAGGCGCCCCGTTCGCGGGGCGCCTTCATTTGTTGCGTCCTTTGCCCAGTTCCTGGTTTCGTTTGGGGATTGTTGGCAAGAATTCGTCTGTGCTTTCGATGCAGGTTCGTATACTATATATGGGGTGTGCAAGAATTGTCATTGCTTGCATACGGCGATATGCAAAACAAACTACAGCAACGAAACGCAGCAGTGAAAGCGATACCTCATGGGCAACAATGAAATCCCTGTAGATTCCCCTCTATCCGAGAGTGCCACTTCGGGCAATGACGCTTGGGGTTCGAGCGGCATGTCATCTGAAGGCGCCATATCCGACGCCGAGGCGCTGGATGCGCTGAAGGTCCTTGAAGAACGCCGTAAAGAGCGCCAAAAGAAGAAGATCATCAAGATTGCCATCGCGGTCGCTGTTCTGGCCGCGGTGGGTGCAGGCGTGTTCTTCCTTGCGCAAAACAATGCGGCAGAGCCGGAGGAAACCGGGCCGGTCGTCGAGACCGATGTCGTAGTACGCGAAGATTTCTCGATTCCCATCAGCGGTAACGGATCGTTGCAAGCGCAATCGTCGACAACGGTGAGCCCCGAGGTGGAAGGCACGGTGGCGGAGGTCTTCGCGCAAGAGGGCGACCAGGTAGAGAAGGGCACCAAACTGTTCACCATCGAAAGCGAGGAGGTCGAACAGGAAATCGAGGATGCTGCCGAGAAGGTGTCTGATGCCGAAGAAAGCGTTTCTGAAGCGCAAGCGCTGGTCGGCGAAGCCCAGAGTGCCCTGAACAGCGCGAACCATGCATATAAGGTCGCAAAAGCGAAAGCCGACAAGGCCAAGAAGAAGTACCAAACGGCGAAGAAGAAGCAAGATGCCGCATACGAGAAGGCCGAGCGGGCGGGCGATAAGGCTTACAAGCGAGTCTACGATAGGGCCATAAGCAAGATTCCAAAAGACGCGACGAAAGAGGAGAAGAAAGAGCTGACGGAGGCGGCTAAGGAATTAGCGCAAGAGGCCTATGAAAAAGCGTACAAGCGGGTAAAGATTCCGAAGGTGCCCGATTACGATAAAGAAGCCTACCAAGAAGAAGTAGCTGCGGCAAAGGAAGAAGTCGATGCGGCATCCGGTGAGGTTTCTGCCGCGCAAGGCGATGTACGCGCAGCCCAGAGCGAACTCTCGTCTGCACAGGCCGACTACGCAAAGGCCGAAGCGGCGCGCGAGAAATGTACCGTCATTGCTCCGCAAGCAGGCACGCTGGTATCCTTCAAGCTGGAAGTCGGGGATGACGTTGGCTCATCCGATGGGGATTCCTCCGATTCCCCCGTGCGTATCTCGGACCTTTCGCATCTGCGCTTGAGCATCGAGGTAAACGAGAGCGATATCGGCAAGATCGAGGTGGGGCAGTCTGCGACGGTGGTCCCGCAGGCGTATTCCGATATAACGCTGCAAGCCAAGGTGTCCGAAATCGCAGAATCGGCGACGGGCGTCGAAGATGGCGATATCGGCTATGACGGCGGGTCGGTGACCTTCCGGGTGAAATTGACCATCGATGAGCCAGATGAGCGCCTGAAGCCGGGCATGACCGCTTCGGTGAAGATCCTGACGGAAGAAGTGAAGGATGCCCTCATCGTTCCGGTGAATGCGCTGATCGAAGAGGAAGATGGCACCTATGTGGATCTCGTCACCGATGAGGAGACTTACGAGACCAAGCACAAGAAGGTAACCGTCCTGGTTCAGGACAACACGCGTGCGGTTATCAAGAAGGGCTTGAAGGAAGGTGACGTCGTCGTCGTTTCGAGCATCGATCTCTCGGATGACGAAGAGTGGGATGAAGGCGACGAAT
>JAUNCA010000062.1 GCA_030526775.1 Coriobacteriia bacterium | reverse complement strand
GTCAGGCCGAAGAGGATGGTCTTCTCCTCGCCGGTCTCCTTGCACTTCAGCGCCTCGTCGATGGCCACGCGGATGGCATGCGCGCTCTCGGGAGCGGGCAAGGTTCCCTCAACGCGGGCGAATTGCACGGCCGCCTCGAACACGCTCGTCTGCTCGACGGCGCGCGCCTCGTCCAGGAAGCCATCGTGGTAGAGCTGCGAGAGGATGGGGCTCATGCCGTGGTAGCGCAGGCCGCCGGCGTGGTTCGCGCTCGGCATGAAGCCGTTGCCGAGCGTGTACATCTTGGCGAGCGGCGTGATCTGGCCCGAGTCGCAGAAATCGTAGGCGAACTTGCCGCGCGTCATCGACGGGCAGCTTGCCGGCTCCACCGCGATGAAGTGCGGGGCCTGCTTGCCCAGCAGCTTGTCGCGCATGAACGGCGCCATGAGGCCGCCGAGGTTCGAGCCGCCGCCGGCGCAGCCGATGACGATGTCGGGGTAGGCGTCGACCTTCTCCATGGCCGCCTTGGCCTCGAGGCCGATGATCGACTGGTGGATGAGCACCTGGTTCAGCACGCTGCCCAGCACGTAGCGATAACCCTCGCTCGTGACGGCGACCTCCACGGCCTCGGAGATGGCCGTGCCGAGGCTGCCGGTATGATCTTCGAACTGCTCGAGCATCTTGCGCCCGATGGCCGTGGTGTCCGACGGGCTCGCGATGATTTTCGCGCCGTAGGTGTTCATTACGGATTTGCGGAAGGGTTTCTGGTCGTAGCTGCAGCGCACCATGTAGACGATGCAGTCCAGGTCGAAGTAGCTGCATGCCATCGACAGGGCGGTTCCCCATTGGCCGGCGCCGGTCTCGGTGGTGACGCCCTTCAGACCCTGTTCCTTCGCATAATAGGCCTGCGCGATCGAGCTGTTCAGCTTGTGGCTGCCGCTCGTGTTATTGCCCTCGAACTTGTAGTAGATCTTCGCCGGGGTGTCGAGCAGCTTCTCGAGGAACTTCGCGCGCACGAGCGGGCTCGGGCGATACATCGCGTAGAAGTCGCGCACCGGCTTGGGGATCTCGATGAAGGGGTCGGTGTCGTTGAGCTCTTGCTTCGCGAGCTCGGTGCAGAACACCGGCTCGAGGTCGGCAAGCGTTGCCGGCTGCATCGTGGCGGGGTTGATGATGGGGCGGTGATCCGTCTTCATGTCGGCCCGCACGTTGTACCATGCGTTTGGAATTTCGTTCTCGGCCAGGTAGATCTTGTACGGTGCTTCCTTTGCTGCCATGTCTTGCTCCTTTCCTGCCAACGCGCTTGGCATGCGCATCGGCGGTTCACGGGGCAAAGAAAAAAGCCCTTGCCCCACTGCGGTATTCGCTGGGACAAGAGCCTCGGTAGAATTTGGTGCTCCTGCGGTGCCACCCGGCTTGGCGCTTTCGCGCCCACTTGGCGAACGTGCTAACACACGTCCTGGTCTGTAACGCCGACCTCGCGGATCGGATTGGGCTTCCGCTTGCGCAGTCGCCGTTCCCCTTTCCCTCAGCGGACCATTCTGCCGACCAGCATTTCTACGGGGCTCTCAGCATCCCCCGCTCTCTGTGAGCGCTTATGCCAGCTTTACTTCCGCCTCAACGGTTTGTGCGTTATTCGGTTGTCAACGCTTGCAGCGCACTATAGCTTGGTGTAGCAGGGGAGTCAAGGGGGTATTTTTCGCGTTGACACTTTTGAAACATGGCGATGTGCAGGGGTTTTGCCAGGTTATCGCGTATAATCGCAGCATGGAAGAAAAGATTTACACCACACCGAGCGGCAAGGTGCACTACTGGGTCGATGCTCCTGATGCAGCACTGCCCTGGATCGTGTTCGTTCCCGGGCTCACCGCCGACCACTCGCTGTTCGAGCCGCAGCTCGCGTATTTCCAGGGGAAGGCGAACCTGCTTACCTGGGACGCGCCCGCGCATGCGGCATCGCGCCCGTACCCGCTCGATTTCACGATGGACGATTACGCGCGCATCCTTCACGAGATCCTGGAAACCGAGGGCGTGGAGCGGCCCGTGTACGTCGGCCAGTCCTTGGGCGGCTACGTGGGGCAGGTGTACATAGACCGGTATCCGGGTTCGCTTGCGGGGTTCATCTCGGTCGATTCCGCGCCGCTGAAGCGCGAGTACTACCAGAATTGGGAGCTCTCTGCGCTCGAGCACACGTATGCCATGTACCTGGGCATTCCCTGGAAGCTGCTCGTGGCATGGGCGGGCTATGGCGTCGCGACCACCGAAGCCGGTCGGTCGAACATGGTCGAGATGATGGGAAAGTACGGCAAGGTGGAATTCTGCCGCCTCGCAGCGCATGGCTACCGGATGCTCGCGCAAGCCGTCCAGGCGAAGCGGCCGTATCGAATTGACTGCCCGCTGCTCGTGCTATGCGGCGACAAGGATGCCGCCGGGTCCACGAGACGCTATAACCGCGAATGGCAGAAGCGCGAGGGCGTGCACCTGGAATGGGTTCCCAATGCCGGCCACAATTCGACGCTCGATGCGCCCGAGTTCGTGAACGCCTGCATCGAGGAGTTCGTGCATTCCGTCTCCAAGTAAACGGAATGCCGCTATCCCGGGAAGCTCCCTGGGCTAGAATAGTGCGATGCTCAGCCGGATTATCACATTTCTTCGCGGACAGGCGGTGCTTTGCATCGCCTTTCTGTGTGCGCTCATTTCAATAATCGTAGCAGGCGATGTCTCGCAGGTTCCCGGCTATATCGACCTGCGCGTCATCGTCTTGCTGTTCTGCCTGATGGCGGCTGTTGCCGGTCTTCAGCGTAGCGGCTTGATGGGACATATCGCGCGCGGTCTCGTCCGAGGGCGCCACAGCCAGCGGTTCGTCTGCTTCACGCTGGTGATGCTGCCGTTCTTTGCCTCGATGCTCGTTACGAACGATGTCGCGCTCATCACGTTTGTCGGTTTGGCCGCTCTCGCGCTTGAGGTAGCCGGGTGGCATGACCGACTGGCGTACGTGGTGGTGCTGCAGACCATAGCCGCGAACCTCGGGGGTATGGTCACGCCCGTCGGCAACCCGCAGAACCTCTTTATCTTCACCACCTTCGAGCTCTCGGCGGCGGACTTCTTCTTTGCGCTTGCGCCATTTGGCTTGCTGGCGCTAGTGCTCGTGTCGATTGCGTGTCTGGCATGCAGCAAGGACGAGGCGGACGTCCCCATCAAGCGCGTGGAGGATCCGGTGAAAAAGCGGCGAGTCGTGTTGCATGGCACCTTGTTTGCGCTTGGTTTGCTTACGGTGTTGCGGGTTTTGCCCTGGGAGGCGCTCATTGTCATCGTAGTGTTGGCGCTGCTCGCTTTTGACCGGGAAATCTTCCGTCGCGTCGACTACGGACTCTTGGCCACGTTCGCCTGTTTCTTCATCTTTTCGGGCAACCTCGCGCACATGCCCGCCCTCGCCAGTTTTCTCGAATCACTCATGGCCGGCCATCCGATGCTCACGAGTTTGGTAGCCAGTCAGTTCATAAGCAACGTTCCTGCAGCGGTGCTGCTTGCGGGCTTCACCGGAAACTGGCATTCGCTGCTCATCGGTGTGGACCTGGGCGGCTTGGGAACGCCCATCGCCTCGCTGGCCAGCCTGATCGCGCTCAAGATTTATTTGTATTCGCCCGGCACGTCGGTGCGCTCGTTCATGTGCGTGTTCATCCCCATGAACCTTGCGTTTCTCGCGGCGATGGTCGCTCTGTACGCGCTCCTATTCGTGTTGTAGCTGAAGCGCGCAATGATAATTCACCGCGGGTGTTTTTCATCATGGCGGCTCCCAATGCGAAGAAGCGTTTGCAAGCGGGTTGTGCAGCAGCCCGCCGCCCATGGGGCTGTGCAAACCTCGCTGGTTTGAGTCCGAAATTGGTGCCGTTTTCAAGGTTTTTGATAGTGCCATCCAGATGGCTCCCAGCACGAACTATTCTCAATAGAGAATATAATCTTTTTGACCTGGGGTTATAAAGGCCAAAAATCGCCGATACTCAGGGTGTCTGGGATAGCACTATCAAAAACCTTGAAAACGTGACTAAAGCCAGCCCTTTTGGAGGCTTATTTTATCCCAACTCCTTTCGACTGCATTCCTTGCGGGTGGCTTTCTCCCCGGGCTTGCATTTCCTTTCCGAGTGCGTATACTTGTTTTTAAACAAGGTGTGCAATATTTGACGACCTGTACAACAACGAAGACGGAGAAAGCGAGTAAAGCATGCCCACATTGCAGCAGACGAGGCCGAGAGCGCATGCGCCCGTTGTGCGGGTCCGCGCGATTGCGGGCGAGGATCGCCGCATCACGCGATCGCGGGCGGCTTTGCGCGAAGCGCTTGTCGCGTTGATGGAAGAACGCGGCCTCGAATCCGTCACCGTGAACGACCTCTGCAATTACGCGGGGCTGACGCGCGGGACGTTCTACAACCACTACCAAGACAAAGAAGCGCTGCTTGCGGCGTTCGAAGACGAGATTATCGCGGACCTCGCGGAGCTCGAAAAGCGCTTGGGTGCCCTCGGCGTGCAAGACGTGCTGCCTTATATCGCGGAGAAGCGCCCGGTGCCTGTGCTCGTCGGGCTATTCGACTATCTGCGCAGCCAGGGCGATTTCCTGCATGCAGTACTCGGCGCGGGCGGCGACGTCCGCTTTGCGCCGCGATTGCGCGATACTCTGTGCACGCAGATTGTCGAGAGCATCCTGCACGAGCGATACCGCGACAACCCCACGGCGTTCGTGGGCTATTACGTCGCGTTCTTCGCTTCCGCATACCTGGGGGTCATCATGCGCTGGGTGGAAACCGGCATGCGCGAGACCTCCGAGGAAATGGCGCTTATAAGCCAGCGCCTGCTATTCATAAAACCCGGCGAATCCATTGAGCTGTGACGCGGCGAATTCCCCTGGAAAAGCGCCATATCAAGGAAAGGAACCCGTTCATGGATACCATGCAGAACAACACCCCGAGCGATCCCGCGGCCGCCAATGGCATGGACCCGCGCGTGACCGTCATCGATGCGGACGCCCAGCACGTGGCCGAGCCGGTGTGCCCGGCGGCGAAGGCAGCGGCGGCTGTGAGCGCGCCTGCTCCCGAGGACATGCTGCGCATCGGCATCGACGTGGGCTCGACCACGGTGAAGTTCGCCATTCTCGATCCCGATAACAACATCCTGTATGCCATCTACCGGCGCCATCATGCCGACGTGCGCGCGACGGTGGTCGAGGTGCTGGAAGAAGCCTGCGCCCGCTACGGAGAGAACGTCATGACCATCGCCATCACGGGTTCGGGCGGCTTGCTGCTGGCTCAGTGGCTCGGCGTGCAATTCGTGCAGGAGGTCATCGCTAGCAAGACGGCCGTCGAGACCTTCATTCCCAAGACCGACGTTGCCATCGAGCTTGGCGGCGAGGATGCGAAGATCATCTACTTTGACGGCGGCACCATCGAACAGCGCATGAACGGCACCTGCGCGGGTGGTACCGGCGCATTCATCGACCAGATGGCCGTGTTGCTGGACACCGACGCGGCTGGCCTGAACAAAATGGCGGAAAGCTACGAGATTCTGTATCCCATCGCGAGCCGTTGCGGCGTGTTCGCGAAGACCGACGTGCAGCCGCTGCTCAACGAGGGTGCGAAGAAGGAAGACATCGCCGCGAGCATCTTCCAATCCGTCGTGACGCAGACCATCTCGGGTCTGGCATGCGGGCATCCCATTCGCGGCCACGTAGCCTTCCTCGGCGGTCCGCTGCAGTACCTGCCTCAGCTGCGCGAGCGCTTCTACGACTCGCTCAACCTCGATGAAGAGCACATCATCATCCCCGAGAACGCGCACCTGTTCGTGGCTGCCGGCTGCGGCATCGCGGGCGCGAAGGAGGCCGTGCCCGAGCGCCTGAACGACGTGCTGCATCGCCTGAAGAACCTCGGCGACGTGCAGGGCAACGACGTCGAGCGCCTGGACCCGCTGTTCGCCACCGATGCCGAATACGAGGAATTCCGCGCCCGCCACGCCCAGGAGAAAGTGAAGCGCGGCGACCTGTCCACGTATTCCGGCAACGTCTTCCTGGGCATCGACGCAGGTTCGACTACGCTGAAGACGGCGCTCATCGGCGAGGAAGGCGAGCTGCTGTGGACCTACTACGTGAACAACCGCGGCGACGTGCTGGGCACCGCCAAGCGTGCCTTGAAAGAGATGTATTCCCTCCTGCCGAAGAGCGAATCGGGCGCACCGCTCGTGAACCTCGGCCATGCGACCGTCACGGGATACGGCGAAGCCCTGCTGCTCGAGGCGCTGTCCGTCGACTCGGGCGAGATCGAGACGGTCGCCCACCTGCGCGGCGCCGACGAGATGCTGCCGGGCGTCGAGTTCATCCTCGACATCGGCGGCCAGGACATGAAGTGCCTGCGCGTACGCGACGGCGTGATCGACCACATCATGCTCAACGAGGCTTGCTCTTCTGGCTGCGGCAGCTTCATCGAGAGCTTCGCCTCGGGCCTGAACTTGGAGATCGGCGAGTTCGCCGCGACGGCCAACAGGGCAGAGCATCCGGTTGACCTGGGCAGTCGCTGCACCGTCTTCATGAACAGCCGCGTGAAGCAGGCCCAGAAGGAAGGCGCCACCGTGGGTGACATCGCGGCGGGCCTGGCCATCTCGGTCGTGAAGAACGCCCTGTTCAAGGTCATCAAGATCCGCGACGCGCGCGAGGTGGGGCAAAAGGTCATCGTGCAGGGCGGCACGTTCTTGAACGACGCGGTGCTGCGCAGCTTCGAGCAGCTCGCGGGCGTGAATGCGGTTCGTCCCGACATCGCGGGCAACATGGGCGCGTACGGCGCGGCCCTGCTCGCGCGCGACCGGTATCACGAGGCCGTGTTCCGCCAGCGTCAGGGCGAGCAGGTCGGCAAGGCCCACGCGCTGGGCGCCGATGCGCTGGTGACCTCGAGCCTGCTCGGCCCCGAGGAGCTCGATGCCCTGCAGCCCACGCAGCGCACCACGCGCTGCAAGGCGTGCGAGAACCACTGCCTGCTCACCATCAACGACTTCGGCGTGGACCCGAACACGGGCAAGCACCGTCGGTTCATCACGGGTAACCGTTGCGAGAAGGGCGCCGGCGGCACGAAGCGCAAGAAGGACGTGCCGAACCTGTTTGAGTACAAGGCGCAACGCCTGTTCAGCTACAAGCCGCTGCCGCCCGAGGATGCCAAACGCGGCACCGTGGGCATCCCGCGCGTACTGAACATGTACGAGAACTACCCGTTCTGGTTCACCTTTTTCACCGAGCTGGGTTTCCGGGTTATCGTGAGCGACCCCTCGACGAAGCGCACCTACGAGGCTGGCATCGAGTCCATCCCCAGTGAGAATGCCTGCTACCCGGCGAAGATCAGCCACGGGCACATCATGAATTTGCTGCAGAAGCATCCCGACTTCATCTGGATGCCCTGCGCGAAATGGGAGCGCCAGGAAGACGAGGGCGCCGGCAACCACTACAACTGCCCGATGGTGATGAGCTATTCCGAGGCGCTGCGCCTGAACATCGACGACCTGAAGACGAGCGACGTGGCGTTCGTGAACCCGTTCCTTCCTTACGACCAGAAGGAAAAGCTCAAGAAGCGCCTGTTCATCGAGCTGGTGAAGAACAACACGAACGTCATGACCAAGTACGCGCCCGCTCCTTCGCAAAAGGACATCGACCGCGCGGTCGAGGCCGCGTGGGCTGAGGACCGCCGTTTCCACGACGACATGCACGCGAAGGGCGAGGAGACCTTGCGCTGGATGGAAGAGACCCACACGCATGGCATCGTGTTGGCGGGCCGCCCGTATCACAACGACCCCGAGATCAACCATGCCATCCCCGAGCTTCTCACGAGCTTCGGGCTCGCGGTGCTCACGGAAGACAGCGTCGCGCACCTGGGCACGCTCGAGCGTCCCATCCGCGTCGTGGACCAGTGGATGTACCACACGCGTCTGTACGCGGCGGCGAAGGTGTGTACGCAGCGCGACGATTTGGACCTCGTGCAGCTGATGAGCTTCGGCTGCGGCCTGGATGCCCTGACCACCGACGAGGTGCAGGAGATCCTCGAGGACGCCGGCAAGGTGTACACGCTGCTGAAGATCGACGAGGTGAGTAACCTCGGTGCGGTGCGTATCCGCATCCGTAGCTTGCTCGCCGCCTTGCGCGACCGCGAGAACGAGATTGCCGAAGCCGCCGCCGACGCGCATGCCTGCGGTGTGGCGAACTTGGACTTCGATGCCATCGCGGCCGAGGTAGACGCGAAGCTGGCTGCGGGAACAAGCGCTGCCGACCGCGAGCGCGCCGAAGCGGCAGCCCAGGTGGCGGCTGCGCGCAAGGTGGGCTTCCCGGTGGACAAGGAAGCGGTGGCCGACATCCGCGCGGCCAAGCGCGCCAATGCGAGCACGAAATTCCATCGCGTAGAGTTCACGAAGGAGATGCGCGATGCGGGATACACGATTCTGGCCCCGCAGATGGCGCCCATCCATTTCGAGCTCATCAAGAACTGCCTGCACCACCACAACTACAACGTCGAGCTGCTGCCGAGCGTCGACCGCGGCGCGGTGGATGCCGGCCTGAAGTACGTGAACAACGACATCTGCTACCCGTCCATCCTCACGACGGGCCAGATCATGGAAGCCGTGATGTCGGGCCGCTACGACACCGACAAGCTCGCGGTGCTCATCACGCAGACCGGTGGCGGCTGCCGTGCCACCAATTACATTGCGCTCATCCGCAAGGCCCTGAAGCAGGCGGGCATGGGGCATATCCCCGTCATTGCGCTGCAGTTACAATCCACCGATGAGGAGAACTCCGGCTGGGAGCTTACCGCCCAGATGTGGATGGAGGCGTTCACGGCCATCGCCGTCGGCGACCTGCTGATGCAGTGCCTGTACCGCACACGTCCCTACGAGGCCGAGCCGGGTTCGGCGAACCGCCTGTTCGACCACTGGATGGCCGTCTGCAGCAAGCAGTTCCGCGTGGGCATGAGCCGCAGCCAGTTCAAGAAGAACGTGAAGGGCATCGTGGCGGACTTCGATACGTTGCCCCTGGTGAACGACCGCTCCAAGCCGCGCGTCGGCGTGGTGGGCGAGATTCTCGTGAAGTTCCACCCAACCGCGAATAACGAAGTCGTGAAGGTCATCGAGTCCGAAGGCTGCGAAGCCGTGGTGCCGGGCCTCACCGAGTTCTTCCTGTTCGGTTTGTCGGGCCGCATCTTCCAGCGCGACCCGCTTGGCCGCTCGAGCAAGGGCGCGTTCCTCGCGAAATACGGCTTGAAGCTCATCGAGGGGCTGCGCCGGCCCATCAACGACGAGCTGCGCAAGTCGGTGCGTTTCGAGGTGGGCGCGAACATCTACGAGTTGGCCGACTACGCGAAGGAAATCCTCTCGCTGTGCAACTCCATGGGCGAGGGTTGGCTGCTCACGGCCGAGATGGTGGAACTCATCAAGACCGGTGCGCCGAATATCGTGTGCGCGCAGCCGTTCGCATGCCTGCCGAACCACGTGGTGGGCAAGGCCGTCATCAAGGAGCTGCGTCGCCGACACCCCGAGAGCAACATCGTGGCCGTCGACTACGACCCGGGTGCATCCGAAGTCAACCAGCTCAATCGTATTAAGCTGATGATCTCGGTGGCGAAGGCGAACATGGAGGAAGCCGAGGAGAAAGCGCGTCGTGGACGCCAGGCCTTCGTGGCCGGTCCAGCTCCCACGCGCGAGGTTATCGACGATTTTCAGGATGAGGTTGTGGACACGCGCGTATAGCTTACCTTCGATTGAGGAGGCGCCATGAAGAACACGGTGGTTCGGCTGGTGACGGTAACGGTGCTGATGGCTTTGGCCTGCATCACGGCAGGCTGCGGCAGCGCCCAAGCGCCAGCCGCGGCACCGATGTTCGAACGTGGCATCTGGATGATAGCCGAGTACGAGGGCTACTACATGGGCGAGAACTCGGGCAGCTTGCTAGACTGGAAGTTCACGTACAACGAACGCGGTCAGGTTGAAGAATCGCGGGTGACCGGGCGTTACGCCACCATCTGGGGCGGTCATAGCGACTACACCTGGTCCGAGGACGGCCTTTCGTTCCAGAACATGTATCTGGATTATGGGGGCAGCCACCACGTAAAGAGCGAGGAGATCGAAAAGACCGGAACGTATCGTGTGGAATACGACGATCTTTCCGCAAGCTTCGAGCTGACCGATGGAAGCCTTCGCTGCACCCTGGATTACCGCGAGGATGGGACGCTTGAGCGCAAGGTGGTCTTTGACGAGGAGTCCGAAGAATCCGGGAAAACCTTCGAATACAACGAACATGGGGACCTCGTGCACTATGTGTGCCCGGGTTGGGAGGAGCGTGTCTACGACATCCGCTACGACGGCGACGTGCCGGTAAGTGCGACTGTTGATACGACCTTCACACACGAGATCGACGGCAAGACGGAAACGACCAAATTCTCCTACGACCTTTCGCTTAAAGTCGATGAAGAAGGCAACATCGTCTCTGCGGAACGCGAGGGTTGGTTCCCGAGCACTTTCTCGTGGGTGTACGTGGAACACCCCGACCCACTCGCACGCCTGCTCGCGCAACAGCAGCTGGGCAGCGCGCTCGAACTCATGTAGCACCGCATGCAACGTCTTGTTGCGTGACGCGGCGTGGGCCGGCTCCTACAATTGACGGTGTCGAAGAGAGAACGGAGGTCTCGCCATGACTATCAAAGATGTTTTGCCCCAGATTCGCAAGGAGAAGGGCTTCACGCAGGAAGAACTTGCCGCGAAGGTGTTCGTGACCCGTCAGGCTGTGAGCCGATGGGAGACGGGGGAGACCACCCCGAGCATCGATATGGCGAAGCTGCTCGCTTCGGTGCTCGATGTGCCCGTCATCCGCTTGCTCGACCTGCCGCAAGAGCCCGCATGCCAATGCTGCGGAACGCCGTTTTCCGTGCCCAACATGCCAAAGGGCGCAGACGCGGATGGCACCGAGAATCCCGACTACTGCAAGTGGTGCTATGACGATGGCCAGTTCGCGAGCGCGACGATGGATGATGTCATCGAGAAATCGGCGCCCTACCTGGTGCAGGCGACGGGCGTGAGCCTCGACGAAGCCGTGTCGTTCATGGGCGCGCTGCTTCCCAGCCTGGCGCGCTGGAAGAACAATAACGCGTAACAGGCGTTAGAGCGACAACTCGAACAGCTCGAAGTTGGCAAGCCCCGTGTTTTCGTAATACATCTGCACGGCTGCAACCGATACGAACCCGCAGGCGATGTAAATGCGCCGGGCGGGTTCGTTTCCTTCGAGCACATCGAGTCGCATGGCCTTGATACCGGATTCCCGCGCGATGGCGATGGCCTCTTCGGTCATCTTTCTGCCCAAGCCTTTTCCATCGAACCGCGGATGGACGCCGAGGGCGTGGATCACCATCACCTCGTCCTCGCTTACCGACGTGGGCCACTGGGTTTGCCGATATGCCTCATTCGCGTCATGGTTCAGCGCCATCGCGGCAGCGATCTCGCCGTCCTCCATCCCGAAATAGAGCTCGCCGTTCTCGGCTGCGGCACGCAGGAATTCGGATGAGGGGTAAACATCTTTCACCCAGGTGATGATGTATCCCGCCTGCCTCCGCCCATCGATGAGGGAGTGGTAGAACATCCGCGCCTTCTCGAAATCCGATGCATCTGCTCGAACGATATTCAACGTATTTCCCTGCTTTCGCCGTGGGGTGGTATCGCATTCGACATTATATGTCGAATGTCGTCCTTGCACTCTGGAGGAGATAGCTGTTGCGCAGCCGCCTTTCCAGACCTAATAACACGACAGCGAGATTGACGTAGGGCAACGACTCGAAAGTGCCTTATCCTAGAACGGCACAAGTTGGAGATGAGGGGTGGTTTTTCGTGAAGCAGTACATCGTCGATGCATTTACGAGCGAGCCGTTCTCCGGAAACCCGGCGGCCGTCTGCGTGATGGAGAGCTGGCCTTCGGAAGACTCCATGATGAAGCTGGCTCGGGAGAACAACCTGTCGGAGACCGCGTTCCTTGTGAAAGAAACCGAAGGGTACCGCTTGCGCTGGTTCACGCCGGGAACCGAGGTCGAATTATGCGGCCATGCGACGCTGGCATCCTCGTTTGTGGTTCTGAACTATTTCGAACCAGGTAGCGATATCGTTCGTTTCAACACGCTCAGCGGGACTCTGACGGTTACAAGGCGCGGCAATCTTTACGAGATGGATTTCCCAACTTACGAACTCAAAGAGATACCTGTTACCGAGGCGATGGAACGAGCTTTCGGCGTTCGTCCGACCAAAGCTGTGCTCGGGCTGGATTTGGTTTGCGTATTCGATGCCGAGGAGCAGGTT